>JBGTCG010000057.1:0-24685 GCA_041748915.1 Methylococcales bacterium
TGCTCGTTTGCGGGCAAAACACGTTTCTCATGGCTGGCTTTCCGGCGAAGTTCGGATCGATTGATCCGGTGATTGAGGGCTGGCTTGCGCCAATCCACCTTGAAAAAAACCGAAGCGATTGTGTTTCAACCACTGGATGAAGAACAGCATGCTTTAGACAAAACTCGAACCATTAACCTTCAACCCCTTATTTTACCATAACTTATTGTTTGCTATCTGTTTATTATTATCCGTTCAGGCACTATCTAGTCACTTGGTCGCAGATAGCACAGAAAATTGGCCTTAAGTAAGTGCCATTCGGGACAGACCTTACAATTGACGTTCGTGCTCTACCTTTTCCGCCTAGTCAAGCACGACCGATTAGTTCAGGGCGGTAGGCCGAACTCGGCCGCGATTTGCTCGGCGACGCGAATGCCGCTCTTTGCGGCGCCGTCGGAATGGGCGTTCAGTGTCCAATCGCCGGCGAAATAAAGGCCCCGATCGGCTTTTCGAAACAATTCGGAATATTCGTCGAGAGGTGAGTGGCCGGCGGGCCAGGTCGCGACTGCGGCGGGATGATAGCTATAGACGTGAGCCGGGCCGACATGGCGCGTAAACCCTGGAAACAGCCGTTCCAGTTCCGTCAGGATCTCGTGCAACTTCGCCGATTGAGGAACCATGTGGAATGCCCGTGCGTGTTGGCCGTAGACAAGCAGGGTAAATACCAAACTGTCGGGATGCGGGTTCGTCTGCGCCGCCGGTCCGTAAACGACACCAAGAGGGCCTTCGGTCAGAGCCACGAGGGTCGAGCTGCCGTTTATGGTCCAGAGCGATTCCGCCGCTGAATCCATGAGCAGGTGCACGACCACGTATTGGCCGAGACCGAGCCCCGCAAGGCCTTTCCAGTGCGCGTCGGTAAGCGGAGGGTCGATCGCAATGCGATGGATGTGGGTGAACGGTATCGCAAGGACCACCCGCTCGGCTTCAAGCATGTGCGTACGGCGGCCTTTCACATAGAAAACCCGGATTTGCCGGGTTTTCTCGTTGTCGAGACGTTCGATCCGCGATACGCGGGCCGAGAAGGTCTTCGGCCCGCGTATCGCCCCGGCAAGCGCGTCCACCAGCCGTGCATTGCCGCCGCGTACGTGATAATTCGGTACGCCGCCGTCGAAAAAAATGTGAAACTCTAAAAGGCCGAATAGTGCGCTGAAGTTTGACCACTCGGTGGCAAGTTCGCAGGTCAGCGTCAGTCTGATCCAGGTCGCCGCCCGCTCGGGCAGATGTGCGCTCAGGATCCAGTCTTCGAATGAAATTTCTTGCAGGGTGCGTATTCTCGGATCACCGAGGCCCCGTTCGATGGCCAGCGCGTAAAGCGATTTCGCATTTCGCATCCAGTCATCGAGCGCCGCTCGTTCGGAGGGCGACAGGAAGCTTGCGAAATATTCCGCGGCGGATGGCTGGATGTAGGGATAAAGTACGCCGTCGATTACTACACTCGAATAAGCCTCGGCGCCGTCCTCGAGCTCAACCCCGAGTTCGCTCGCGATTTCGAGCAGCGGATTTCCTTCCCACAGCTCCTGCAAGCCCGCTTCGGCAACCAATCCGCGCCCGTATTCGATGGTTTCGACGCGGCCGCCCGCGTGGGCGCTCACTTCGAGCAGGTGCGTCGAGATGCTGCGCTTCTCGAGTTCATAAGCCGCGACGAGTCCGGCTAAACCGGCGCCGATGACGATTACCCGGGCTCGGGAAGGCGGGGTAAAGGAGAAGGACGTAGTGCTCGGATGCTCACACGCATCCGCAAGAATGAGGCAGATGAACAGGACTGCGCGGCGCAGCCAGATCAAGAAAAGCCTCGCACGAAACCGCATCGACCGTCGGCACGCGAGGTGGCGGCCGCGGCGGGTCGAATCGACCGCCCTTGTAACCCCTCTGGCCCTAGTGGTTCCAGATCAAGACGGCTCATTCATTTTCGCGATTCGGTTCTGGACTCGATTGGCCTGATTACCCCTACAACCCGCCGGGAATGCCGCCGCTATTTCTTTCGCCGGTAATCCGCCTGCATGATCTTCTGCCAGGTTCCGTCCTCTCCGAGCATTCGCGACGTCAGAATTCTGTGATCATCGCTCTTGATTTCGACCACGTCCTGGAATTTCGCGAGTCCTCCGGAGCCGGTGCAGGTCGGTCCCTCTGTGGTCAGCGTGAGGACTCTGCGCTCCTGATCCAATGTCCCCTCGTAGACCCACAGGTGGGTCATCATCGATCCGACCCAGGTCCCGACGAACCGCTCCTTGTCGGGGTCATAGCCCAGCGTCATCACCATCGTCGCGGTGCCTCCGCCGGGCATCTGTCCGGTGCTCTCGCCGAGGACCCACAAATCGCCCAGTGAGCGTACGCTCTCCGCTCCGGTGAATTTCTCCGGCGGTTTGCCGGGCTCCATTGAGCACTCGGATGCATAGGTCCATTCGCCGACAAGAGTCTTAAGCCATTCGTGTTCTTTGCGCGGTTCGGTATTCATTGGTTTCTCCTGAATCTATATAAAAAAGGATTGGTTTCGCGCTGGCGGCCGGCTTTTCCCGCTACGCCTTGAGCTAATCCGCAGGCAGGCCCGGGATTTCGATGACCGGCCTGACCTCGACGGTGCCTTTGCGCGCCATCGGGATTCTCGCCGCGATATTGATGGCATCATCGAGGTCTTCGGCGTCAACGAGGAAATAACCGCCCAACTGTTCACGGGTTTCCGCAAACGGCCCGTCGGTTATGACTTTCTTGCCGTCGCGCACGCGCACGCTGGTCGCCAGCGAGGTGGGATGCAAAGGGTTCGCGCCTAGATACTGCCCAGCCGATTTGAGCGCCCCGGCCAGCTGCGTGGACTCCACATAGCACGCTTCCCGTTCGGTATCACTTAAGGTTTGTTCGTCCAAATAAATCAGCAGCAGGTATTTCATCTGGATCTCCAGCTATGGCTTACCGGTCATGTGGACGAGCTCCCAAATGTGGCCGTCCGGGTCCTGAAAGCCATGTCCATACATGAATCCATGGTCCTGTGGCTCGTTGTATGTACTTCCGCCCGCGGCGACTGCGTTAAGCACCATTTCGTCTACCTTTTCGCGGCTGTCGAGCGACAAACACATGAGCACCTCGGTGCTTTTCGTCGCGTCGCAAATTTCTTTGGGTGTGAACATCTTGAATTTGGCTTCGGTCAGGAGCATGACGAATATATCATCGGTCACGATCATGCAGGTCGCCGTCGTATCGGTAAACTGAGGATCGAAAGTAAAGCCCAGCCGGGTAAAAAACGAGATCGAGCGATCGAGAATTTTGACCGGCAGATTCACGAAAATTTTTGTGGTCATGGCTTTTCGTTTTAGTTCATTCCGAAAAAAGTTAGAGCGGGCTGAATGCTGCAACGCCCTGGCGTCACGCCGAGTGTGCCGCGAAGAATGCATCCATTCTGCGTTGATATTCGCCCGGATCGACGTCTTCGACGTGCGTCGTGATCAGCCATTGATGGCCGAAAGGATCGACGACCTTGCCCATGCGATCCCCCCAGAACTGATTTTCGAGCGGCATCTTTTCCCTGGCGCCGGCCTTGACTGCGTCCGAAAACACGGTGTCGGCATCGGTTACATAGAGATGCAAGGTGACGGGACTCCCGCCCAGGGTTTCGGGTGAGGTGGAACCGCATCCCGGGTTTTCATCCGAGATCATGAAGATCGAATTGCCGATTTTGAATTCGGCGTGCGCAATTTTTCCATCGGGCGTATTAAGCCGGAACAACTCCGTCGCGCCGAAGGCTTCTTTATAAAATGCAATCGCCTCCGCGGCTTGCCGGACCGTAAGATAGGCGCTGAGCGTGTGATAACCGTCCGGGACGGGCTTGATTTTCATCGTCATGATCATTCTCCTGTTGAAGATTAATAAGAGGCAGAATCTAGCCTTGACTGTTAGTCGAATATGGGCGAACCGGATCGACATCCTGGAGGAAAGTTTTTTATAGTAGGACACACTCCGGTGTTCAGAGTTGCGCGTCGACGAATTGCGGGAGATTCGTGAGCGGCATTGCGGCCTACTGTTTTCGCGCGAATACCCTGTACCGACATATTAGGGCATTGCCAAACCGGCGTGTTTCCAAATCGGACCTGGATTTCTCAACAGGTTGATTCAAGCCGGATTTCGCGACTAGACAGCTTTAGTCCCGCGGACAATGTATTCCGCCGCCGCGGGATGGGCATGCATTGTCAGAAGGTCTACCCATGCACAAGCTCTGAAAGACTCTGGCGGCAGCGATCCCATTCATAACGAAGGCCAGCGTAATCGGCAAGGCAAACCCCGGGTCATGACTGCTCGCTTGGGAAAATATTAAATCCTCGACCAGGAAGGCAGGGGAAATCGGAATTCCTACAGTAGTCAATCATGTTGAAACACAAGGTTACAAACGCGCCAGTTTGCGACGAGCATCCTGAGTCGTGAATCGCCATTTGACCGGGGGAGATTTGGCATTGCGGGCTTGGACATTGGCTGCTATTTCACGGCGCAGACTTTCTTTGTCCGGAATGCGTTGGCTCAGACACCTGTTCGACAACACGGCCAGTTCGATTTCGGCGATGTTCAACCAACTGCAGTGTTTGGGCGTGTAATGGAATTCGAGTCGGCGCGCCGGATCGCGTGCGTTTTCGGCCGGAAAGGTTTCGCAGAGGGACGCGATTTTGTGGGTGTTGAGGTTATCCAAAACCACCCGGATGACACTGGCCGTCGGGTAAAGATCGGCGATCTGCTCCATGCACCCAGTAAATTCGATCTTGGTGCGCCGGTCGGTGATGTCGACCTGACGAAAACCGCGCTTGGGCTCGCAAAGCATCATCATGTCGGATATCCCCTTGCGCTGGTACTCAGTGTCATAGCGGGCGGGTGCACCCGGTTCGGGCGAAAGTGGCGCACGCACTTCGGCAATGAGTTGCTTCGGGTTTTCATCGAAACCGACGACCGGGCGCACCGGATCATACAGGCTCTTCATTAGGATCGACCACCGTACTCATGCGATCCCCCCGGAATTCATTTGGTTAGACATCGTTTTCCTGGCTCCCGCCATGACTGCACGGGTAAAAACGGTATCGACGTCGGTCGCGTGTAAATCAAGGGGACGGGACTAGCACCCACTCCGGAAAAATGGAACTGCGTCTGATCGAAATGGTTTGGTTGACCTTGTTCGTATTCTGGTCTTTAGATTTCAGAAACTGAAGCGGACATTGGCTTGTAAATTATGGGTAAACAAATTACTACCGCTAGTATTATCCACATACTGGCCCAAATATCCTAAGTCGAACCCGGCATGTTTGGTGAAATTGTAGCTTAAGCCTGAGAGTATACGATTTTCAGTAAAGCCCTGTTTCCCGAATGATGTTTTATTTAAGTAAAAGAAAACTTCATCACCGGCATAAATGCTCAGACCATCTAGAAACGGTAAAGGATGGGCGACTTGAAAAAATTGCCGTGGGCGATAGCCGGTATCGCCCGTAGTTTGATTGATACGCTCTTCCATGCGGGTGCGGACCAGGAATTTCCAGTCGCCAAAATTCGGGGTCCAGAGAAAATCCTGATACGGCCGGCTCTCCTGAAATGCCGTTTTATTTAAGGGATGAATCCAGTCATGCACATAACCGATCCAGAAGGATGAGTGCTCGGTCGTTTGATAACCAACCTGGCTGAATAACAGATTTTCAGAAAAACGTGTGCCTTTCGGCGAATCGTCCCGGGTACGACTTTGATCCATGATGATCCATTTATAATTTTCGAGATCGGGTGACAAAAATTTAAAGTCACCCTGCAACGTTAGCGAGCCCCATACGCCGAATACGTTGTCCGTATCCGCAACCGATACGGCTATTGGAGCTAAAACTAGTAACAAGGCACTCAACAATGCGTTATTTTTGGATTTGTTCATGAAGTTACCTGGATGTGTCCTGGCTTGAAAATTCTTAAGCCTTGTGGGCTTTTGATGTTTCAATGGCGTGCTGTCCTCTTGTAACAATATATTCCGCCGCTACGGCATTGGCGTTCAGTTCAGAGGGCCTGCCCATGCACAAGCGCTGAAACACCTTGGCGGCGGCGATCCCGTTAATCACAAAGGCCAGGGTAATTGGCAGGGCAAACCATGGATCATGACCGCTCGCGTGGAAAAGCAATAGATCCTCGCCCAGGAAGGCAGGGGAAATCGGAAATCCTACCAGTCCCAGGAAACTGAGGAATAAAAACAGCGACAGTTTCGGATGAGTTTCCGCCATGGCTCGGTAATCGAACGGCGAATAAGCAAAATTATCGTGCCTAAGCAGACGCGCCAGCACGATGATCCCAAGCAGCCAGGCAGGGAAGATCCCGCTCGCAAAAACGATTACGTCCAGTGACGCGGCCGGATTCAAAAACAAGACCGCAACCCCGGCGAGGACCGAACTTAAACCAATTGCGTTCCAGACGTGGAAAGGGCTGCGCTGGGCGCCGAAGGCGTTCAGGGATGCGAGGACCATCAGGAGCGCTGTGGGCGCCGCCAGGAATCGGGTATTCAGGTAGTCCGCGTGGACCGCAAGCAGGGTGAGAGCGAAAATACAGCCAATATTCAGGAGCTTAAACCACGGATTAACACGACTGATCACCGCACCGATCCGCTTCAAGGGTTCCCAGAATGTATCGCGTATCCAGATTTCCAGATTACCTTCCTGCAGCGAATAGACATACAACGTATTCTGTAAGACGGCCGGCAGGGTATCGCGGATCGAGACTGGCAAGAACTCGAATCTTGAAATGGTTCTGATGTAAAAATCGGTATCGGCCGAACCCTCCACGCGCAACAAATGAGCAACGATCGAGGGGGATACCAGCAATTGATAGCAGCGCAAAAACGCATTACCCGCAAAATGGATCAGCACCAGCGTTTCAAGACCCAAAGCCAGCTCGATGAACATCAATCCCACCTGAGTAATGGACGCATAGGCAATCTGTCCTTTGATATTGGACTGCGTCTTTTCGGAAAGACTGGACACAATCACAGTCAACATGCCAATGATCAACACGGTAAAACGGGTGAAATAATGGTAAGTCCAGATCGGTGTGGTTCTGAGCAGCAGGAAGACCCCTAAATGAACCGATAATGCGCCGTAGAAGATTGCGCTGGACGGCGTCGGCCCTTCCATCGCCCGGGGCAGCCAGAAGCAGAACGGAAATTGTGCCGATTTGCCGCTGGCCGCAATCAGGATCAAAACCGATAACAGAAACAGGGAGGCGTAGCCGGCCGGTGGCATTGCCTGATTGTCGAACAAGGTCACCATTTGGCTGAAATGCTGGCTTTCGTGAAACAACAAATGGCTCATCCAGGCACCCAAGAGCAAGCCGATATCACAAAACCGGTACACGGAATACGCCCTCAAGGCATTCCGGACGGGCTGAACGCGGTGCCGGTAGAACGCGATCAACAAAAAGGACGAGATTCCGACAATTTCCCATCCGGCAAACAGAAGATCGATGGAACCGGACAAAATGACCAGATTCAATCCGAACACGAACGCAAAAATGGTCAGGAAGAAGCGCTTGTACCCGGATTCGCGGTGTAGATAGACGCGGCAGAATTTAACGATAATCGAGAAAATCGCGCCGCTGCAAAGCAGGTAAACCGCGCCGATCCGGTCCAGATAAAACAATATCGGAAAGCGGTATTCGCCGGTTGAATACAGAGTGAACCACTCGAATTCATGATTCGGAAACCCGGCAGTGGCCCAAAGGACCAGCAATCCGATGATACTCAGGCCGAGCGCGTGGCTGCACCAGAAGCTGATTCTCGCGATCTGCTTCTCGTCGTATCGGTGGGTCAGGAAAATAAGCAGGAATCCCGCGAGGGGTATAAATTGATTGGCCAACAGCAATCCGTTCATGGGTGTCTCCGATCTAAACGATGGACCGGGATCGTTTCCGTCTCGCCCGCAAATATCTTTTCTGAATGGGTCGAAGCCGGGATCTCGTACGTGTCCGGCAATTCGATAGGGTCCCAACCCTTTTTCGAGTAAAGAAATAGTTCGCGGGTCGAAGGGTCGCTGGCGGTGAACCGCAACCACTCGTTATCGATCCATTCTTTCAATGCCCCGAGCCTGTTAATGGCTTTATCCAGAATTCCCAGTTTCTGTTCGACGAGGACCAGCAGGCGAACGGGTTCGTGCACCTCGATCATTTGGGAGGGCAGCCCGGTCCGTAAATCGCCTTCCACCCCATTGGCGACACCGAGCAGGCCGATCACGTTGTGGGGCAGTTTTGTCCCCGAGCCGTACACGGAGTTATCGATCCGCGAAAAGAAATACTCGAGATTGATGCCGCCGCAGACCGGGAAGATAGCGGACAGAATGCCGGTGATGATACTGCCTTCGGGATCCGTTTCAGGCGCATAAGAGTGCAGGAACGCGCGCCGGTCGAGGAATAATTCCCGGGTTAATGCTCTTCTCCCGACGATGCAGTAAAGATTATTGGAATGATTGTATTCCGGCCGCGGTTCGAAAATCGACGAAGCCCGTTCCAGAACATGCCGATGCGCTTTTCGATTCGAGGGTGATTTCGGTCCCAGTTCGAACCAGCGGCAGCGTTCACGCGCATTGCGTTGCAGCGCCTTTTTCATAATTTTCTGAAACTCATGCAGTCCGGGAGCGGGATGCTCCGCGAGTAAATGCAGATCGAAATAGGTGATTTCGTCCTTACTGGTGTTGTGCAGAGCGGCTATGAAGCGCGTCGTTGCCGGGATATCGGTTCCGCGTTCGCGCAGCAGCCTGCGAACCGTCTCATGATTGGCCATCAGTGCGAAAGCACGGGCATTCGGCGCACCCGGTTTGCCCGCGCAGGCTCCGCAATCGTATGCGGCGAAATAGGGATTATTGACGCTGCTCGAACCGTGCGCCACGACCACCACAAACGGCGCGAAGTTTCGGGTCAGGCCGATCGTCCGCAGCAACCCGCCTACTTTGTCCGCCATTTCCGTATACGAAAACCCGAGCAAATAACCGTCTTCGGTCGGTTCATCGTTCTCGCGGTGCAAATGCAGTTTCGAATGCGATTCCACTTCGCTCAAGCTTCTGATTTGCGGTAATTTCGAAGCCGGGCGGAAGACATTCCAGGCCATTCGCGCCGCGTAGCCGATCCCGAGCGTTTGGGTGTAAAGCCAGCCCCGGAACATTGAATGCGCCGTGAAATGCATATTGGTCCATTCTTCAGCCCGGGATTTATTGTTCGGGTCCGGATTGCCGCCCGATTCCCTGATCAGGTGTTTCGGAGTAATGACAACCGGACACTGAGCGACCGGGTACGCATCATCCAGCCCCTGGTAAAGAAAATCGATCCCGAAAAATCCGGCCGCGCCGAAAGTTTCGATCGCGGGATCGATTTCTTCGAGATACCGCCTTACTGAGCATGCGCGGTCATCGAGGCAAAACAGTACCTGGGTTTTCGGTGTGGAGCCTGAAACAGGATCTCCAACGTCACGGGAATTCTGGTTCACGGCCATCAGCAACTCGCTGTGTAAGGACCATTCCATGGCTTCATGCCAAACCTTCAGGTGGACCGGGATCTTCGACTGAATGGCGCCATCTTTCAGCAGCGGGATAGCCCCGGTCTCCGGGACTGCCGCCGCGACGTTCGGAAAATGGCCGCCTTTCTTTTTTTGCAGAAAGGTCAGTTCGATCGCCAATTCGACCGCGACTGTTTCCTTGAGTGAAATTTCGCGGCGGGCCAGAAGCGTTCTCGGGTTTTGTTCCACGATCCGCACCATGCCGGCCCAGCCGGGAAAGGATAGCAGTACCTCGAATAGATACTGTTCGTAAAGCTGTTCATCGCCGACTATCCGTTCCAGGCAGTTGCGGACCACCTGGTCCGGATTTCCGGACAAATATTCGCGCGTGCCGCGATCACTGAAAGGGTAAAGCGGCAATAAACTGTTATGCACCAGCCGTAATACGCATTCCCAGAACGATTCGCCATCCTTGGCCAGGCTCCAGCGGCTGATACCCTGGTCCAGGAAATTGCCGAGCAGGCGGAACAGAACCGGATGCACCATCGCATTCAAATCGAGTTCAAGCCGCGTCAGCCATGCATTGCGCAAACCGTGGTTGGCCAGAGAAACCGGCGGATAGATGTTGTCGTCGTTTTCAAACAGCCGCCTTCGCAGTTGCTCCCGGGCAATTGCTCCACAATCCACGCGGTCCAGCGCCCACTCGATCGCAAAGTCCTTGATCCGGCCCCGACGGTACATGCGCTGATAATCTTCCAACGGCAAATAACTGCGTGCACCGAAAACCCTGGCTGCTGTTGCCACACCCTCATGAAACGGCAGATGCTGGACCGCATGCAGCGTGTTGTGATGAACAAAATCCTTGATCGGGCCCTGGGTTGGAAGCCAGTGAGCGACTCGGTTCAGCGCGACATCCAGATCGAATACCTGCCGGTGGTCTGATTGACGGGAATCTTCGGCGAAAATAGCCGGTTCTCGATAAGCCATTGTGTTCGTTAACCTCTTTAAATCATAGGACGTCAAAAGCATGTCTTCCGGACGGAGGCTTTCGATATTGCAGAGCGGAACGATATCTCATGCTAGACATGAAACGTGCCAGAGATTTGCAGGCGAACCTGAATGCTTTAATGGTGCGGATTGGCGGAAAATATTTCCGGCGGCGTACCGATCCCGGGAGGGATCGACGCAGTAGCGGATGGTGGATATCAACCGTCAGGATTGGTTGAGATCAACGCCTGGATAACTGCCGGTACCGGCGGCGGCAACAAGGGTGTTTCCGTTTTCTCAAGGATCGCGATTCATCTTGCGCCCATCGGCGATCACAACGATGGTTGTCGAATTCTTATTCCTTCGGTGTGTCCGCCAGGACCGACGCGACCAAAAAAATCACGCCGGCCAGCCATGCAATGAAAGCAGCCACATGCCCGTATTCCCACCGATTGCGTAACCGCGCGTAAATTTCTACCGCCTCCGCGTCTGTTCCTGCGGCCAACACCCGCCCCCATTCAGCGTTCACGGGTTGTACCAGCGCGAACCACAACCCCAACGAAAGCGCGAGACATAACGCAGCCCAGAAGGTCAGCCGAAACGCGGAGCGGCCGCGCATCCGGAACGAAAGTACCATCGCCGCGATCAGCGCGGAGACCGGGATCGGACCGCCGATCGCGCCGTAGAACCGGTACAAGGTGCGGGTGACTTCGAGATAAAAGCGGTCGTCGTAATGCATTTTCGGCATCAGCTCGAGCACATGCGCGGCGCCCAACGTAAGCCCGAGCGCGGCCAACAGCAGCGTAACGAAACGGATCGCGCGTAAGGTCATGGGATCAATCCGGAAGTTCTTGCAATCTCCGCTGCAGAAAGCGCCGTTCAGGCTCCTGCCGGGTCAGAGCGACCGCCCGTTCATAGGACCCTCGCGCTTCCACGGTTCGCCCGAGCCGCCGGCACAGGTCCGCGCGCGCCGCGTGGATCAGGTGATATCCGGCCAGATCGCCGCGAGCGAGAATCGCCTCAATGAGCGAGAGCCCGGCCAAAGGGCCATCACGCATCGCGATCGCCACGGCACGGTTGAGTTCGACCACCGGCGAAGGATCGACAAGCAGAAGCAGGTCGTACAGGCCGACGATCCGGGGCCAGTCGGTTTCGTTGGAGCTCGATGCGGTCGCGTGCCCCGCTGCGATTGCGGCCTGCAGGGTATACGGCCCGAACCGTCGGAATGACAGCGCTTGTTCAGCGAGCGCGGCGCCCTCCGCGATCTGATCCCGGTTCCAGAGAGAGCGGTCCTGATCCTCCAGTAATATCAGATCACCGGTCGCAGAGGTTCGCGCCCTGCGCCGCGAATCCTGAAGGAGCATCAGTGCCAGGAGCCCGAGCGCTTCGGATTCGGGCAGCAATTCAACCAGCAGTCGTCCGAGCCGGATCGCCTCGCTCGACAGGTCGTATCGGGTCAACGATCCTCCGAATGATGCCGCGTAACCTTCATTAAACACGAGATAAATGACCCGCAGTACCCCGTCGAACCGTTCCGGCAGCTCGGCATCGGCGGGCACCCGATACGGGATTCGCGCCTCGCGAATTTTGGCCTTGGCGCGCACGATGCGCTGGGCGAGCGTGGGCGCCGGGATCAGGAACGCGTGGGCGATCTCTTCCGTGGTCAGACCGCACACCTCGCGCAGCGTAAGCGCGATCTGCGCATCCGGCGTCAGGGCCGGATGACAGCACGTAAAGATAAGCCGCAGCCGGTCGTCCTCGATACCTTCGGCTTCCAGCGATGCGGGATCGATTGCGAAGGGATCGACCTCGGCGGCAATATTCTCAAGTCCGTCGAAACGGGCGCGGCGGCGTCTCGCGTCGATCGCTTTAAAACGCCCGGCCGAAACCAACCAGGCGCGCGGATTGGCGGGCACACCGTCGTGCGCCCATTGTTCCAGCGCGGCTTTAAAGGCATCCTGCAGCGCTTCCTCGGCAAAGTCGAAATCGCCGAGCAGTCGGATCAACGTTGCAAAGACCCGGCGCGATTCGGATCGATAAATCTCGTCCACCAACCTCCGCACCTGTTCACTTGTGTCTTCAATCAATGATGGCATCTCCATGGTCGATCGGCGCCGACGGATATTGATCAGATCTTTATTCCGATCCCGCGGTGCAACAGAAATAAGCTGATCAAAACCAGCACAACGATGAACGACGTAATAATCAGAAACGCAAGCACGATATCGATGTCCGAAACCCCGACGACTCCGTATCGGAACGCGTTCACCATGTAAAGAATGGGATTGGCTTGGGAAATTTTCTGCCAGAATTCAGGCAGCAGATGAATCGAATAAAATACGCCGCCCAGATAGTTCAGCGGGGTCAGCACAAAATTCGGGATGATCGAAATGTCATCGAAACTGTTGGCAAACGTCGCATTGATAAAACCCGCGAGCGAAAAAAGAATCGCGGTGAGCAAGATGACGGCCAGCGCAATTTCGTAATGTTGGACCGTCAGCCGCGTAAAGAAACAGGAGATCAGGGCGACCACAACTCCCACGGCGAGCCCCCTGGCGACACCCCCGCTCACATACCCGGACAAGATCACCCAGTTTGGTACCGGAGCGATCAGCAATTCCTCGATATGGCGCTGAAATTTGGTCGAATAGAACGATGAGACCACATTACCGTACGAGTTGCTGATCACCGACATCAGGATGATCCCGGGAACGATGAATTCCATATAGGGCATACCATCCATATCGCCGATACGCGTGCCGATCAGGGTTCCGAAGATCAGGAAATACAACGCTGTCGTAATCACCGGGGGCAGGATCGTCTGCGGCCAGATCCGGACAAAACGCCTCATTTCGCGGGTTAGAATCGTGTAGAACGCAATGGAGCGATTCATGACGCGGAACCGGACGGGCGTTCGGAAGGAATCGGCATCTTGTTCGAGTTGATCAAACCGATGAACAATTGTTCCAGGCGGTTGGACTTGTTCCGCATACTGGATACGATCAGGTCGTTCTGGCTCAGTTCCCGGAACAGTCCGTTGATATTCTGGCCCTTGCGTACATCGGCAATCAAAGTCGTTGCATCGACTTGTTCAATACGATAGCCGTCCAAATCGGGCAGTTCTTTTATCGGATTTTGTAAATTGAGCACGAAACTTTCCGTGTGGAGTTCCGCGAGCAGACTTGGCATATCCGTCATCGCGATCAATTGGCCGTGGTCGATGATGCCGATATGCCGGCAAAGACTTTCGGCTTCTTCCAGATAATGCGTGGTCAGAATGATCGTGGTGCCTTCCCGGTTCAGCCGTTCGAGGAACGTCCACATCGAACGCCGGATTTCAATGTCGACCCCCGCGGTCGGTTCATCCAGAATCAGTAATCTCGGCGAATGCACCAGAGCCCTCGCAATCATCAGACGTCGCTTCATTCCGCCGGACAGGGACCGGGAGACCTGATCGCGTTTTCCCCAAAGATCCAGTAGTCGCAGGCAGTATTCCGCCCGCCCGCGGGCTTCCCGGGAAGAAATCCCATAGTATCCGGCTTGGGTAACAACGATATCGTGGACCTTCTCGAACTGGTTGAAATTGATCTCCTGCGGGACCAGTCCGATACATTGCTTGGCCTGGTCACGTTGCTTTTCCAGATCGTGGCCAAACACCGAAACATTTCCGCTTGATTTGGTGATCAATGAACTGACGATCCCTATCGTTGTTGATTTCCCGGCGCCGTTGGGGCCTAGCAGCGCAAAAAAATCACCTTCCTTGACGTCCATGCTGATCCCTTTCAACGCCTTGAAGCCGTTGCGATAAACCTTGGTCAAATTTCGAATCGATAATGCGTTCATGCCGAATTCATGTAGAATACACCGCGTGTTCAGCCAAACCCGTATAATTCCAGCCGGCCTCCCACGCAGAGCGCTATTCTAACAGAATCGGCGCCACCCGAAGTTGCGCCGGGACGTTGCAATCAAGAGTTGACAAAAAGCGGATGTGGAACAAACCTCCCGAGACCCTCGCAGCGGTAGACCTGGGCTCCAACAGTTTTCACATGATCGTTTCCAGATTGCACGAGGGTCAGCTGCATACGATCGACCGTATGAGAGAGACGGTGCGGCTTGCCGCCGGTCTGGACATTGGCCGCCGGCTCACCGAAGCCGCTCAGGAAAGAGCGACCGAATGCCTGCAAAGATTCGGTCAGCGCCTGCGCGAAATACCTCGCGGCAGTGTCCGGGCGGTCGGCACCAGTACCCTGCGCAGGGCGAAAAATTCAGCGGAGTTTCTGGGCAAGGCGGTGATAGCGCTCGGCCATCCAATCGATATTATTTCCGGAATCGAAGAAGCCCGTCTGATCTATCTTGGAGTCGCCCAAAGTCTGGAACCCGGCAACCAGAACCGACTGGTCATCGACATCGGCGGCGGCAGTACGGAATTGATTATCGGGAACGGGATCACTCCATTGCGGAAGGAAAGTTTGCACATGGGATGCGTTTCAATGAGCGAGCGGCACTTTCCGGATGGCAAAATCAACCCCAGGCGCATGAAGCGGGCACTCATCTCCGCGCAGCTTGAGCTGGAATCGATCTGGCAGGATTTTTCGGCTGGTGAATGGCAACAGGCGGTCGGCGCTTCAGGAACGTTCCGTGCGGTTGCGAAGGCGATCGAGAGCCGCGGCTGGTCGAATACGGGCATCACTGCTGCAAGCATGAACCAACTCGTCGATTACCTGATCGAGGCCGGAGATATCAATCAGATTCAAATCCCCGAACTGGGACCGGATCGCCTGCCGGTTTTCCCCGGTGGAGTTGCAATTGTTCAGGCCGCCTTCAAAGCGCTCGGCATAGACGAAATGCAGGTATCGGACGGCGCGCTGCGGGAGGGGTTGCTGTATGATCTGATGGGGCGAATCTATCACGACGACGTGCGCGAGAATAGCGTCAAAGCGCTCGCCGAACGGTATCACACCAATCCCGAACATGCGGCGCAAATCGTGGACACCCTGAGATATTGTATTGGACGGATTGCGTTGCCCGATGACCTTAATCCGCTAATCGCGGCGCAATATCTAGAATGGGCGGCCAGGCTTCATGAAATTGGCTTGGACATCGCTCATAACAAGTATCACCGGCACGGCGCATATATCATTGAAAACGCCGATATGGCGGGTTTCTCACAGCAGGAACAGAAACTGCTGGCGACGTTGGTGCGAGCGCACCGCAGGAAGTTCGCGATCAGACAATTCGAAGATCTTTCCGCGCCCTGGAACCGTTCGGCGAAATACCTGGCCTTGTTGCTTCGCCTCGCGGTCATTCTGCACCGAAGCCGGCACTTGAGTCCGTTACCGGAATTTTTAATCGCGATGAGCGATCACCGTTTGGCAATCCAGTTTCCGGAGGATTGGTTGAACGGTCACCCCTTGACCCATGCCGATCTGCAGCAGGAAGCGGCCCATCTCGAAGTCGCCGGGATCCAATTGCAGTTTGAATAAAGCAGGAGCCAAACCGTCCGCTCCTGCTTTACTTTTTGGCGGCGGCCAAGGAAGCTCTGATTAATTCAGAGCTTCCCGCAGTGCAGGGATGCACTGCCAAAATCGGACGCTGTAAGCGTATGATTTTGTGAGGCAACCCCAAATCACATTCGGGGTTGCCGACCGCCGAGAAATCCAGGATGGATTTATTCAGCGTTCCCTAGGAAGAGCCTTCGGCCGCCCGTTCACTGGAATCATCGCCCGCGGGTCCTTCGTGGGCCGTTGCTGCTTCGGGTTCAGATGGCTTGGCGTTCGGGACATTCGCGCCGTAGTCCTTGGTCATTACCCGGTACAGGCCACCGGCTACGACCGCGATCAAGAGAAGTATGCCGACCGGAACACCCCCTTTTTCACTCACGGGTGCGGCTGTCGGCGGATTCTTTTTATTTTTGCGTGCAGACTTCTGGGCGGGCACTACTTCAGCCGCAGCTTCCTCAGGTTTCGCAGCTTCCTCAGGTTTCACGGCTTCCTCAGGTTTCGCAGCACTCTCGGCAGGAGCCGTTTCGGGAGTGGTGATTTCATTTTCGGCCGGCGCATTACCGGCAATTTCCGGGGCCTGATAGACAATATACGGTGCGAAGTAGGCGGCCGGGTAGTTGGTTTCGGCCAGGGTCGGGTTTTGAACAACAAACCCCAGGGTCAAAAAAAAAGTAATTATGACGGTACTAAAGTGATGCATGGATGTTCCCCTCAATCAATTAAATGTAGTGGCCGGCCGGTCAATTCGTCTATCATCGTATTCAGATTATAAATAGCCGGAGCGTCTTCCGCGATAGGGAGGCTGTGATTTTCGCATAGGAAGCTCTGGGTAAATCCGAGCTTTTCTACAATGCATGGGTGCGCTGCCAAAATCAAACGGTGTAAGCGTTTGATTTTTTAACGCAACCCCAAATCGCATCTGGAGTTGCCGGCCGCTGAGAAATCCAGTATGGATTTATTCAGCGTTTCCGAAAAAGACCGGGCTTCGCCTCAGCTACCCATCAACGGTGGGGAAAGGATAAATAATTAAGGAAGACAATTCAATCGTCAAATCGACTTGGCTGATTTCGGAACGGCCGGATTGACCCATGCTTTCCAATGGCTCTTCAAATCCGGTATTGTTACAGGGTAACAAACTGACACAACGTACCCGCGAATGCTTGTCCGCGGCGAAAAAATCTGATCCGGTAGTGGATTGCTTGCTAATCCATGGCAATCTTCGTGATTCGACATGGTTCCGATCAATGAACAAAAGGTCAGCGCGCGCACTCGGGGTTTGCGGCCGCTGAGAAATCCAGGATGGATTGATTCAGCGGTTCCTTAAGTCCGGTCCGGAATCCCGACATGCAGGGCGCGATTGCGTTCGTTGATTTCTTGGCGCATCTGTTTGCGCATTTCACCCGCCTTGAATAATTTGTGGTCCAGTTCGGTTTCCAGTTCCAGCGGAGGAACCGGGATCGATTTGCCGTCCGTGTCCTTCGCGACCATGGTGAAATAGCAGGAATTGGTATGCCGGTCCGCGCCGGTCGTCAGGGTTTGGGAAATGACCTTGATGCCGATTTCCATCGAGGTTTTGCCGGTGTAATTCACATTGGCCTTAAAGGTAACCAGCTCGCCGACCCGGATTGGTTCCTTGAAAATGACCTGGTCCAACGACGCGGTGACGACATAGCTGCGGCAGTATTTCGCGGCGCAGGCATAGGCGACCTGGTCGAGCAATTTCAGCAGAGAGCCGCCTTGCACGACTCCGGAAAAATTCGCCATATCCGGCGTCATCAAAACGGTCATGTACAATTTCTTGTCTTGTTTGCTCACCGACTAACTTCCAGTAAATTGTTTACGGCATCGTCTACCAGGTTGTATAGGGCTTTTGTGCGAGGTTCGTATTGTAGTAGCGTGCATCCTCGGTGACTTCGGCGCCGATCCAGGCGGGGCGTTCGAAAACTTCTTCGGCTTCGTTTAATTCAATTTCAGCAACGATCAGCCCCGCATTTTGGCCTTCGAATTCGTCAATCTCCCAAGTATGCCGGCCGATCTGCGTGAAATGGCGGGTTTTCTCGATCAGCGGTTTTCCGGCCAAAGCCTCTAAGATTTCTTCAGCGTCGTCCAGCGGGATCTCGTATTCGAATTCCTGGCGCTGAACGCCCAGTTTGACGCTTTTAATATTTATCCAGCCACGTTCGGCATCGCATCGTACCCGAACCGAAGCGGTAACGGATTGACTCAGATAGCCCTGTCTCATTCGGGATGATTTATTGACACCGCGGCGCCAGCCGTCATCACTCACCAGGAATTTACGTTCTATTTCGATCGCCATGACCGCGCTTTGCCTTCAGGGAAAAGATTGCGACGATGGAATTTTCAGCAGGGGCAACATCGCTGTCGACTGTAAGAGGATCGGTAAAAATTCAACGCCATTATAATACGTCACTCCTCGGAAATCGCCGAAAGCCCGCGTGTTGCCGCGCGCCCGGCTGGCCGGGCTGGGGTGGTCCGGGTGTGCGGCTCGGGATCGAACTGGATCCTTTTCAATTCGGTTCGAACCAGTGCCTGATAACAATCGTTGAAAGACACCGCAAGAAAGACCGTGGCGAAATAGCCGTACGGTAATTTCGGGCTTTCCGGGGAATAGCGAAGCTGATAATAGGGCTTGCTGGTATAGCAATGGTGGTCCGAATGCCTGGAAAGCCCGACCATTGCGTTCAGCGTGAACCATGAATCGGTGTCCCAAGACAAAAGATTTCCGGAACACTCAGGGCTCCGGTACAATCCCCAGTGTTCGATGTAATTGACGGCTTCCAGTTTACGGATCGCCGCAATCGCCTGGACCGCAAACACGAGAAAGCCCGGGATTCCGAAGGTCAGCACGATACTGATCAGCGTTACCAATTCCAGCACCAGACCTTGCGCGACGCGATGGTGGCAAAACAAGGGGTCGAGACGGATCGGGTTACCGATGCCCAGCCTTTCGTTTTCCAGTTTCCACGCGTTCTTGAACTGGGCCGGAACCGTCCGGTTCCAGAATTGCTCGTAACTCTCGCCGGATCTTGCGGTTGCCGCGTCACCGAGGGTCCCGAAATATTTGTGATGCCCGCGGATATGTTCGGTGGCAAAGTGTTCATAACATTCCAGCGCGAGCAGCAGTCTCCCCAAGGTGTGATTGAACCGCTCCGGGCGGTGGATTAATTCGTGGGCCGCCACAATTCCCGAAAAACTGGAACTCGTGCCGACAATGACCTTGACACCGAATAGATTAATGAGGCTCGTAACCCATTCCATCGGACCGCCAAAATTCAAATGGGTCGAGAAATTCAACAGCGTCAGGATCGTCAGAAATTGCAACCCGGCGAGCAGGTAGAGGATACTGTCATAGGGCAATGGATCAGGTCCGGTTTCGGGTTGCTTGCGGCTCGGCGGACTCCACATATCGATCAATACCGTGGACCACATGGGCAGAATCCAGAAAATCGCCGCCGGCACGGAATGCGGTCCGGTCATTACAAATAGCAAGGAATAGCCTGGTATCAGAAGGCTCAGCAGATAAGTCGGACCAATGCTGATTCGTGATCTGGCTGCGACGGCGTTTCTCATTATTATTTTTTAACGAAGTATTATCTTGAGAACGGACTCGGAAATGTATCATCCAACCGGTTTGCCGATCCAGACCACAATCGATGAACAATGGCAAGAAGCACAAGGAGCCTTCAGATTCGACTGCGCGTCATGTCAAGGCGCCTGCGGCAGCGATCACCGCTGAGCCGCAATCGGACCGGCCGGGAATGAACAGCGTCTATTTTATCGGACTTTCAGTCACCTATCACGATCCGGCGATCGCCATAGTCGACCGTTCGAGAAACGTTTTGTTTGCGGAGGCCGCCGAGCGTTACACGCAATCAAAGCGGGCGCTGAACTGCGAACCGGACAGTCTGTATCGTATCGTTGAACTGTTGCAGCAGTTCTGCCCGGATGCGGACGTTTTTCAGGTGGCGTTCAACTGGGCGCGCAATCGCCCATTTTACGAACATTTCTGTGCGGCCGCCGATTATTTTACCGCGCCGGGCCTTTTGCGTCCGCGATTCGCAAAACGCAAAACATTTTTGGAGAAATACAAACTTTTCCATATGCTGGCCTGCCAGACTCAAGCAATGAGCCGTGGCGGGATCAATCTGGTCCGCATGGCGCGGGAAGTCTTCCCGGCGGTTGAACTCCATCTTCAGTATTTCGATCACCATCTGACCCACGCGGCTTTCGCCTGTTATGCAAGCCCATTTTCCGATGCCGATTGCATGGTCGCGGATTCGTATGGCGAACGTGGATCCTTGGCGTTTTACCACTACCGCGACGGACGGCTTCGGCTGGTCCGGCAGGCCGATGGCATTGAAAGTCTCGGATTTTTCTACATGAAGTTAACCGAGTTGTGCGGTTTCGACTGGATCAAGGGCGAGGAATGGAAAGTCATGGGGCTGGCCTCCTACGGTTCGTTCAATGAAGATATCTATGGCCTGTTGCGGCCGATGCTGGCGGTGGAGGATCTCGGTTTAAAACAACGGTTGCCCGAAGTGCGCCGCGGGATGGCAATATTGGAGCGGCAGTTTCTCGACTGCCGGCCGATGGAAGCCGCGGATCTGGCTTTTACCGGGCAATACTTTTTTGCCGAATTAATGCAGCAGTTGCTGGATAATTTCCATTTGCTGGGTCATTCGGAAAATCTGGTGCTTTGCGGAGGCTGCGCATTGAATTCTTCGTTTAACGGGCAGATTCTCGAACGGAGCGGATATCGCCGGTTATACGTTCCACCGGCACCCGCGGATGACGGAACGGCCGTCGGCGCGGCGTTGCTCGCCTGCGATCGGATCTGCGGTGGCCCGCAAATCTCGAATCCGCAATCGATGACTCCGTATCTGGGCAGCGAAATTTCGGCGGATTCGTTGCAGCGCCTGGTACGTTTCGGCGCCGGTCTGACGGTCCGGCATCTGCCGGTCAATTTGGTCGACGAAACCGCGCGGTTGCTTGCCGAAGGCTGTTTGGTCGGATGGATGCAGGGCAGGGCGGAGTTCGGCCCCAGAGCGCTCGGAAATCGCTCGATACTCGCCGATCCCCGGCAGGCCGGAATGAAGGAAAAGATCAACAGCACGGTGAAGTTTCGGGAGGAATTCAGGCCATTCGCGCCCGCGATCCTGCATGAGTTCGGTGAACAATATTTTGAAAACTATGTCGAAACTCCATACATGGAAAGGGCATTGCGGTTTCGAGCACAAGCGCGAGACCGGGTACCCGCGGTGGTACATGTCGATCATACGGGACGGCTGCAGACCGTGAAGCGGGGATGGAATCCGCTCTTCCATGACTTGTTGCGATCCTTTCACCGGATCACCGATGTGCCCGTGCTGTTGAATACGAGTTTCAATGTGATGGGCAAGCCGATCGTTCACACGGTCGAGGATGCGGTCAGCGTCTTGTTGACGACAGGCCTGGATGCTCTGGTCATCGGTGGTTATTTAATCTCCAAACCCGGGAAATCATGATTGTTCCAAAACGGGACCTTGTAGCAACGCCCGACGGTCCGCTGTCCGCCGATCGCGAATTGTTTTATTGGCTGCTCGATTCCGAGCGATATGTCGATTTTGTTCCGCTCGCCCGAGACCGGGTGCTCGCGGAAATATCCCAGTCCCCGACATCGGACATGGATTTCTCAGGATTGTTTGGCGAGGCCGGATACCTGGATAGAAAACATTTCCCGACAGTCAATATCCCGGCTGACCTGAATTTGGACGATTGCCGGACTTTGATTTTGCAATTTGCTCCGAGCGCTTTGCTCGGTCAGTGCTGGCTCCAGCGCTATGCGCAGGCGGCGAACTGCGATACGGATCTCGCGGCCGCGCTTTTCAGGGTATACCGCGCGGGTTTGACTCCAAACGGGAGTAAGTCAACGGTAGAGGCCTATACAGTGTTGATGCGGCAGGCCGGCGTCGATGTTTCGCCGGTGAATTCCCATGCGTTCTGCGCCCAGGATCAACTTTCCGGGTTCGCATTCCGGTATGCGCTGCTAAGACTTTGTCTTGCGCGGTGCGCCACTGAATTCCCGGGTGAGCTGATTGGTTTTACCGCGGCGGAAGTGTTCGGAGTCTCCGGTATATTCCACGAGAATCTGATCAGGCAGTTTAAAGATCTTGGCTTTTCCGATGTGTATCAAGCCGCAAGGATTCGTGCCAATACAATGGCGGTGACCGCAGTTCTGGATGCACGGAGCCTCTTTTTGCAAGCCGGTCCCGCTACCGAAAAACGCAAACGGCGCATAGAAAATGGATTCGCGCTGTATCTCGCGGCGGACAGACTGTTCTGGTCCGCAATTCTGGATGGTTTTCGTCGAAAGCAAAGCCCGAACGGCCGGGTTCTGACCCTGTTCAGAAAAAAAGCGCGCGTTGGTTTGGGTTTTCACCGGGCGATCACGCTTGGCGGAGTGAGTCTCGACGATTGGCTAAGCGCGGGATTCGCGGATGGGCCGGCATTTCTCGAGGCGCTGGCGCAATCGGAATGGTTCGATGTACTGCATCCGGCGAACAGCGCGTTTTTTACTCGTGTAACCGCACCGGACGGACCAATGCACGGAGTTTTCACTCGGGACGAGTTGAATACGGTCCGGGATTGGCTGGAGTTTCGGACGATAGCTGGGCGGGAGGGCTCCGTTCCGGAATTGTCCGGACCCGCGCCCGCGCAGCCGTTGCCTTCTTTAGTGACGGCGCCAACCGGCGTATCGCCAAGCCCGAGCCTCCGGGAAATGTTCTTCCGTCTGGTCAATGTATATGAATATCCGGAAGTGCTTCCCGCCGCCCGAAATTATATCGAGCGATGCCTGCGCTATACGAAATTTGCGAGTTTTCTAAGCCGCAATCCGGAACTGCAATGGTTTCGTTTCAGTCATGCGGCGTTCGGCTCCCGCATCGATTCGATTTATCGACGGCAAGTCGACGGCTATGAACCGTTGCATCGCGAACCGCGTCTAAACCGTCACGATTGGACCGGCGTGATCAAGCAGTTCGCCCCGACCGTTCTCGTGGATGGTTGTTGGCTGCAGAACATTAACGATCCGGGCATGGAGAATTGCCCGGTGTCCGATCAGTTATGGACAATCTATGCGGACGAAATCGGGAATGGGCAGCGTTCTTCCAATCATCCCGCGATTTACCGGAAACTGCTCGAAAGCCTCGGAATTGATTTGCCGGCGATTGGCGATCCTGGTTTCGCAAACCATAACGATTTTATCCCAGGTGCTTTCGATATCCCGGTTTACTTATTGGCCGTCTCGCGATTTCCGCGTTCGTTTCTGCCCGAGCTCATCGGGATCAACCTCGCGATCGAACTCAGCGGACTCGGAGGCTCTTATCTCAAACTCGCAGAATCACTCGATTACTGGGGAATCGATTCGACAATCGTGAGAGTGCACCAAGCGGCCGACAACATGGCGTCAGGCCATTCGGCGATCGCCAGATCGGTGGTCGGCCGCTATCTGGATGACGTTCTGTCCACGAACGGGGAGTGCGCAATGCAAAATCATTGGCGGCGAATCTGGTTGGCTTTTGTTTCGATCAGAATTGTGCCGCTTAGATTTATAGCGCATCTGACAGGGGGGTATTTGGCAAAGAAAGGGGGGTTCGTTCAAAATCGTTGACCGCCCGGCCGGATCATTGCTGATTTCAGGCGTAAAACCGTCGGATACTGTGAATACTAGTGCCTAGCGCTCCCTGATTTTCAATGGGTTTCATCGCGCCGGCCTGATACGACATTCAAGATCTCCGTACATTCGCGACCAGCAATAACCGGCCCTGCCGGCAGGCGTCGGGGAGAAAGCGGCGGACTGCGGTACATTCAGCGCGTGGTTGATTGGCCGTATTCACATTTCACCGTTACGTGCGAGCCGGTGTTTATTCCGAAAATTGGTGCGGCGGCGACATTCTCCGTTCGACCAGGAAGTTTCGGCGAGCAGGGTGGCCAATGACCCCGGTGAGACAGCGAGGAGGAGGTGGCGGTGCCCAACCTACCTGGCTCGCGCAGTCGAGGCGCCTGAGCCGAAAGACAGCAATAAAAAAGTCGCGATCAGCCGCTGCATGTACCTCCCGCGAATACGCTTGAACCTTTACATAACGGTCATGAAAGCTTAACCAGAACGCAACATTGCTGATTTAAGCTCGCAGCTTCTGCCCATAGAAAAAAGGAGCTCCAATGGAAAGCAAGCCGCGGACGTTGGTTAACGCCGCTGATAATGACACCACAAAAAATCCTTCCGCTAACGATTTGTTTTCAAACGTTGTGCAGCGTTATATTTCGCGCCGGGATGTTTTGCGCGGCGGTATAGGTGCGGCGGCCGTGTGTGTGCTGGGTCTGCCGCTCGCGGGCAACGCGGCGGACCGGCCAAATGGCAGTCAGCTCAAGCCGGGTGTGCGCCGCGCCCGCAAATTAGGCTTTGAATCCATCCTTGGCTCGCTCGAGGACACTGTCAAGGTGCCGGAAGGCTATCGTGCGCAAGTTTTCGTTCCCTGGGGTACGCCCAAGCCGTTGACTTAATCTGTTGATCTCGACCCGATAACGGGCCTAAGATGGACCTCCGCATAGGCTTTTCTATTTGGATCATGCAGGAGATATTTTCCGTAGCCTCTACTGGAAACCACCCTCGGATACCGCCCGAGCA
>JBGTCG010000058.1:0-13264 GCA_041748915.1 Methylococcales bacterium
CGGAGATTACCGAGATTGACCCGTCGAATCAGCCTGACCAGGTTAATTGATCGGCGCATATAATCTATTCGGGATCTGGTGGAAAAATCGGTCGTCCCGGATGACACTCAGATCAACTAGCCTATCCGACAGGCTCCTAGATGAACACACGATTCATCCGGATTTTCGTCGGTCGCTTCTTAACCGGCAAGCAGCCAACCGCGGCTCACAATTCCCGGGTTTCCTTAAACTCGACAGCGGGCCAGCGTTCCTCGGTCAACTGCAAATTTACCCGGCTCGGAGCCAGGTAGACCAGGTAACCGCCCCCATCCTCGGCCAGATTCGCGAAATTCTTTTTCTTGAAATCTTCAAAAATCTTGGGATCATTACCGATGATCCAGCGCGCCGTAGTGACCGCCACGTTGTCGTAAATACACTCGACGTTATACTCGAACTTTAAACGGAACGCGGTCACATCAAACTGCAACACTCCGACCGCGCCGAGAATGAGATCATTATTTTTCAAGGGCTTGAACAACTGGGTCGCGCCTTCCTCGGTCAACTGCACGAGGCCTTTGTGCAGAGCCTTGGCGCGCAGGGGATCTTTCAGCACGACACGGCGAAACAGCTCGGGCGCAAAATACGGAATTCCTCCGTATTTGAGATCCTCCCCCTGGGTAAAAGTGTCGCCGACCTGAATCGTGCCATGGTTATGCAGGCCAAGAATATCGCCGGGGTAGGCCTCTTCGACGTTCTTTCTCGAATCGGCTTGAAAGGTAATCGCATTGCCGATCTGTACATTTTTTGCGATTCGGACATGATATATTTTCATGCCCTTGCTGAACTTTCCGGAGCAGATTCGCAGGAAGGCGATCCGGTCCCGGTGCGCGGGATCCATATTCGCCTGGACCTTGAATACGAACCCGGTGAACTTGTCGTGTCCGGGCGAAACCACATGCTGTTCCGCCGCCCGTGCCCGCGGCACCGGCGCACACTCGGCAAACGCATCGAGCAGCTCGAGAATTCCGAAGTTGTTGATCGCCGAGCCAAAAAACACCGGTGTCTGGCGCGCGGCGAGGTATGCTTCGATGTCGAGTTCATGGCTCGCGCCCTTGACCAATTCGACCTCCTCGCGCAATTCTTCGGCCTGGTCGCCCAACAACTCATCGAGTCTGGGATTATCCAACCCGCCGATAATTTCACCGCACGCAATTTTTCCGCCGTGACGCGGATCGAACAAATGGACCGCGTTTTCATACAAGTGATAGACCCCTCTGAACCGCTTGCCCATCCCGATCGGCCAAGTTACCGGGGCACATTGAATTTTCAGGATCTCTTCGACTTCATCCATCAGTTCGATTGGATCGCGCCCTTCCCGGTCCAGCTTGTTGATGAAAGTCAGGATCGGTGTGTCGCGCAAACGGCACACGTCCATGAGTTTGATGGTCCGCTCCTCGACCCCTTTGGCACTGTCGATCACCATCAGCGCGGAATCGACCGCGGTCAGGGTCCGATAGGTGTCTTCGGAAAAATCCTCATGTCCCGGGGTATCCAGCAGATTAATGATCCGATCGCGGTACTCGAACTGCATGACTGAAGTGGTCACCGAGATCCCTCTCTGCTTCTCCATCTCCATCCAGTCCGATGTCGCATGCCGGGCCGCTTTGCGTCCCTTGACCGACCCGGCCAATTGTATTGCGCCGCCAAACAGCAGCAGTTTTTCGGTTAAGGTTGTTTTCCCGGCGTCTGGATGAGAAATGACCGCAAAGGTCCGTCTGCGTTTGAGCTCCTGAAGATAATCGGACATCGAATACCCAAAAAATGAAGCCCATTATACAGGTATTTTTTTTGCGGCCGCCGGTATGAAACTGGGACAACCGATATTTGCATCATCGGAAAAGAGATCCGGGTGCCCTCGAATGCCTGCCGGGTTTAAAATTCCAATCGCGGGTTAAGTCCCGTTACCAGTCTGTCTGTCGTTTTTGCATAGCGGTGCAGGCAGAGGTTGTCATAAATCACCGCCGCCTGAATATCCGAGAGCGAATACTGGCATACTGCGGTGACCCAGAGAAAATCCCGCAATAGCTTATCCATTGCCGCTTCGTAGTGAATAATCCGTTCGCAACCAGGCAATCCGCTTGCGCACCACGCCTTTTCTCCAGCCAACAGGAGTCTTTGCGTTCCGGCTGACGAACATCGATTAATGATATTCGTGCAATCGCCGAGCATCCGATCGGAATCGAAATAACCACCAAGCAGATATGTTTCGGACCACGGCGCCACTTGAAGGATGCCTTGGTCGATCAAAGCCCTGCCGTCCAGGTTTTCCCCGTGAAGGCGATCCAACACTCTGTTGAGGCTCGCCATGGTGAAGGTAGACTGTTTGGGTGCCCGGCGTCAGATGAGCCAGCCTATACGATCGAATCTGGCGCCATAGATCGTCATCGTCCCTGAACATTGTGCATGCGTGACGGGGCGGCCGAATCAGAATAGGATGCCGAAAAGCAGTAAAAATCAGATTTCGAGAACACCTTTTAGCGGGAGATGGTCGGAGGCGATGCGGGCAAGAAAAGTGCCATGTACCTCCAACTTTAAAAGCCGGTTATTCGGGTGCACCCACATGCGATCCAGCGCAAACATGGGCAGGCGCGCCGGATAGGTCGAGAAGTGCGGCGTAGGTTGAAAGTGTGCATGTAGCCAGCGCAGGATTCTGCCCCCTAAAAACCATTCATTCAGATCACCCATCAACACCGCGATGTCCGCCGGTTGAGCTGCGAATGATGAGATCAGTTGACGTACCTGACGCCGCCGTTCCCAGGGCGCAAGCCCTGGGTGCGTAGCCACCACGCGCATTTGCTGACCGTTGCAGTCGAGTATAACATCCAGGGCGCCGCGAGGCTCGTGCCAATGCAGACTCAAATTCATCCGGTTGACTTTCAAAATGGAAAAGTTTGTCAGCAGCGCATTGCCATAGTGCCGCGTTTTCCGCAACAACGTCGGACCGGCGATGGCCGTCAATCCGGTTTCCGCCGCAAGGTACTCCAGGGTGTCATAACCGTCGATGGGGTGGTGCTCCACCTCCTGCAATGCGACGACATCGGCATCTATTTCCCGCAATACTTTCACGATCCGTTCCGGATCGAAGCGGCCGTCCGCGCCGACACAGGCATGAATATTATAAGTGGCCAGCGTAATGCGCATCGCGTCCAAGCCAGAGTCGGCCTAAAGTTTTCGCTTGATTCCGGGTTACTGCCGTTTCCGCAGCCACCGGATCAGGAACCAGGTACCTGCGGCAATCGCGGCGGCCATAGCCAAAAGGATTCCCAACCGAATCGCTTCAGGGGCCAGTATCGCGGCATACATTCGATCGGAAAATAACGTAACGGCGAATATTCCAGGCATCATTCCCAGTAACGTGCCCAGCGCATAGCTGCCGAAACGAACATGCGAGGCGCCCGCGATTAAATTGATGACCGTGAACGGCGCGGCCGGGATGATGCGCAGCGTAATGACTGCAAGCAGATCTTGCCGCGCCAGACGGCGGCTGACACGGGCGATCCACCGACGGGACAGGTGGCGAATGACGTTGTGCCCTAAAAGCTGGCCGCAGGCATAAGTGACGAAAGCACTGAGTTCAGCACCGATCAGCGCGTATCCAAAGCCGTAAAATGGACCAAAAGTGACCCCGGTGGCAATGATGATCAATGTGACCGGAAACACGACAAGTCCGCCCACAACGAAAATTGCCGCCACGAATATGGGCGCGAGCCAGCTGCCGCGTAATTGGGAGAAGTGGCGGAAAAGTTCCTCGATATTTACCCATTCCCCGAGCGGCGTCCAGCGCCAGCCTGCGGCAAGCAACAATGCAATCACGAGAACGGACCCGAGCGTGATGAGTGAGTGTTTGATTGGTCTTTTATCTTCATCGGCAACGAGCCGTCTGGCCAGATAATCGGCGTCGATCGGCTGCTCCGGATCTGCGATGGTTATATCGGGAACCAGAATCACCTGATCTTCGGCTATGCGCAACGGAAGCGGCTTAAGCGTTCGGCCGTTACCGCGGATGGACTCGATACCGCGGATCATGGATTGCTCTCGAACCAGGCTCGCTTCCACCGCCGCTGGCGCTACACCCAAATGCTCGGCGAGCAGGCGATTGCGCAACGCGGCAATTACCTTTCGAATCGTGGCCTGACCAATCGCCTCGATAACCAGATCACATTCGGTATCGAGTCCCATTGAACGGTTGTTCAGGTTCGCCGAACCGACCCGAACCAATTCATCGTCGACGATGATCAGTTTTGAATGCACGTTCACACAGTGATTACTTAAACCGGGTACCGTCGGATAATAAACCCGCAATCGATCGTTCCGGTCCGCGCTGTAGAGCCGTTTCAGCAGACGTTCACGCAAAACGTCCATCGTGTTCTGTGACAACCAGCCGACACTCCATTCTGGCAATACGATGATAATTTCCGGGCTGTCGTCTTCGCTCAATCGCATGGCCAGCGTATCGCCAATTTTGTCCGCCGTCAGGTATTGATTCTCGATATAGATCGTTTTACGGGCGGCGAAGATGATATCGAGCAAAAGCCTTTCGACTTCCCGCACCTCGGGTTGATCGCCATATTTCGGAATGGTGCGCGCAATACCGACCGGAACCTCGAAAAGATCCGCGGCGATTTCATCGGGCCACGGATCAAAGCCGTCGGAAAGGTCCGGCGGACCGATTGTCTGCCCCGTGGCCGCGCGCCAGCGTCTGCGCGCAAGGTCGCCGAGTACCGGGGCGATTTTGCCGCTGACCATCGTCTGAATATCATGATAGGGCTGGGGGTCGTAGTCATCCCGGTCACGGCGCCGCGGATCATTGGGCTGGTGCGCGGGGGTATCCCAGCGCCCGAACGTGAAATCCAGCCCGCCGACGAAAGCCACCCGGTCGTCCACGACCACGATCTTTTGGTGATGCGACGCGCCGAGCGGATGCCTGCCATCGAGACGAAAGGAGATCCGCCGATGACTTATCCAATCCAGTTGATACGATGAAAGCCACTCGCGGTCAGGAGCGTAAAGTATGGTGAAATCCCAGTTGAGGATATAAATATTCAGCTTTTTTTGGCGGCTGACCAGCGTGTTCAGAAAATCACACAGACGGACTGGAAATCCGTCCTTGCGGTGGCCCCGTTCGAGCCGGAAGCGGCTGTCGATATCCCACCCGATGATTAGTATCGAGTGCTGCGCGTGTATTGCCGTCTCGCGAAAAGCGTGAAAATAGGAGGCTCCGTCGATCAGGAACGCGACGCGATCGGCGCGCTCGATCCGCCAGCAGTTTTTCCCCGGTGTCAGAATGGAGGAATCATTCATTCCAGTGCAGGTCTTTATTGGTTGGCGGTTCGCAAATGAATTCAATTACCGGTATGGAGCTTGATTCGTCCAATCCCGGCGATCCGGAATCGCGTCGAGCCTCGCCGTGTGAGGTATCGCAACAGTTCCACAATGACATTCGCCAACCAAATCATTTTGGACAATTCCTATGCAAATCATGCACAAATACAAGCACAAATGATTCCAACTCCCATCGAAAAACGGTTCGAACGGATCATTACGCCGTTCCAGGAATTCATCAAGGATCAGAAGATCAGCAGCATCATTCTGGTCCTGTGCACGACAATCGCGGTCGGCATTGCCAACTCGCGGCTGGCGTCCGGCTACGAAACGCTCATGGATACGCCGATCGGATTCTTTTTTGGCGAGTTTTTCCATGCGATGACGTTACGTCATTGGATCAACGAGGGATTGATGGCGCTGTTCTTTTTCCTGCTCGGGCTGGAAATCAAGCGGGAACTGCTCGTTGGCGAACTCAGGGATGCACGCCGTTCCATTCCGGTAATTAGCGCGGCCTTTGGCGGAATGCTGATGCCGGCGCTGATTTATCATTCGCTCAACAGCGATACGGAGTTCGTCCATGGCTGGGGGATACCCATGGCTACGGACACCGCGTTCTCGGTAGGTATACTCGGGCTTCTGGGCAGTCGTATTCCGGCTAACGCGATGATTTTTCTGACGGCGCTCGCGATTATCGATGACCTTGGCGCGATCTTGGTCATTGCGACCGCCTATTCGAGTTCGATTAATCTGCCCTGCCTTTCGGTTTCGGCAATCGCTTTCGCGATCCTGCTATTTCTTAATGTGCTGGGTATCCGCGGACCCAGTGTGTATATTCTGGGCGGCTTAATCGTATGGGTGGGAATGCTCGGATCGGGGATTCACGCAACGGTTGCCGGGGTGATGATCGCGGCGGTGGTGCCGGCCCGGTCCAAACGGGCGTCCCATTGGTTTCTGCGGCGAACGGACCGCCTGGTGAAACGATTCGAGGAAATCGAAAAAGAAAAGGATGTCGAACAGCCGATTCTCGGCGAAGACGAACAACACGCGGTCGTGGAACAGGTAAAGGATGCCGCCGAACAGACAACAACCCCGCTACGCCGATGGAAGCGGGCACTGGAAGATTCCGTTGGACTTTTCGTAATGCCTGTTTTCGCTCTCGCCAATGCGGGTATTCCGTTGGATCTTGAAATAATACAGCGTCTAGGAATGGATCGATTGGCCGCCGGGATAATGCTAGGGCTTGTGTTTGGCAAAAGCATTGGCATTTCTTTGTTTGCCTGGCTGGCCATTCGGTTGAAACTGGGGCAACTCCCCACCGATGTAACCATGCGGCACATTGTTGGAATCGGATTGCTCGGCGGCATGGGATTCACCATGTCGATTTTTATCGCGGAGCTGGGTTTAAAAGGCGCGGCGGACGCGCTGGTAACGGCAAAGATCGGGATTCTCGGAGCGTCTCTTATCGCCGGAATTGCCGGTTACCTGTGGCTGCGAATTCGAATTTAGAATGCCACTTCTCCGGGTTTGCAGTTACCCAAACTGGATAAAGGAACTACGGTTGACAAACTTCACGGTTTAACGGTCCAATTACACACGGCAGGAGGAGAAAGACCATGGCAATGAACGTTACGCAAAAACTCATCAGGTCGCACCTTATCGACGGCGAGATGACGCCCGGCGCGGAGATCGCGCTCAAGATCGATCAGACCTTCACGCAGGATGCGACCGGCACGCTGGTCATGCTGGAATTCGAGGCAATGGGCATACCGCGCGTGAAGACGGAACTGTCCGTGCAATACGTCGACCACAATCTATTGCAGACCGATTTCCGTAATGCGGATGACCACGTGTTCCTGCTCAGTGCTTGCCGGAAGTTCGGGGTATGGTTCAGCCGCCCCGGCAATGGCGTGAGCCATCCCCTGCATATGGAACGCTTCGGCCGTCCCGGAGCGACCTTGCTGGGTTCAGACAGCCATACCTGCGCCGCCGGCGCGCTGGGCATGCTCGCGATCGGCGCCGGTGGCCTGGAAGTCGCCGCCGCGATGGCGGGCGAACCGTTTTATCTGACCATGCCCGAAGTTATGGGCGTAAATCTGACCGGAAAAATGCCGGACTGGGTCAGCGCCAAGGACATCATCCTCGAAATGCTGCGCCGCCAAGGGGTCGAAGGCGGTGTGAACAAAATCATCGAATACTATGGTCCGGCCCTCGAACATCTCGGTGCCATGGAACGTCATGTGATCGCGAATATGGGCGCCGAGCTCGGAGCCACGACCACGGTATTTCCGTCCGATGAAAACATCCGCCGATTTCTGAAGTCCCAGCAACGGGAGGACGCCTGGCAGGCCGTCACCGCGGACGCGGATGCCGTCTACGACAAATACGATGAGGTTGACCTCTCGACCCTGGTACCGCTGATCGCCTGTCCAAGCAGTCCGGATAACGTGGTTCCGGTTTCCGAAGTCGCGGGGCGCAAAATCTACCAGACTTACATCGGGTCCTCGGCCAACCCGGCACTGCGGGATTTCGCGGTGCCCGCGCTGATCGTGGACGGCAAACAGGTTCACGCGGACGTGTCGTTCGACGTCAATCCGACGTCGCGCGAGCAGCTCGAAACACTGATCCGGGAAAAGTTGCTTGCCAAGCTTATACGCAGCGGTGCGAGGCTACATCAGACGGGTTGTAACGGCTGCATCGGCATGGGACAGGCGCCAGCGACTGGCCGCATCAGCCTGCGCACGGTGCCACGCAATTTTCCGGGGCGCTCCGGGACCAAGGAAGACCAGGTTTATCTGTGCAGCCCCGAGACGGCGGCCGCGTCGGCGTTGCGCGGCGTGATCACGGATCCGCGTACTCTGGACATCGGCTATCCAAGGTACGTCGAACCCGAGGACCCGGTTATCAACACCGGCATGCTGTTGCCCCCGATGCCGGAGCACCAGGCCGGGCCGCTCGAAAAGGGCCCGAATATCCAACCGCTCCCGCGGCTCGAGCCGCTGCCGAATCGGCTCAAGGGACCGGTATTGCTCAAAGTCGGGGACAATGTGTCCACCGACGAGATCATGCCGGCCGGCACCCGTGTGCTGCCGTATCGCAGCAACATCGAGGCGATCGCCCATTTCTCCTTCGAACCGATCGACAAGACCTTTTACGAACGCGCGATGACCTGTCGGGATACGGGATCTTTTGTCGTCGCCGGGCACAACTACGGGCAAGGTTCAAGCCGCGAACATGCCGCGCTCGCGCCGCGTTCGCTGGGACTGCGCATGGTCCTGGCCAAGAGTTTCGCACGCATTCACTGGCAGAACCTGGTCAACTTCGGAGTTGTTCCGCTGACTTTTGCGCAACCAGCGGACTACGATAAAATCGATCGCGACGATCTACTCGTAATCAATGAACTGGTCGCTTCGCTGAAAAGCGGTCCTACCCTAAACATTCTAAACGAAACCAAGAGCCAGCCGATCGAGGTTGACCATCAGCTCAGCAGCCGGCAGCTCGATCTACTGATCTCGGGGAGCCTGATCGGTTATTTGAAGGCGCATGGGAAGATCTAAACGGAGCGATGGGATACACCAAGCCATGCGCCATGCGTGTTGCTTGGATCGCGGAAACCCGTCATAAATTGCTTGCGCCGGCATCGGCCCCCGGCGGGCATTGATAAAGGTCGGTGAAATCACCCTTTACCGCATCCGTTCGTAATCCGCCCGCGCGTGTAAATAGCGAGATTCCCCTTGATTTGAATACAAATGTTGGCTTCCGGACGGCAGCCATAACGATCGTCGAAAAAAATTCCGCGGAATATTACCGAGGGTCTTATTCAGATGCCCGAGCGCGGAAAGCAGCAAGAACTGCACGGTGGGGTCCAAGCCGTCACGGGCGGGCGATTGATCGCTACCCAGTGGGAGTTCCGGTTCAGCCGCGCTGGCGTAGCGCCGCTCGCACCGGACGCGAACCCAGAATTCGGGCAGGATCGCCGTCCAGTGCCGTCCTGTACACCCGCAACGCCTCCGCGACTGCGTCGAGCGTCTGGTCCAGCATCTCGTCCGAATGCGAATAGTTGACCACGAAGCTAGGAGCCAGGATCCCCCGCCGCAGCATCTCCCGCAGGAAGATCGTACGCATGATCTGGTTCCGCTGGCCGCTGCCGTCCTTGGTTACGAAGACCAGCGAGCAGTTGGGGCCCTCGGTATAAAAGTAGTCGGAAATGCCGAGTCCCTGCGCAATCTGTTTCACGCCCGTCCTCAGCCGCGCGCCTGCCGCGTCGAGCCGGCCCGTGATATCGGCCGCCTGGTATACCGCGACCACGGCCATAAAGGCCGCCAGCATCCAGGGCTCGGCGCCATAAGTCTGCGACAAAAGAAATACCCGGTCGCTGTTTTCACAGAATCCTCCGAGTTCCATGATTTCCCGCCGGCCCGCGAGGGCAGCCACCGGATAGCCATTCGCCATGCCTTTCGCGAACGACGCCAAGTCCGGGCGAATCCCGTAAACATGTTGCGCGCCGCGGAGATGCCAGCGAAACCCCGTGATGATCTCGTCCAGAATGAAGACCACGCCGTGGTCGTCACAGATCCGCCGGACTTCATCGAAGTACCCTGGAAGCGGAACTTCCTGGTTTTCCGCTTCCAGGATAATGGCGGCTACCTGGCCTCGATGTTCATCAAGTACCCGCCGAAGATCCGCGGGATCGTTGTAGCGGAACCCGATGGTCAATTCCCGTATAGCATTCGGGATGCCGGCATGCATCACCGTCGTGCCGATGAACCAATCATGGACCGAAAAGAAAGGTTGGTTTGAGCACACGGCAATCAAATCGCGGCCAGTAAAAGCCCTGGCCAGACGTACTGCAGCGGAGGTGGCATCCGATCCATTGAGGCCGAATTTCACCATCTCGGCGCTTGCGATCAAATTGCAGAGCAGTTCAGCCGCTTTAAGCTCGATCCGGTGCGGTCGAACGAAGTTAAGACCCCAACACAGCGCCTCTCGAACCGCTGCGTCCACGGAGTCGAAACCATGGCCGAGCGTCACCGACTTCAACCCGGCGCCGTATTCGATCAGCTCATTCCCGTCGATGTCCCACACCCTGGCGCCTTTCCCTCGTACAATGACCGGCGCCATATTTTCCGGATACTGGTCTGCGCCCTTCGCGTAGGTGTGAGCGCCGCCCGGAATGGTCCGGCAGGCCCTGGCCACATACGCCGCAGATTCTTTGAACGAAACCGTACGGCTTGTTGTTTGTTCTGTTTCCCCCATGATATTCACTCCTTAATGATCTCCCACTTAACCAACGCTGACTTGCACACAACCAATGATTTTAGCACAGCGGCGATCGGTCGAGGTTATTTCTGCAGCAAATAATAGGCGTAACGGCTACCGTCATTCAATTTCTGCTTCGGCAACAGTTTGATCAGTTGCGGAGTAAATCCGATCGTCTGAACCGATTCCCAGAATTCGTCGATTCGGTAAGACGCCATACACGTCAGATTCTTTGAATATTTCCATCTTCTGGGCTTGGAATCCCAAGATGGCGTGATGTACCTCGTTTGAACGAAAGCGAGTCCGCCCGGTTTTAGCAGGTCGTACGCAATTTTCATGACGCGCAGTCCGTATTCCGGAGTCGGGAACACCTCGAAAACATACAGGCATATAAAAAGATCGCATTCGCGCGGTATTGCCGCACAAGCCTCTTCCGGCCGCGCCGAGTCGATCAAAACCGGCACGAAGCAGCTGATCCCGGATGCTTCCAACTGGTTGCGGCATTCATTCAGACTGGAATCGGAGACATCCACGCCAAAAAATTCCCGCGCTTTTGGCGCAAAGTAAATCGCGTTGGCGCCGCCGCCACAACCCCACTCGACGACGCGATCGTAACCGGAGAAATTGTCCAGGCAGCGTACCATCTGCTCAAACAGTTGCAGATTCTCCTGGCCCAGAGCGAGCCAACGGGATTCATCGCCAAAGATCCCGGCCCCCCGCCAGTGCGAATATTGCCCGAATTTCTTTAGTCCGGTGTCATTCCAATAGTCCTGGGCTTCCCGAACCAGCCTTGTTTCCTCCTGGTACAGACCCAACGCATGCCGCAAGCGGGAAACAGTACGCACATACCATCGGCGAGTGCCACGCGTAGATTCCGCCAGGATTTTATAAAGTGCACTGCTACGGATCGCTGGGTAACCTCTGGATTTCATACTAAGTGTGTCCCGAGAAGAACCGGAAAATTAAATAAATAGCTTCGGATTCAACGTCGGGTCGAACAGCTTCATGAAGCAGCATTCATGCCGCTCGCCCCGGGGCGTTTCCGGTGAAGTACAGATGATCTTATTTCAGAATAAATGGCGAGTCAAATCACGCGGTGATTATAGAACCCGACGTACGTCAAGCATTCTGCCGCGCACTCGGCACCCGGATTGACGGCAATCGCAGTCCCAAACAACCCAAACTCGGCCGAACCGTCGTTCGATCGGGCAAGCAACGGTTGCTTAAGGGACAAAAAGCCCATACTAAAGACTTCGGGCTGCGGTTAAACATAAGGTTTAAATAAACCAGCCAGCGGTTCAAATAAACCGTCGATCGGTCACCGGTCCCGATGGTCAGGATTTATGAGAACGATCCAGCGCTGGCTATGCCGAAACCCGGTACTGGGGACGCGGCTATTTGAAACCCTGCTTGTTTCTGAGCCTATCCCGATTCTCGATCCCTTGCGGAATAGACGCTGAACATCTGTCCGGCGGAATTTTCGCTGGCTCGCTGGTAATACAGAGCAAACAATTCGAAATCGACCGGAGGTGAAAGCCTCGGCCCTTCCATTAGTGTCGTATATTCGTCGCCGCCCAGAATCCGATGAACATGGGTCAAATAAAGCCGGTCGAGGACGTGGTCCGCAAGAAGCATCGCGGCAATTTGCGGGCCCGCGATGGAATAAATAACCATAAGCCCCAGTTGCCGCATCTTCTCCCGCAGAAGCCGACCTTCCACCCAACGGCCTGATCCGGCCATGATTACGAAAATACCCTCCCGTTCGAGTGCTCGTACTCGGGCGGCATTGGCCTTCGAACCGGTCGCAACGAATACCGCCCGGTCCTTCGACAGCGCATCGAGGCACGGCAAGTCAAGACTGTCGCTCACGACGACTACCGCTGGCTGCGGCGCCAAACCTTGCGCGTGCCGCCAGGCGAACAAATCGCGATAGGCTGGCTGCTGGCTTAACGGCAATGTATCCTGGGCGGCACCCCGGGCGAGTTGGCGGATATAACGACCGCTCACAATCAACCCATCGGCCTGAGCTGCTAATTCCTGGAACAGTTGCCAATCGAGCCGGTTGGTAATGGTTTTCGGAATCGTAAATCCACTGGAGTGCGAAGAGCCAAGCGCAATCCTGCCATCAAGGCTCGCAACAAAATTGCTATACACAAATGCGCGTCCGGTATCACTGCGTACACGCAGTGCATGACCCAAATAAAGCCCTTGCAAGGCCATGGTTTCGATAGGGGCGGGGTAGAGACGAAGCACCGTGTTCAAAAAGTGTCCAACTAGCGATCGATTGTTGTTTGCGTGGTCTATTTGTGTAATACGCAGGCAAAGTACGAACCAATTGAACAGCCGGAAGTTCGTTTTTTCACAGATTGGATTTTTGCTCTTCGGCTTTGTTAGCCCGCCAAGCGCGTTTCAAATGTATTTACTCTGGGCACGGCGTCCGACAATGGGTTTTCTCGCCGTCTTCCGGCGCTCGATGCGATAATCTGGATCGCGACCGGTTGAACTCCCCCTGTGTCAGGGTAGATGTCGCCTCTTCTTGACAGTCTTTGTTTGAACCAGGGGGCATAAGTTGGAGGAAGGTTAATGTTTCGCTGGTGTCGCATAGGAAGGAGCCCGTAGGGCGACTGGATATGAGACACCAGCG
>JBGTCG010000059.1:0-3812 GCA_041748915.1 Methylococcales bacterium
TTCATTTCTTACCGAGGTTTTGTCAAGGCTCGCCATCAATAGGGCTATAAAGATTTGGAATAAACCTATCATAGCATTGGTTTTTTCGCCGGACGGGTGTGTCCTTGAGCGGGCAAAAAACGCTTTTTTGACACCAAACCCAGCAGACACCGAAGAAATCATCCCAGCGCCTTTACAGCGGTCTCACCGAGTGGATTGAATGCCAAGCTAAAGAAATGAGATTTTTTCTATAAAAACCTGTCAAGTGTTTTTTTATTTATTTTTATGGGGGGGGGGGTGAGTAGTTACTCGTGAAGAATATAGTATTCAATTCCGGAACATCGCCGCAAGCTTGTTACCTGTTTAATGCGGCAGGCGGCATAGACTCCGGAAGGATGAAATTGGTTCGAGCCGCGGCGTGGGAGTGGAAATGGCTGGAAGTTCGCGGCGTCTGAATATGAATCTATTGATAAGGAAATTGTGGCGTTTTTTATTCGATGGTCGTTTTCTGATGAAATAGGGTTATTTCGCGCTATGCGACAACTATTCGAGTTTAAACGGGATGATTGTTCGTCGATGTATCGTTAGCCGAGCACAAGAATGCGGCTGATGGCGAAAGGACCAATTCCAGATTTTATATTATTCAAATCCGCGTTAGCGAATTGGTAAGGCTATCCGTTCGCGACTCAAACCCTTCACCTCAAATTGAAAGGATCTGACATGGGTCTATTCAACAACATTCTCGAGAAACTCGGTTTCAATCGTCCTGGTGTACAGGCCGCGCCCGTGACCCCGGCCGGCGGCTCCGGCCACAATCCAGGTGATCGATGTCGTGGCCAAGCTTGATGGCCTTGCCGCCTCGAACCCCGAAAAGCTTAATTGGAAAGTTTCGATTGTGGACCTGCTGAAACTCCTGGTGTACCGTATATGGGCAAACCGATCGATTCCGGAATGATATCTGTGGGCTTGGGTTTAAAATTCATCGGGGTCTCCTTTTGCGTCGTTGGACAAACGTCTCCAGTAGGACGGTCGGTTTAGACAGATTCCGAGCCTGGAATCGCCGAAGGGAGCCTCAATAAGGATCACGACGGTCAAAGGGACGCGCCGCCCTGTTGCGATTTTGAAAGTTTGTTTGTAAATTCCGGTTTGATGGCTTCGTTCAACATCCTTGAACGGCGCGCCCTACCATGGCGTTGGGCATCAACGAGGAGATGACGTAATGGCTAGATCAGTTGCTGAACTGTTTAACGAGGCTTCTGCCCTCGACGAACGCGAGCGTGCCACATTAGCCGGCCTGCTGCTGGAAAGCATCGAGCAAGAACCTGACCCGGACATCGAAGAAGCTTGGAAGCTTGAGATTGAGCGCCGAATCAAGGAGATCGATTCGGGAGCCGCCACTTTGATCCCTTGGGAGGACGTAAAGGCGAAACTATTCCGAACAGCGGGCGATGGATCTTGATCATTCACTTTCATGCCAATGCCGAGGCGGAGGTTCTGGACGCGCGGTCTTGGTATGCTGAACGGAGTGAAATCGCCGCGAGAGCCTTCGCAACGGAAGTTGCTTGGGCGGTACGGGAAATCGCAAGCGCACCTGAAAGGTGGAAACGCCATGATTACGGTACGCGTCGGTTCATGCTACCAAACTTCCCATTCAGTATCATTTACAGAGTGCATAATAACGCGCTGCAAGTTGTTGCGGTGGCCCATCATCGGCGACGGCCTGGTTACTGGCATAGGCGGTAACCCGCCGCGCAACCAGCCCGTTGCCCTGATCGCTCACCGCTAGGCGACCAGTTTTCGTTGCGGCCGTGGGTCCGCAATTTCTCGCGTGTTTTATCCCGAAGCTGACCTTCGGGTCGGAAATCCGGGTTGACGGTAATTGCTGCCGTGATCCGCCCGCGCTCTTTGCGGCATTGGAACGACAATCTCCAATGGCTGTTGTGGTGGATTGCGAGTTGTCCCGCCTTATAGGTTACGGGATTCTGAGCGAGATTCGGACCCGTATTGCCCATGCCTGTTTGATTCTCGTGTTCGATCAACATTGTGAATTTCGGAGTCCGAAATCGTCGTCAATAATTTCCGGGGCTGTCTGCAGGCTGATCGGACCCCGAAATTCTACACCAAAGCGCTCCGCGGCATCCTCGCCGGCGAACTCTGGCAACCGCACGGGCTGGTGCGGCGAATCATTCATGCGATTGAACGAACACCTTGGAACCCGGCACGCGACGCCCAATAACGGCGGGTTCACCGAGCGGCTTCATCCTGCGCTGACATCGCGGGAGGTGGAAATCGGGAAACTGGTGCCGGATAGGCTAACCAACAAGGAAATTGGCGCAGGTTCCACATTTCCGAAGCCACGGTCAAAAAACGCATCAGAAGGTCTTTGCGAAATTCGGCATCCATCGACGTTCGCAAATTGCTTCCGTCCGAATAAACCGCAGGCTCTGATCGAAAGAACCGCTCTCATACGAGGGCCGTTGCCCGTTTCCCGGCGGGTGCCATGTGGCCGCCGCCGGCTATTGCTTTTTCCTTCATTACCTCAATCTCTCCCTGACAGAGAGTATGCAAAGGTACCCGTTCGGGGAATATACGCCAATCAAAATTTGGCATTTAATTCTACTGACCGGAACCCTCAAAGTTCCCGTGAGTTTGATACTCATGCGATGCGGCGAATGGCGTTTCGGATTTGGATCCGCGGGAATAGCCGGTTCAGAACAATCGAAGCCTTGGGGTGCCAATCTGATTACGAGGAAATCATACAGGATTTTTTGTTCCTTTGTTCGATGTTCGATTTCCCTGGATTCACCCGATCTGCGTGCAATGCGAAGACTCTTCGTAATTAAACAAACGATTGTTCGTCGACTCAATGGTTGGCGTTCTGAGACCGATAATACATACTCAAATGGGAGGGATTATGAAGTACGTTGTACTCATTTTATTTCTATCTGAATTCTATTTACTCTCTGGATGTGTCACCTACGATGGCCAAGGCAAGGGTGTAAGTGCGCGATCTACAGTTCGAGATAAAAAGGAAGGTATGTCTGAACCTGCTAACAAAGGGGCTGCGACCGATATCTCTATCAATTGGGAGATAGTTAATCGCTTCCGACTACTGAAGGGATCGTACGAAGAAGAGCGCTTCGATAACGAGCGAACCCGTTATAGATGCGTAGCGCAAAGACCGTGGCGGTGGTACGAGAACGGCCAGTGTGTTAGCAAATCGAAACTGCACAGGCGTTATCCAAACCTTACCGACACACCGTACAAAACGTATTGGAACGAGCACGAAGGAGCATATGAGGATGGTTATGCTCAACGACCGATGAAATGGCGTATAAAGCTTTCGGCAACTTTTCTAAATAACGTGGAAACGGTGGATCGCTGTGAGTGGGTTGTTAACGGGGTTCAACAAGGCACGACCTGTCAAGAACTGGAAACAGAAGTTTCCGGACCGAGTAAGGATATGGTGAAAAATAACTTCCCAGAATTTGGATTAGAAATATGCAGCATAATATTGGATAATAGACGAACTTGACTGCTGACGAATGATAAAGAATGGTGGGGTACGAAAAAAGCATTGAGCTCAAAATGCAGCGTCTATTGGCTACGCTATCAGAAAAAGACCGGCGGCGCTATGCTGGGATTGAGGCGGCGAAATTAGGACCGGGTGGCATTGATTATGGGTCGGGGCTATTCGAAATGGATCCCAAAACCGTGCGGCGAGGCCTAACGGAACTGGAACTACCCGATGATCCCGCGCAGAGCCGGGTCAGAAAAAAAAAAGGGGCCGGACGGAAAGCCTCGATAGAGCATAAACCGAGGTTAGAGGAAAA
>JBGTCG010000060.1:0-7194 GCA_041748915.1 Methylococcales bacterium
GCGCCGGCCATGTCGGTTACATTGAAATCCGGGATGCATAACTCGATGAAGCGATAGGCGAAACCGCGCAGATAACGCCCGCGACGCACGGCAATCCAAGTCGTATTCTTCTCGAAAAGATGGCGGCTTGCGAGCAGGTGCAATCCCCTGTCCCGTTCCGGATTAAACGCCATGGACGCGATAATGCCGATTCCCAAGCCCAGTTCGACATAGGTTTTCATCACATCGGCGTCGAGCGCGGACATTACCACGTCCGGGACCAGCCCGGCCGCGGCGAACGTGGAATCGATCCTCGTGCGTCCGGTAAACCCTTCATGATAGGTAATGATCGGGTATTTCGCGACCGCGTCCAGGGTGACCGGAAGCACAGACTCCAGCGGATGGCCGGCCGGAACGATGACCGAGTGATGCCAGCTATAGTAGGGCAGGGAAACCAGATCGGTAACGTCCGCCAGCGATTCGGTTGCGACGCCGATGTCGGCCTGTCCGTCCAACAGCATCTGCGCGATCTCATCCGGACTGCCTTGATGAAGCTTCAAATATACCTTCGGAAAAGCGCGCTTGAACTCGGTGACGACGTTGGGCAGGGCATAGCGCGCCTGGGTATGGGTGGTTGCGACGAAAAGCTGACCGTGTTCGCGGTTACCGTATTGTTCAGCGAGGCGTTTGAGATTGGCCGCATCGAGCAGTATGCGTTCGACAATAATCACCAACTCGTTGCCGGGGTCGGTCAGTCCGAGCAGCCGTTTGCCCTTACGGCTGAATAGTTCGACGCCGAGCTCGTCCTCGAGGTCCTTGAGCTGCTTGGATACGCCCGACTGGGAGGTAAACAGCGCATTGGCGGCCTCCGTCAGGTTGAAATTGCGCCGTACCGTCTCGCGAACGATACGCAATTGTTGGAAGTTCACCGGGCTGCCTCGGTGATGCCTTCACGCTTGAAAATTTTGAGTTGCGAAGGCACCAGCCTTACGGTTTGCCCCTCCGCCAATTCTAAGGCCGCGACCCGATCGCGGGTCAGCTCGACCTCGAAATGGGCGCCGGTGGCGCCGTTCAGTCCATCGAGTTCCACGCGCGCGGTTATGCCGAACGCAAGGATGCGGCCGATTCGAGCGGCGACTCCGGCAGGACTGTCGGCCATTGCCGCGGCATCGGTTACGATGTCCAATTCATGAGGTCGGGCGAACGCAGTCACCTCGGCGCCATGACCGAAGTCATGCGCCGCGTGCGGCAGTACTTCCTCCCCGACACGCAAGGTTTCTCCTTCCATGCGGCCATGGAAGAAATTCACCGACCCCAGGAAACTGTACACGAAAGGGGTGGCCGGGTGTCGATAAACCTCTTCCGGCCTGCCGACCTGCTCGATTTGGCCGTGGTTCAACAGCACCACCCGATCGGCCACCTCGAGCGCTTCCTCCTGGTCGTGGGTCACGAAGACCGAGGTGATTCTAAGCTCCTCGTGAAGATTTCTGAGCCAGCGCCGCAACTCTTTGCGAACCTTCGCGTCGAGAGCGCCGAAAGGCTCGTCGAGCAATAGAACGCGCGGTTCCACCGCCAAAGCTCGGGCCAAGGCGATCCGCTGGCGTTGGCCACCCGAGAGTTGCGATGGCCGGCGGTCGGCCAGCCAATCGAGCTGCACGAGATTCAATAATTGGTGTACCTTTTGCCGGATGATTTCTTGAGACGGCCGCTCCGCTCGCGGTTTTACCCGCAATCCGAACGCTACGTTCTCGAATACGGTCATATGGCGGAACAATGCGTAGTGCTGGAAAACGAAACCTACCTGGCGTTCGCGCACGTGGCGAAAGGTCGCGTCCTCGTTATCCAGAAAGATTTCGCCCTGATCCGGACTTTCGAGCCCCGCGATGATCCTGAGCAGGGTGGTTTTGCCGCAGCCGGAAGGGCCGAGCAAGGCGATCAGTTCGCCGGATCGAACGTCGAGGTCGACGCCATGCAAGGCGCTGAAGCTGCCGAAGGATTTGCTGATGTTACGAACCGCGATACTCATTGGACATTCCTATAGATTTCAGATGAGCGACGAGCCTGCTGTCTAATTCGCCACTCCAGGAGGGTCTTCAGGATTAGCGTTAAAAGCGCAAGCAGCGCCAGCAGGGAAGCCACGGCAAACGCCGCGGCGAAGTTGTATTCGTTGTAGAGGATCTCCACGTGCAGCGGAATGGTGTTGGTGAGGCCGCGGACATGGCCGGAAACCACCGACACCGCGCCGAATTCCCCCATGGCTCGTGCGTTGCACAGAATTACGCCATAGAGAAGGCCCCATTTGATATTGGGTAAAGTGACCAGCAAAAAGGTCTGCCAACCCCTGGCGCCAAGCACCAGTGCCGCTTCCTCTTCTTCGGTGCCCTGCTCTTGCATCAGAGGAATCAGCTCCCGGGCTACGAACGGAAAGGTCACAAAAATCGTCGCGAGTACAATGCCCGGCACCGCGAAGATCAACTTGATATCGTGTTCGGCCAACCATGGACCGCACCAGCCCTGCAAGCCGAATAGCAACATATAGATCAACCCCGAAATGACCGGCGAGGCCGAAAAAGGCAGATCAATCAGAGTCGTCAAAAGGCTTTTGCCCCGGAATTCGAACTTTGCGATGGTCCAGGCGGCGGCGATTCCGAATACGAGGTTCAACGGGACGGCGATGGCGGTCACGAGCAAAGTCAGCTTTATCGCGGTCAAGGCGTTGGGTTCGATAATGGCGGCCCAATAAACTTCCAGGCCCTTGCTCAAAGCCTCGACGAATACCGCCAACAGGGGTAACAGCAAAAAGAGGCTTAAAAAAGCAAGCACCAGGCCGATGAGCAGCCAACCGACCGGTGCCGGTTCGGTGACAGATTGAATGGCGGCCGTTCGACTGGACGCCGGCGAATGCATGGCGATTGCGGTTACGGACATTTTTCAGTTACTTCGTTGAATTCAAGAAAACTGCAATCGCGTACGGTTCCAAAATTGCACCAGGTTGATCAGGAACAGCAGCACGAACGAAAACACCAACATGGAAACCGCGATTGCGGTGGCGCCCGCATAGTCGTACTGTTCCAGTTTCGTGATGATCAGTAGCGGCGTGATCTCCGACACCATCGGGATATTTCCGGCGATGAAAATGACCGAACCATATTCGCCGATGGCGCGGGCGAAGGCCAGCGCGAAGCCCGTAAGCAGCGCCGGGGCGATGCTTGGAAAAATCACTCTGCGGAAGGTTTGCCAACGGTTTGCGCCGAGACTGGCCGCGGCCTCTTCGAAGCCTATATCGAGTCCTCGAGTACCGGTTGCACGGTACGCACCACGAACGGCAGCCCGATGAAGGTGAGCGCAACGACGATGCCGAGCGGCGTGTGGGCGATTTTAATGCCTGCGGGCTCAAGCCAGCGGCCGATCCAGCCGTTACCGGAATAGATCGTCGCCAGAGCGATGCCCGCGACCGCGGTGGGCAGGGCGAACGGCAGATCGACTAAGGCGTCCACGATCCGCTTGCCCGGAAAACGATAACGTACGAGCACGGCGACTGGATTTGAGACACCAGCGAAACATTAACCTTCCTCCAACTTATGCCCCCTGGTTCAAACAAAGACTGTCAAGAAGAGGCGACATCTACCCTGACACAGGGGGTTATCAGCTTCTGGAATGCGTTCCGCCCTTTAGTCATCAATCCTTTCTTGGAACGCTTAATTTTCAAATGACGCTTGCCGGTCACGAGGAAAAACTTCCGGCAAAGGATCTCCGATGGGATATCCAGGATATCGCAAATGCCTGCATCGCGTTCTACCGGCCGTTGCTGGAAGCTGAGATGGAATTGTTGGATAAGCAGGGCTACCTTGATTCGTTTTGGCAAGCGAAGATTAATCAATCGCTGCGAAACATGGACATTCAGAAAAATCCGAAAGCCTTCATTTTACGGCTTGACCGGCACAGCGGCGCGGAAGCCATGACCCTGAATGGAGTTCGAAACGTCAAGATCATGCAGGGAAAAAATGAAAAGCCAAAATATGAAAAGGAATCAAAAACAGTCTGGCTGGCAGCCCCGGACAAGGACGCTCGCACCGGAATGATTCCATTTGGCTGGGTGTTGGTCAATGTGGATTCTGCGGAAGGGGATTCCGGGATTGGCATCGGCTCGGCGTCGAACACCCATGAATTGAGGTCCTGGCGGGCCAAAACCGCGGCAAAAATTGCCGGAATCAAAACTGAACACGAAAAACGTATCGCCGCGCAACGGGCGCACAAAGAGCGCGAACAACGGGAGGAGCAAGAAAACGCAAAACGCAAACAGATTTTCGAAGAAAAGCTTCAGTCGCTGACGCCGCTTTCCCGCGAACTGGAAACCCAGATTGAGCACGAGAAATGGGAAACCGACAAGAATGCTTTCTGGACATCCGGCATTATTGAATCCTGGCTTACAAGATTGGAAGAAGGACCTGATGCGTCGGTAATCGAGCGGCTGTCCAGTCTGTTCGACCGGTACTTTCCGGGAGCGCGGAAGGACCCGGACAAAACCCAGGGCAAGAAACAAAAGCCGGTTTTCGGGGATCGGGTGCGCCAGGTTGCGAAAGCTCTGAATGCGTTGAGAGGCAAAATATGAATTTCGCGCCCGCCGGAAGGACAATAAGATAACCCGCCCGCCTTCTCTCAATGCAAGATAAGCGGCGTGCTTGCATATTGCCAGGCGACAAGTAGAGAATCGAACCATCTATTTATCCATCGACGAGAACCGCAACCATGCAACCAGTCAAGCAGGATGCACTTGGAATCGTCGGCGAACCGCCAGACGATACCGATCTTGATGAAACCATGTACCGCCTCTACGTGCTGGACAAGGTCCGTAAAGGTCAGCAGGCCGTGGAGCGGGGCCGAACGGTCAACACTGAGGAGTTCAAGCGTGAAATCGAGTCATGGTGACATCAAACAAGAGGCAAGATTATGAAATTGATCACCGAACAAATCATTGAAGAAGTGACCAGCCTGCCGCCGGAGATGCAGGAAGAGGCATTGGATTTTGTGCGCTTCCTGAAATTGAAACACAGAAAAGCGGCGGCACAACCGCCGGAACAGGAGCCGAACGGGACAAAGCTGGCGCGTTTGATGGAGGAAATCGCAGCAAGGGGAACCGCATTCAAAGATATAAAAGACCCGGCGGCATGGCAGCGCGAAATTCGCAAGGATCGTCCCCTGCCAGGCAGGGAGGACTGATGTTTCTGGATAGCAACATTTTCATTTACGCCGTGCAGCCGACGATCAGAATCCTATGCGGCCAGGGTCCGGACGCCATAACTGGCCAGGAGCGCATCCCGTGTGACCAGAGTCAGCCCTTCCGTCAGCGCCTGGGCGACCAGAATCCGGTCGAAGGGGTCCCGATGGACCAAGGGCAGGTTTGCTGACCGAACGATGTGGGAAATCTCGATATGCAGAGGGATGAAATCGTTGTTCGCAATTTCCTTTTCCAATAGATCTAGCGGAAATTCCAGCTTTCCGATGGACATCTTTAAGGCGATTTCCCAGCAGGACGCCAGGCTCACGAAAACACTCGGCGTTACGATTATCTTTTCGCGGGCGTCAGCCAACAATTTCGGATTATCATCCAGCCACCAGACCAGAACATGAGTATCGAGCAGAAGCATACTCAGCGGTCCGGGAATACCGGGCCGTTCAGGAAAGCTTCGGTTATTGAATCAGGGGCGTCGAAGTCTTCGGCGGTCCGTATACGGCCTTTTAGACCTCCTGGCTGCCTGCGGCCGGACGATACGGGGACGTATTTGGACAAAAGGGCAACCGGTGTTCCATTTCGGGCAATCACGACATCTTCGCCGTATTCGACCTGCTCGACAAGTCGCGAAAGATTGGTTTTGGCCTCGTGAATATTAACTTGTTTCATTCTATGACGACTAAGCTAAGGTTAGCTAATTTTACCCGAATTTCCTTCGTTGTCAACGGAGTCAGGGAATCTTCAACTGCCGCCGCCCAGGTTCCTTCAATATGACCACCTATTTCATCAGCCGCCACCCCGGCGCCCGGGCCTGGGCCGAGCAGCAGGGGATCCGGATCGAGCGCTTCGTCGGGCACCTGGACATTCGTGATCTCCACGCCGGAGATCTCGTGATGGGCAGTCTTCCGGTCCATCTCGCGGCCGAGGTGTGCGGACGCGGCGCGCGTTATTTTCATCTGTCGATCAATCTGCCGCCCGAGCTCCGTGGGCGCGAGCTTTCGGCGGAAGAGCTGAGCCGTTGCGGAGCGAATCTCCAGGAATTCGTCGTGACGGTTCCGGAGCGCGGGAGACCGGGCAGTGCCTGAGCATGCAAAGAACGTCCTGCTGTGCACACTCGGCGCTTCCTGGGCGGTCGTGCCCGAGGTCTACGCGTTTCTGGCGCCGCACAGGCTTCCGTTATACCGGAACCATCCCGAGTACGGCGAACTGGAAAAGCAACGGCGCGAGTATGGTCTCGCGGCTCCCGATGAAATCTGGGTCTGCACCACGCGCGGAGAAAAGACCGTAAAGGGCATCGAACTATTGATCCGCTGGATCGGCCAGATCCCCGACCCGCCGATCCTGAGAATCTGGCAGGCTGACGGAACCGATCAACTCGCGAACCGGGAGGAATGCGACAATCTGCGTGAACTGCTGCTTCGCGCGTGTCTTAAAGCACACGAACGGGCCGGTGGCGGGCAGGTGGTGCTGTCACTGGCCGGCGGGCGGAAAACCATGAGCGCCGATCTGCAATGGGCCGGTCAGACCCTGGGCTGTACCGCGCTCCTGCATGTGGTTGGAAAGGATCCTCTACCGGACTCTCTCGGAAATCCGCAGCCGGCCGATCTATGCGCCGCGCTGGATGCGGGTGTCGCGGAATCGGTCGTGCCCCTGATCGCGGGCAGCGGACGGCGGAGTGAATTGCTCGATGTCGAACTGGACGGATTCGGGTCCGTGGATTCGAAACGTTTTGATCTCCCGGTTCCGGACCACTGCCGCGCGCTGATCTGGCGCGCGCCGTCGGGCAATCCGCTGCAGCGGGAAATCCGTGAGCGGGAGAAGGCCGGCAGCCGGTTGTTCGGCAGTCAAAAACCTCCGGCAAAGCCGGAGGCTTGAAAATGTGAACCGCTCAAAGCGGGTTAAAATTTGTGCCACCTTAAAAGGTGGCGCGGCTTAAAACAGGTCCATCTGTTCTCTCCGGCGGTCTTCCATTTCCTGATGCT
>JBGTCG010000061.1:0-8932 GCA_041748915.1 Methylococcales bacterium
CTTCAGCTATGGCTCAAATCACGTCGTTCCGGCACGGATTGCCGGAACCCAGAAGCCAGGGACGGCCAGCAGTCATTACATCCATGTAGTCTGGATACCGGCAATCCGTGCCGGCATGACGTTGCTGCTGAAGCATCTTTATAATCCGGAAGCTTTTTTTAAGGTGTCATCAGGTGAAAAACAAGATTGATTGCATAATCCATGCAATCGGCCGGTTCAGAATCGTATTGCTGTTCGCGGGCATGGCCGCCGTTATAACGGATGTTTCCGCCATGACAATCAATGTCAATTCGGATCGCAATCCGGTCAGGCTCAACGAGTCGTTTACATTGACCTTCACGGCCGACAGTTCTCCGGACGGCGACCCGGATTTTTCGGTGTTGGAAGAGAACTTCGAGATCCTGAATCAGAGTCAGAGCAGCAATATCTCGATCATCAACGGCGATTTCCGCAAATCAGTCAATTGGACCATGAGCCTGATGGCCAAGAAAACCGGAAGTCTTCTTGTGCCGCCGGTCCCGTTCGGCCAGGATCGCAGTCCGCCGTTTTCGATCGAAGTGCTCACCGGAAACGATACGGACACAGACCAGGATTCGGATATCCTGCTCGAGGTATCGGCCCAACCGGACAATCCGTATGTTCAGGCTCAGGTGATCTATACCGTGCAGTTTCTGCGTCGGGTCGAGGTTGCGCAGGCGGCTCTGAATGAACCGGTCCTGGAAAATTCGATCATTCAAAAGCTTGGGGATGACCGCAGCTTTTCAGTGCGCAGACATGGTCAACAATATGCGGTGACGGAACGCAGATATGCCATTTTCCCGCAGCAAAGCGGTCCGGTTACGATCGCCCCGCTGGATTTGAAAGCGGACGTACTGACTTCAGGACACATGGGATTTTTCAATCGAACGAATACCCGGCTACGGCGGGTTCAGTCGCAGGCGGTGGTTCTGGACGTTCGGCCGGTACCCGAGCAATTTAACGGAAATTCCTGGCTTCCGGCCGAACAAATTGTGCTGGAGGAACAGTGGTCGAGTAGCCCACCTTCGGTCGCGGTCGGGGACCCCTTGACCCGCACGGTTAAGCTGACGGCTTCCGGCGCGCTGTTGAGCCTGCTGCCCGAATTTGGAAAGCTTCGATTCGAAGGGCCACAGAGCGGCGCCATAAAACAATATCCGGATCAACCGGTACTTGAGGAAAAGAAATATTATTCTGGAATCGTCGGTTCGCGCGAGCAGAAAACGGCCATAATACCTTCAAGTCCGGGCCGCTTGCAGGCGGAAGGGCTGGAAATTGCTTGGTGGAATACGCGAACGGACCGATTGGAAATTGCAACCTTGCCCGGAGCTATTATTGAGGCGTTGCCTTCGGTAGTCGATACCGCGTCGACTCCGGGGGCGGTGCTTTCCCCAAGCGAAGGATCGAATAAAGACGATTTCCAAGAATCCCTGTTCGTGAAATCTGCGGATACGGAATCAGACGACGGAATCTGGTTTTGGATCGCGGTATTACTTGGGTTGGGTTGGATGGGCACATTGATCCTGCTCGCGGTAAAACGGTTTTCCTCGAAACCCAAGAACAACCCGGAAGAATCGCCGGAAGCTGCAAGCATGCGGCACGCGGTCCAAGCGTTGAAAAAAGCTTGCCGGATGCAAGAGCCCATTCCGGCGAAAAACGCGCTCATCGCTTGGGGTGGCTTCCATTGGCCGCATTCACCGCCCAAAAATCTGGCCGCGCTCGCGGCTTTATGCGATGGGAACCTTGGTATGGAAATTCAGAATCTGAGCCGGTCGCTGTATAGCCGCGAAAGTACTGCGTGGAACGGAGCGGCTTGTTGGGACGCGTTTAGGCATTTTACGGGCCAACGACCGGGCCCGAAGAAAACCAGCAAGGCTGAACTGGAACCTTTGTTCAAGGCCTGACTGGTGCGGGGTCGTAGTGGAGCAATTCAGCACCCGGTTCGACGCCACCGGTGGGGCGCGGGTCGCGCGGTTTTCCAGGCGGAACCGGGTGGGGGACCTGGCCTAATCCTCGCTTCGGCTCACCGCTGTTTGCATGAGGATTTCGCGACACCGCCGGTCGTGGTCGTCAAGTCTTCGTACCCCGTGCACTAGGCGAATCAGATTGATATAATTGTTTGGCAGTCGAGGCCCGATGCTTTCGCCGCGGCGGGGCGGAACAATCCAAAATTTCGGCAGTCGAAAATCTGTGATGCCGTCCAAAAAATCACGAAATCTACTGTAATTAACCAGAATTGAAAGGAGAGCGAAAATGAGACAAACAATGACCGCAGCATTGACCATGGTGGTATTGACCTTTTTCACCGCAGGAATATGCCTCGCTGAGGATCACGCTGCCGAAGCACTGAATCACGCGGAGCAGGCAGTGGAACACGGTAAGATGGGACATGCGGATGTGTTAGTACAACACGCGAAGGAAGCAATGACGCATGCCGAAGCGGCGCAAGCGGAAAAGACCGACGCCCATATGGCGGAAGGCATCACCCATCTGCAAGCCGCCATTGAACATGGTGACATGAAGGATGCAGAGGTCGCCACGAAACATGCTGAAGAGGCTGTCACTCACATCAAACAAGCTGGCAAACAAGCTGAGTAAGTTTTGAGGATTTAGTCGTTGGAGAACGGGCTGACTGCCGTGGCGTTCAGCCCGTTTTGAAAATATTTCCATCGTCACGGGTTAGCGCCGGGACCCGTGTAATGCATCTAATTCCATTAGTGCCGGGGGCCTGCCTCAAATAGCCGCCTCCACGTCCAGATCGAAGTTCAGGTGCGGCCCAATACCGATCTGATGGCGCCGTTGGCAGCCCCGACGGCTGTGGACTGGACTTTGCGGTTGTCTTCGCGCTGGGCCAGTTCGCGACGTTATCCTGTGGGTCGACGCTTATGTACGGACGCGAGATCGAGAAGCCGTGTAGCTGGCGTCGGTGGTGTCGAACAAAGACCTCGACGATTCCCTGGTTGCTCTTTAGGAAGCAGCGGATACTCGCCGCAGGGATGGCACTTGAGCACGGGGAATTGCCGGTTTGCGTGGCGCGACCAGTGGTCCGGACGACTTGGGTGACGTAGGTCTCGCAATGGGGATTCCTGCAGAAGTTGATTCCGCCGTGCTCGGGCTGGATTCGACGCATCGAATCTCCGAACGATTCCTTCCGCCCGGTGACCCCTATCCTCAGTCAGATAGCTGGATCGCAGGCCGATGGCCGCCCGGGTGCAATCCATTTTCGGACGGCTTGGTTCGGCTCCCTTTTTGGGTTGTTATTTTTTGGCCGATTTTTCGATGTGCCCGCCGAACTCGAAGCGCATCGCCGATAACAGCTTGTCGGCGAACTCCGCTTCGCCGCGCGAGCTGAAACGCGAGTAGATCGCCGTGCTGAGCACCGGTACCGGCACGGCCTCGTCGATTGCGGTCTTGATCGTCCAGCGGCCCTCTCCGGAATCCGATACCCGGCCCTCAAACTTAGAGAGGATCGGATCCTTGAGCAGGGCGGCCGCGGTCAAATCCAGCAGCCAAGAGGTGATCACGCTGCCGTGCCGCCAGACTTCGGCGATGTCGCGAAGATTGAAATCGAACTGGAACTCTTCCGGGTTGCGCAGCGGCGTCGTCTCGGCGTCGTGGGCCTGTTCGTTCTTGCCCACGTTCGCGTGGGCCAGGATATTCATGCCTTCGGCATATGCGGCCATAAGGGCGTACTCAATGCCGTTGTGCACCATTTTGACGAAGTGGCCGGCGCCGCTCGGCCCGCAGTGCAGATAGCCCGCTTCGGCGCTGCCGCCGAGCTGCTCGCGCCCCGGCGTGCGCGGGATGTCGCCCAGGCCGGGCGCCAGCGTCCTGAACGCCGGCTCGAGGTGTTTTACTGCCTCATCCGGACCGCCGATCATCAGGCAGTAGCCACGTTCCAGGCCCATCACGCCGCCGCTGGTCCCGCAATCGATGTAGCGGATCTTTTGGGCAGCGAGTTCCTTGGCAATCCGGATGGCGTCCACGTAGTAAGAGTTGCCGCCGTCAATGAGGATGTCGCCGGGCTCGAGATGGGGCAGGAGGTCGGCGATGAGTTGTTCCACGAAGGCTCCTGGAATCATCATCCAGATCGCCCGCGGCTGTTCCAGCTTCTGCACCAGGTCCGCGAGCGAGGACGCGCCAACGACCTGGCCCGTGCCCAGCGCTTTCACCGCTTTCGACGATTTGTCGAAAACCACGCACTGATGGCCTCCTTGTTGCCACCGTCCCACCATATTGGCGCCCATTCTTCCAAGACCGATCATTCCGATTTGCATGGCTCTCTCTTTTTCTAAATCGATTGCTTGACACTGGTTCTGGTATAGTACCTGAATTTTAGGGAGGCTTTCAGCCGATTCACGGCTGCGACCACCCATTACACATTCAGGATACCGCATTCGGTTTGCAAGAAGGAGTCGGTGAGCCTACCCCGAGCGACGCAACTGGGTATTTACGGGGCTAGTTGTCGTCCGCGCCACCGGCAGAAGCGACACCGAAATTGTCCTGCAGTATATGCCATGGCGCACCGACCGGTCCGGGTTGCAAAATCGAGAATAGGGCATGTGCCGGGAATGTGCGGTCTGCGTTGTCCGTCCACTGGATGCGGTCTGGCCGGCGCTCATGACCAATCTGAAGAAGGAATTCAAGATGACTAAAGCCCAACTAATGACCGAATGGTCGCATTCGCCTCGGCATGGATGACAACGCGGCCGATGAATTCCGCGCATTCGTCCGAAGATTTGGTATCGTTTCCAGACTCGCTAACATGACCGCCAATAAACCGAAGACGCGGCTACGCATTTTCGACCGTCCGAATACTCCGATACCGGGGGTGCATGCCGTCGAACGGGTGACACCAAGTGATGTCCATGAGCGCGGGCGGTGGCCACTTACCAGGCCGAACCCTGCGCCGCGCCGGCACGCAGGCTGAAGGAACACGGACTTGGACACAACTGCATCCGATGCCTTCGTTTTCTTCGGTGCGACCGGCGATTTGGCGCACAAAAAGATCTTCCCGGCGCTGCAGGCCTTGATCCACGCCGGCGACCTGGACATGCCGATCATCGGTATGGCGCGCGCGGGATGGACGCTGGACAAGCTGCGCGAACGCGCACACGACAGTCTGGAGAACAATGGCGGCGTTAACGCCGAGGCGTTCGCTAAACTCTCCGCCCAGATGCTATACGTCGGCGGCGATTATGGCGATCAGGAAACCTACAGCCGCCTTAAAAAAACCCTGGGCGCCACCACCCGCCCGCTGCACTACATGGCGATTCCGCCGAGCACGTTCGGTACCGTGATCCAGGGACTGGCGAAAGCCGGCTGCGCCGAGGATGCCCGCATCATCGTCGAGAAACCTTTCGGTCGTGACCTCGCCTCCGCGCAGGCGCTCAACCGCACGCTGCACGAGGTCTTCCCCGAATCCGCGATATTCCGGATCGATCACTACCTCGGCAAGGAAGCGGTGCAGAACCTCCTGTACTTCCGCTTTGCGAACTCGTTCCTCGAACCGGTCTGGAACCGCAGCTACGTAGACAGCGTGCAGATCACCATGGCCGAGGATTTCGGCGTGCAGGGTCGCGGCGCGTTCTACGAAGAGGTCGGTACGCTCCGCGATGTGGTGCAGAACCACATGCTGCAGGTGATCGCTTTACTGGCGATGGACGCGCCGACCGGGGGCGATACGCGGTCCCTCCGCGCCGAGAAGCTGCGGCTGTTCCGCGCCATGCGGCCGCTGGACCGCGCGCAAGTCGTGCGCGGCCAGTTCCGTGGCTACCGCGATGAGAAAGGCGTGGCGGCGGATTCCCAGGTCGAAACCTTTGCCGCGCTGTGCCTGCACATCGACACTTGGCGCTGGGGCGGCGTGCCGTTCTACATCCGCGCCGGCAAGTGCCTGCCGATCACCGCCACCGAAGTCAGGGTAAACCTGAAGTGCCCGCCGCTGGCGATTTTCGACGAAATCAGCGAGGCCACCTCGAACTATTTCCGCTTCAGGCTCAGCCCCGAGGTGACGATCTCGGCGGGCGCGCGGGTCAAACAGCACGGCGAGCAAATGCGCGGCGAGCCGGTGGAGTTGATCGCCCGCCACCGGCCGCGCAGCGAACAATTGCCATACGAACGCCTGCTGCGCGATGCGCTGCGCGGCGATCCCGCGCTGTTCACGCGTGACGACGCCGTCGAAGCAGCGTGGCGCGTGATCGACCCGGCGCTCGCCAATGCCGTCCCGGTGCACGAATACGAGCCTGGCAGCTGGGGGCCCTCGGCGGCCGCAGGCATTGTGATCAGACACAACGGATGGCACGATCCCAAATCCGAGCAGACGGCGCCGTGCTGACTCCAGTCCGAGTGGTGTTTCTTTTCGACGTCGACAACACTCTGCTCGACAACGACCGCTTCGCCGCGGATTTGAGCGTGCGCCTGGAGCAGGGATTCGGGAACGCAGGGCGCGATCGCTACTGGGCGCACTGCGCAAAGCTGTGCGATGAGCTTGGTTACGCCGATTTTCTCGTCACACTGCCGGCATTCCGCGCCGGACTCGACGACGATCCAGAGTTGCTGCAGATGTCGGCCTTTCTGCTGGAGTATCCGTTCGCGCAATGCCTGTACCCGCGAGCGCTCGAAGCGATCGCGCACCTCGGCACGCTTGGGCTGCCGGTCGTGCTGACTGACGGCGAGATGGTGTTCCAGCCAAGAAAGATCCACCGTTCCGGCATCTGGGACGCAGCCGCAGGCCGGGTGCTGATCACCCTGCACAGGGAACGCAGGCTCGACCTGGTCCAACGACGCTTTCCGGCCAGCCATTACGTGATGATTGACGACAAGCCACAGTTGCTGACGGCGATGAAGCAGGTGCTTGGTGCAAGGCTGACCACGGTTTTCGTGCGCCAGGGCCATTACACCGCGGAATCCGAGAGCACCGCGATTGACCGCGCCCGATCTGAACATCGAGCACATCGGTGATCTGTGTGGGCTCAAGCTCGCGGATTTCCATGCCGCCAACGCGACCCGGGAGGCGGACACAAACCGCCACAATCCGCCGAAAACGGCCTTCCCGGAGCAGCCATGAAACCGACCCGACAATTGCCCGATCCCGGCCTATCGGGGCCTGCTGGCCGCTCCCGCGCCAAGGTGCCGCTGCTCAGATGACGTCGGCGGGCAAGAGCATCGATTCGACCAGCACATCGACTCCGGCTTCCGGGCGAATGGCGCGGGCGGGAATGTCGGCGCCGGCGCGCCAGTGCGCAACCGCACTGCGCTTGGCTTCGCCAGTGACCAGGAACAGCACTTCGCGCGTGCGGCTCAAACGCGTTGCACTCAACGACACGCGCTGCGGCGGCGGCTTGGGCGCGTCGAACAACGCCAAAGTATCTGGCGCGCCCGCTGCGAGGCCCCAGTCGCGGCCGGGAAACAGGCTGGCGGTGTGGCCGTCCTCGCCGAGCCCGAGCAACACCAGGTCGAATTCGCTGACACCGCGCAACGTTTTCGCGTAGGCCAATGCCGCCGCACTCGCGCCAAGTTCGGCCGGAATCGCGTGCACCCGTTTTCGCGGAATCCGCACATGATCGAGCCAGGCATTGGCCGCCATCGCGCTGTTGCGCTCGGGGTCATTCGCCGGCAGGCAGCGCTCGTCACCGAAGTACACCTGCCAGCGCGACCAGTCGGTGTTCGCGACGCGCAGCATCCGGTAAACCTTCCGTGGGGTGTTGCCGCCGGCGAGCACGATCAGGAACCGGCCGCGGCGTTCGATCGTGCGCTTGGCGGCGTCGAGAATACGCCGGTATGCGGACTGCCACAGCGCCGGCGTATTCTCGACGCCGACCCAGCGCACGTTGTTGCCGGTGTGGGGATGGTTCGGGATATCCATAGGGCAGGTTCCCTCTTCGTCGTTGATCGTCACGATCGCAACCAGCGCCGCGGCAACAATTGGGCAGTTGGAGTCAGGCACGTACGGTTGTAGGCGCCCGTTAACTTTTTGATCGCTTCGGCCTGGATCCGACAGGCGCGGATGACGCCGGATAGGGTCCGCGGACCGATCCCCGCAACCATCGCCAGCGTGATCTCGTTGATCATGACGCCAGCATGAAGCCCGGCTCGACAAAAGGTCGCATGCCGATCGCCAGCACGAAGTTCCGGATGCAGTCGACGTTGAAAAATGAATAGAGGCGTCTTCTGCTGGTACGAAATCAGCGTCCCCCTATCGTCATCCAGAAACCTCATGGAAGCGGAGGTCTCGGAACCCGAGCTCGACGTGGCAATGCCGAAGCTTCTCCTGCCAATCCGCGCGTAACAATCCGAAAAATAATCGGTCTTTTTACTCAGACTAAAACGTGCCTATGGGGTAATGATTTGTAATTGGTGCCCGGGGCCGGACTCGAACCGGCACAGTTGCAATAACCGGGGAATTTTAAGTCGCCCACCTATAAAAAGCCACAATAAACCACAACTAAAAATAGGGTGTAAAAACACTCGGTTAGCCAAATACGATAATCGTCATTTGTTGTAGATGTTTGCTAATTTTTGGTACTGAGTGGTACTTTTTTGGTACAAAACTTCAGACCGAAACCGTTTTGGTGTCGGGCACCCACTCGGATAGCATGATTCGTTACGCAGTAACGCTACCGAATTACCTCAAAGTGTCGCAGGAGTCGCAAATGTCACTGTCGCAACGGGCATGATAAGAAATTCTGCGGAAACTACCCTCGCTTCATGGATCATCCGTACAAACGGCCTAAAGAACAAGATTCTTGTTCTGTGCAACACTCGGATTGCGCATAACGGTTTCAATCCACGCGCCCGTGAAGGGCGCGACGATTTTAAGGGCATAACTCCAACCTCTGAAGTAGCTACACTAAACCAGACAAACAACCTGAAGTAGAATAGACAGGAAAAAGAACAAGGCGAAGAAAACAATGGCCAA
>JBGTCG010000062.1:0-21180 GCA_041748915.1 Methylococcales bacterium
GCCCGCGCGGATCTCGATCAACCAAACGGCCAGGCGTCCCCTGAGTCTGGGTGGTACATTTTCAACTACGATGACCAACATCGCCGATACTTTCGGGATTCGGAATGGCAGGCGGTATTGCATCGTCCGCGGGTTTCGGCACTTCCAGGCCGCCGGCGGCAAGGACTTCTTCGATGAGCGGGATGATTTTCTTGAGAATCTTGCTTTGCCGGAAAATGTCACGACACATGAGCCGCACCTCCCGTTCCGGTTTCGAATAGATTTTGGCGGCAATTTTGAAAGCGTGCGGAATGATCTCGTCAAACTTGAACAGATCCGCGATGTCGTAAACGAATGACAAGGGTTTACCGGTATGGATAAAACCGATCGCAGGCGCGTAGCCAGCGGCCAGCACCGCAGCTTCACTGATCCCGTACAAACAGGCCGTCGCGGAGCTGATGCAGCGATTGGCCATATCGCTGTTATCCCATTGCGTCTGATCGTACCTGCGGCCTTTCCATTCGACGCCGGCCTGTCTCGCAAGCAATGCATATAGCTTTTTGACGCGCGCGCCCTCGATACCGCGCAATTGCTCGACGCTGCGGCGTTCGGGCGGCTTTTCGCCAAAACGGAATTCGTACATTTTGCGCACGACCTTCAGCCGGGCCGTTTCGTCGAGCGCCAGTTTCGCCTGATACAGCAATCGATCCGAACGCGCGCCGCCTGGTTGACCGGACGCGTATAACCGGACGCCGGCTTCACCCACCCAAACCAGCAAGGTTCCTGCCCTCGCGGCGAGTGCCACGGCATGATGCGATACGCGGGTGCCCGGCTCCAGCATAATGCAGGCAATGCTGCCGACCGGAATATGAGTGCGGATGCCGTTTTCGTCAATCACGACGAAAGCACCGTCTTTTACGTCAATCTGGCCTTTTTCGATGAAGACCATCGACACGCGTTCCTTGATCGCGATGGGTTTGAGCGGAGGCAGCACGGGGATATCCTTCTCTTGGGAATCAGGGGCTATGCCCGAGGTACTGTTTTACGGTTGAAATGAAATCAATACAGAAACAATAGGATCGATCTTTGAGCACAGCTTGCAATAATTGACTGTCAATCGTCAGATAGTCATGCACCAAGGCATCGCGCATGCCGGTGATTTTACGCCATTGTTTCAGCTCATCAGAGGATATTTTGTGTAATTCGGCCAGTTTGGCGAAACTGTCGTAAGCGTCGAGCGGTGGATTCTTGCGCTCCGCTTTCAACCAATATTTTGCCGCGCCAATCGAGGCTTCGATCAAAACTTGCAAGGCGCGTTCGGCTGCCCGGCGTTCGATTCGACTGAACGATCTTTGTCCGGCGATTGCCGAAAGGGCATCGAGGTCTTCCCGACACTCAAGACTATGGCGCTCGATTGAATTCAGATAATTGTCAGGCATAATCCAGTTCCATGCGGCTATGAATCCGCCAGGTTTCCTGCCAGAGGCGGTTTTCGTCCCGGCAAAACAGGACTGTATCCGCCTGGATGATTTCCCACGCCAAAGGAATCGGGGCTTGATTGATATCGACCACGGAAAGCTGGAAATCGCGCAACCCCAATGCCTGTTGCCAGTCGATCGCCAAACACTCCGGACGCAACCGATTTGCTACCGGATCATCCTTGATAAAGCTTTCAAAGGCCACAGCCAGATCATAATCGCTGGATTGATGGGCATTTCCTTTCGCGCGTGAGCCGTATAACCAAACGATGACGATGTCGGGGTTTTGTTTGGCGAGTTCGCAAATTTTGCGCAATGGCTCGTTCAGGGCGGAAGTGTTCAATCAATCGTCCGGTAACAGCAGGTTCTGGAATGGCTCGTGATTTTTCCAGCGATAGGTATTGAAGTCGCGCCGGTCGGTGGACAATATCCGACCGTGCCCGAGCGCTTCCGCCAGAATAACGAGCGAGGCATCGGCCAGGTCCATCGGTAAATCCGCGTATTTTTGCATTAAATGCACCATTCGGCTCATCTGATCCAGCCTGATCTGATATAGCTGATAAAGTCCTTCTTCACAGGACAGCAAAAACTCATAAGCCGCTTTAGCGGATACCCTGGATTGCAACAAATAACAGGTCTCAGTAATGACCGGCCAAGTACTGATCAAAGTGTTATTTCTTTCTTGCAAGGCATTCACGGCGCATTGATGAAAAACATCATCCTCACAGATCAGTGCATACCAAAAGCCGGTATCAGCGATGATTGAATTTATCATCCAAATAATCAGCCACAAATTTTTTGTAATTGACCGAACCATCAGCCGGCCCCCTGCCAATACCACCCAATTTTTCAAGTAATTTCTGATTCTTCTCGTTTCCGCCTGACGACGTTTTTTCGTAGAGCAAATCCAACGCCTGTTTAATGATTTCCGACGTGCTCAAGGAGGTTGCCTGTTGAATGGCACGCAGTTTTCGTTCATGATTTTCGTCTAAACGCGCGTTGATTCTCATAATGGAACCTAAATTGTATGACTTGTCATACGCACTATAGCATAATCCCAAACCTTAACAGCCAAGAGGGGGTGATCTTCTGCCGTAGTATCTAACTGAATCGAAGAGAAGCAACCAGTGTGTCGAGCGTTTAGCAGTTTTAGTATGCATACTTGCTTAATACTGCCTGACTCTCCGGATTAACAGTAAACCACAACCAAACGCTTTCGATCGCCCAATGCCACCGAACATCGCTTTCTTGAATGCATTCAGTTCGGTAATTTGTAGCTCGCCGCAAAAATCAACCGAACTGAAGCCAGCTTTGTCAACTTTTCTACCTTTTTCGGGTAACCCATGCCATCGATAACCGCTGTATTGCAATTTCGCTAAACCATTGCGATCTGCGACCAGCGTGAATCCTAAACGTTCACCCTGCTTTTTTAACCACTTTTCAAGTTCCCTATCAATACATGCCTTTATTGCCCATTCCAATCGCTCCGATATTCCCGCGACATAAACGAGACGCTCGGAGTAATGTTGATCAGCTTGTAGAAAGTCAAGAAGTCTTCGGTCAAGACTTTCACCGCCTTTTTCCGTCAGCAACCTTTTGTATTCTCCTTTTCGCGGGTTAGCACCCAACATGCTTTCGAGATCGAATTCTTTGATCAAGGATTTCAAAAAGCGTAGCTGAGTATCCATCATCACATCATGTTTTTTACCTTCACGTGTTACGATGGGATTTATACGGCATTCAAAGCTCAGACGTTGTCCCGTTTTCAAATCAGGACGATAGTTTTTTGATTCGACGCGGAATAAGGAGTCTTTAGACGCAACGGGTTCGCTTTTCGATAACAAATAATATATCGGCTCACTTTGCACCGAAGGTAACGCGCCCAGTTGTTCCCGTGCAATTTCTTCACGGTATAAGAAATCTCTTTGGTCTTTCCCGGGAAATAAGTCCCATAATAAACGATGAACGCCATGAACATTTTCGGCAAGCACCGCGGCCAACTGCGAGGATTTGAAAATTTCGGGACGAATGCGCACTCTCGAGAAATACATCACTCCTCTCCTTGGAAAAGGTAATGTTCCTGACGAGGTACAAATTGCCAGCGCTTACGGGATAAAGGCTGATCGCGACGAATCCGGGTTTGCGGGCGGGTCAAATCCAGAGTATCGGAAAAATCTTCAGGCGACCCTTCCCAATAATAATGCCGTTCCTGGTTAATTCCCAGCCAATAACAATCGCGTTCTGCTGGGTTACCCTCCTTTGATTTTGTCATTCGCAATAGCGGCTTATGACAATAGCTTTTAAACGCCGCAAGAAAATTGGCTTGACCAGTGAATAATTGCGGATTTAATGGTGCAGCCAGAGGACAGGATTTACGCCCCAGATAAAGATGAAAGACCGGTTTTAACAGTTTGTCCTTAATTTCAGCCAAGCCAAACGGAGCATTGTTCAATGCCCGAACGGCAACTAGGGTCAACCCGTCACTGCGGTATTCGCGGCTGGATAAAATTGTACCCAGTCGCTCTTTACCGAACACGATCTCATCGCGCCGGGTACGGTAATTGAGTCTGCCCGCCGAATCCGGTGCTTGGGCTGTGTGGTAATCGCGCAGCAAATTCCCGGCCGTAATCAATTCCACTGCGATCGCATAGCTCTGTTGCAACTGGTGCTGTCTTTCTTCATCGTCGCGTCTTATTCCCAGGGCCGCACCCAAAAGCCCGAGTAGAGCGGATTTGCTTGGATAGCTGGCGGTGTGGCGGCGTTCGCCGACCGCGATTTCGCCCCAACTCGCCATCGGGCCGTAAAGTCGGAATAGCAAAAGATCCATGTTCGACTCCGTGATCAGCCGATAAAATCAAGCAAGCCGCTCAGCGTACCTTGCCGTTGCGGCACATTCAGTTCGTAACGGCGGTCCGCGCAGGTGCCGTACACTTCATCGAAACTGTCTTTTTGCTGAACCAGTGCGTTGATGGCATCGGCTATGAAATCTTCATTGTCATGGTGATTGATTGGTTTCAGGTAAGATACCGCCAATGAACGCGGTTGCTGGTCGCCTTTTTCCGCCAATACGTAGGACGCGTAAGCCCGGGAAGCAAAGCTGTTTTGCTTGCCTTCCGGCGCGACTTTGACCGCCGCTTCGCTCAGCGCGCGGATGGCTTTGCCGGCCAATTCCGCATTACCGTCCAGATTCTTGATCAGCAATTCGCGATTGATGCAAATGTAAGAATAAAACAGTCCGGCCGCAAATCGGGTTTCGCCGATGTGGGCTGCGCCCATATCTTCGGCGCCGGTATTGAGGTCATCGACAGCGGTGAAATAGTCGTCTTCGATCACCACCGGATGAACGCTGATGGCGTGGGCAACCTGGCAGGCGGCGTCGATATTGAAGGCGGGACTTGACGCCAGCATGCGGCCGAACAGCGCGATATCCACCGCATGGTCATTTAATCGCAAAAGATTGAGTTCTTCTTTTTCCGGCGCACGTCGTTCATCGGCGAGTTTTTTAGCCAAAGTTTTAATCGCAGTTTGTTCTGCTGGACTGACATGAACCAATTGCTCAATCTCAAGTTCCGCGGTTGGATTGTTTTTATCCGGTTTTTTTAGCGCGCCAAACACGCCGGCTATGGATTTCGTCCAATCTTTGGCGTCTTTCTCCTTTATGCCGCCGGCTATGAATTGATTATATAGGTCGATCCCTAACAATTTTGTACGTGTTCCCAAATGCCCGTTCATAGCTGATTGAAACAAATCCGATGTTCGCCACGCTCGTTTCAGACACTGCGAAGATACCCGCAATCTATCGTAACCGCCCATTTTTGCGGTCTTGGGGCTGCCCTGGTCGTCACGGTTCAGGTTGGCGGGCGGATACGCGGTCAACAGGTGTAACTGAATAAAACGGCTCATGCAAATCCCTCCTTAGTCAGAACTTTTCGGTAATGCGGTGAAATAATCGGTAGCCCAGCGGACAGCTAGGCGTTGGGACGGATAGCGGCCGAGCGGTTGGTTGAATTCTTGGTGCCAACGAATGATGTCATCGGCCAGCGAAACGATATTGACGTTGCCGTTCAATAACCGAATGGCCCGGATGATCCGTCGATAAAAATCGTCAACGCTCGGGCTTTTTTGTAATTGCTGAAAACGCAGTTCGCTCATTGGGGCTTTGCTTTTGCCCTCCAACGGCGTAGCCAATTGTTCGGCAAAACTGGCGGCTTTTTTGGGCGCATCACCGCCGTTTGTGCTGTTGTGTATCCGGCTGGGTGTTTGTTTGTCGGCCTTGACATGCGAAAGGGCACCGGCAACGCAAGCCTTAGCCAGCAATGGCGTTTTTTGTGACCAGTCAGGCACTCGTGCCATCCATTCCAGGAAATGAAAAAACGCATCGGTCAGCAAAATGTCTTCCGGGCTTTCCGCGCGACGAAGTCGTGCACGGTCTCCCCGATTGCCGTTCAACCACTCGTGCCAATCTTGTAATCGTTTTCCCATAGTATTGGGTATGCTCATCAGGCTACCTCCTCCGGTTTGGCTTTTGCCTTGAGTACTTTGATGATTTTATTGCCGTAAAACCTATTCATTAATGCTTTCTTGGCATTGACGATGCGTTTCAAATCCAAATCCTGCGGCGCTGCGGTCAAGGTTGCCGCCTCGAAGACCTCGATCATCTTGGTCCTAAGCGTTTCAACCCAGCTTGCGTAAATTTCGCTCGGGGCCATCCGCGTGTCGCCGGGGAGTTTTTCCAGTCGTTCCAATAACCGGTAGAAATTGGTTTCCGTGACCTGCCAAAATTGCGCGTCAATTTGGCTCATGTCGCCTTTGGCATCTTTCGGACGACGAAACCAAGCTGATTTGACCGCGTTCCGCAGCATTTTTACTATTTCTTTGGCGGCGTTAATCAATTCGCCGGCCCAGTCCATCAAGTTGTTCCTTTGTTTTTCGTTGAGGTAATAGACGGGAAAACGTGCTTCATACCAGCATCTTGCTTTCATGTTGTCCATGTCATAACCGAAGCACCAAAGCGCAGCGGGGCCGCTGTCTTGTATATTTCTGCCTCGTTCTTCGTTGTAAAACTGCACGGTTTGCGAAGCCTTATCGCCACTGTCGTTGTCTTGCAAAGCCAGACCCAACCACTGCCGATAACCTAACCCGCCTTGTTGACCTTTCAGCGATAACGGAAGGTTGACTTTTTTGGGGTCAAAGCGATAAGGCGTCAATGGATGCAGCCAAGCACCGTCGTAGTTGATACCATAGTTTTTGGTCCGATACTCTGTGTACAAAATAGGAGCATGGCGACCGCATAAATCACAGTCGTTATTGTCGATGGTTGCCGTTAATCGGATGCGTCTGGGCATTCCCCAATAGGCTTGTAAGGGATGGATATCGCTGGGTGAAGTAATTTGACCCTTATCAGAAACGCGCGTATTCCCGAGCCAGGGCATAACACGAACATCGATTTCTCCAATCGGTTCGAATGCCTCCTGATTCAGGATGTTCAGCCATAGCTTTTGCCACAATGTCGCCCATGATTGTTTGGGGATGACCAAGGTGGTCAACGGTCCACCGCCGCGTAGCCCGACTCTGTGCCCAACGCCGCCGGATGGGGCATTGGTTTGCAGGGTAAATAGGGCCGTTGCTGTACAGCTGGGACAAAGTTGATCAGCACAGCCACGCTTAATGAAGTGATCAAGATTATCCTTTAGCGTTTTGGCTCCCGGTGCTTCGATCAATAATGCCGAAACCGCTTTGGTTTCTCCATCAAGTAAGTCGAAATCCTGTAAAAAAGAGGGGGCATTTGGATTTTCCAATTCAAACGCAGACGCAACTTTCCCAAAACCCGTCTTTAGCTTGTCTGCCTCTGGCATTTGCCACCAATATTTCAACCATTCGTCTTCATCTTCTGGCGCAAAACAGGTCTGAAGCAAACCAATCAATAACTGATACAAAGCGCCTTGAAAATCGGGCCTGGGCGCATTGATTTCCATAACCGGATTTTCGGTTTCGGCAATTTGCCAGGGAGCGACAGTGTCCTGTTGTGAATCTTGTCGACAAACCGGTATCCACTCATCGGTGATTAAATTCATAAATTTACCTTGATTTATTACGCTTCAAGACCGAGATGCTGGGAATATATTTGCTGTCCATCTTCCAACGGCAAGATTTCGAGCCAACGCACAGCTTTTTCCTCGGTCTTCACTGTGTCGGTCAAAACTTTCAAATACGGCGGAATTTGTCGCTGCGCCTTTTTCCATTCGTGTTCCGGTAATTTGATCGTGCTTAACTCCCAGGCATATCGTTCCGTATCGGCGTAAGGCTTCAGTTGACCGTCTTCCACAACAGCCAGCGCAACCGAAATGGTTTCTTCTTCCGTCAGGCGAGTCGGAATTTTGGTTTCCTCATCCCAACCGCCGCTTTTTTCAGCGCTTTTCCGCGTATAGCCCTTGGCAAGATCGAGCGCATTCATTTTACCCATTTCCCGATAACCAATTGCTTTAGCAATCGCATCCTTGGAAGCATCTTGTAGTTGTTCGGAAATGGAATCTTCCGCCTCGAAGGAATAAACGCCTTCAATCAACGCTCTGGCATCGTCCGGCATGGTGAATTGCCCCCGTTCGTGCAACTGCCTCGCCGTCAGCCAGAGTTGGCCGACATGAGGATAAATCGCCTGAGTACCGGAATGATCCGGTTTCAGCCAGTCGGCATCGGCTTCCGCGACCGGCTCCGGCGAATACAGACACAACGTGGGTATACCGCGTTGATCTTGTGCGCCAACTTCTCTGAGCCGATTGCCGTGCCCATCGCGAATATGTCGCCGTAAACGTCCCGCGCGCTGAATGATCAAGTCGATCGGGGCCAGATCGGTGATCAACTCATCGAAATCCAGATCCAGCGACTGCTCTACGACTTGCGTTGCAATCAACACTTGCCCTTTTCTGTGCGCATGGGATGATTTTTCGCCGAAAAGTTCCAGTGTGCGGTTTTCGATTGTCTGCCGGTCGATCATCGCAAAACGGCTGTGAAACAGACTTAATTGACTGGATGGAATGCCCTTGTCCAACAGGTTTTTATAAGACTGTCTGGCCGACTTTACGGTGTTGCGTATCCAGCAGACGCACTTCCCGACTTCGACAGCTTTCCGAATCTCGGTGACGACTTCGTTCTCAGTCCCCAAGCGGAGAATATTCACGGTACGTTTGACTTCGGTGCGGGTATCGATGGCTTGTTCGATGTTTTCTGCCGGAGCATGGGTAGCCAACGGGTATTGCGCAGGATCGCTGAATGCCGGCGCGTCTCGTCCAAGCCCTTGATAGAACGCGGCTACCAGCGTTTCACGCATGGTCTGAGGCAAGGTTGCGGACAGCAATATCGCACTGCCGCCCTGCCGTGCATGGGCTTCGAGCAAGGCCGCGAGCAGTTTCTGCATGTAACTGTCATAGGCATGAACTTCGTCGACCAATAACACTTTGCGGCCCAATCCCAGCAAGCGTAGCGACTGGTGACGCGTCGGTAAAACCGCCAATAACGCCTGATCCAGCGTACCGACACCGACATCGGCCAGCAATGCCTTTTTGCGGCTGTCGGCCAACCAGGCATTGCAATAGGCGGTCGCACTCAATTCCTGATTCTCTTCCGTGTTACCGGTCAGATAGTTGCCGTCCGCGATCGATTGATAAGCCAAAACAACAGAATCCTGGAAATCTTTAGAAAGCTCGCGCGCTCCGTGGGCCAGAATTAACGAGGGAGTGCCGAGCGGCGTGTAAAACTTGCGGTACACGCCGCCAAGTCTCTGATACATCGCGTTGGCGGTCGCCATGGTCGGTAGCGCGATATACAGGCCGTTCGCCAGACCTTTCTCCATCAGGCGTTGAGTTAAAATCAGAGCGGCCTCGGTTTTGCCGGCTCCGGTGACGTCTTCCAATATGAATAGCTGCGGCAGATCAGGCAGAACTTCGGTGGCGGCGTAACCTTGAAGTGGCGTGGCTTGATGGATAAAAGGAAACAGGCTTTGGATGTCTTGAAATGCACTGACTTCAGGCGCGGTCGGCAAAGCCGTAATTGCGTCTTCGGCGCTCGCTAAAGCGACTGTATCCCAATAGGCCTGCAAATCTTCGGGTTTGTCATGATATCTAAAAGAATCCTGATTTGAGCCCAACCAATCAGCCAATACCGCGATGCCAGCCAGTTGCCACGATATCGGTTGCAACCGCTTTCTTATGTTTTTGTCCGATAAGGGTTGAAAGTCAAAATTGCTCAGAAGTAAACTGATGACTTCCTGTACAAAATCCAGGGCAGCTTGTTCATCTTCGGCTTCAAAAAAATCGTTTGTTCTTATGGTTTTTTTCGGCGGCATGCCATGATGTCCGGTGACAATCTCCAGCCATGGATCGAGATGTTCCAGCCAGGCGTTGTTTAAGGTACTGCTCGGTTCGGTTCCCGACAACGTCGCACTTAATTTTTTCGACCAAAGACAATATCCCAAACTATCGTGCCTCTCCGATTCCGAATAAGTCATTCTCAAATTGGCTTTGACCAACTCAGCGGACAGATCCTTTCTCAGACCTTGAAAGGCTCTGGAAAACTTGCCCAGATCGTGTAGAGCCAGACAGAAAACGAAGAACGTTCTCAGCCATGCCGGTTCAACTTGCAGTTGATTGGCCAGTTGTCTACATAATGGCTTGCCGGGCGCCATCAAATACCATCCTACCGCCGCCACATCCAGGCAGTGGAAGGGCAGCAAGTGAAAAGCCGGTCCGTTTTCATTTTCCGCGCGGGCTTTGCCCCAGTAACAGTAAAACAGCGAAGATTTTTTAATTTTCTGGTTTGTCGTCATTAGTTCTGGTTAGGGTCCCGCCGGACACTTTCGGCATCCACTGCAATTAGGTGTTGGTCCGATGCCGTCGAATTTCGCCATAATAATCGAGCCACTTGTCTGCTTAAGCGCCGGCTCGAAGAGTACAACTAACGCCTGCCGTCGAGAGGCTGAATCTCCAGCCATCGCAATACCTGTTGCTTGGCGTTCAACGTTCCAATCGTGTTTTTTAAGATGCGCCGAAATCTACTGCAACGCCTTTTTTCACGCTTGGTCTGGTAATTTGACCGTGCAGAACGCCGAAGCATATCGTTCAGCATTGGCGTAAGGTGTTAGCCAACTGCTTATCATAATCACCATGCCAACGGACACGATCTTCTCTCGATATGATGGCTCGGAATTATGCTATCTCGTACGATTTTCCGCTGGAAATGGCGAAGCCTTTACTGTGGAATTGAGCGCATTCAGGTCCGCCAAGCGTCTCTGGCTTTTTCGTCTCGGCATCGAATGAGGTTCCGTCCGAGAGTTCGGAAGAGGGTGGTTTCCTGTATCAACGTTATGGCGTTAACGGATTTTCAATTGCAGTGGACCACGAAAAGGACTATATAGGACGATAGCATCAATAGATTCCAGCGCCTAACCTAATGAATCCCATTGCCTGAGGCGCCCGAGTCAAGACCATGCTCGCGTTGATCTTATTTGCCGTGATTGGACCCGGGCCGGTTCCGGTTTACCGGGTTGATCGGTCTTTACATTGTGATATTCCGGCCGCGCTGGTTCAAAGAAGTGGTTGAACGTAGCTATCCCGAATAGGGAATCGTACCCAGGCGCGAACTATGGCCCCGTCGTGGATTATAACCGCAGCTTTTCCGGATAAATTCGGTTTCGTCCATTTTTATGCGCATCCAATGCATTTTGATTCTGATCGTATTGATGGTGATCGATATTGGGCCCGTTCCGTTCACTGCCATCATGTCTCTTTTAATCGTGATCTTCCGTCCCCGCTGGTTCAGGAAGCTCATTGATTCGATTTATGGCGAATGATCCGGGATCCGGTCAAAACGAGGCAATTTGGTAGACACGACAGGTCCGCTCTGCTGGCGCCTCAACTTGACATGACGACCTCGGTCGGGTCAAATCAAACTTTCACCGCCAGATAATCGTTCCCTACAATGATGGGAGGAAAGTGAGTGATCAGCCTTATCAAATCCAAAGTTAGGGACGAATTGCGTTCCTCCCGTTTCGGACGGGTAATTCTCCGGCAACGTTGGCGGCTTATTGAATTCTGCCGGTGGTTCATATTGTTAGGGCCCTTTGCCCGGTTTGTCAGTTTTCTCGAAACTCGCCTTGGAACGAAAAAGATCGACAGCCTGGGTTGGCGCCGGCGCAGGTTCGAGCGCGCCTTCCATTCCGGGGTATGGCGGGCGGGCACCGAATCAGTGTCCGGAGCCGGCTCCAGCCTCGAGGGTACGGCATGTATCCGAGAGCAACTTCCGAAACTGTTACGGGAACTGGAGGTCAAGACATTGCTCGACATCCCTTGCGGCGATTGGAACTGGATGTCGCGGATCAATTTGCCGGTCGATCGCTACATCGGCGGTGATATCGTGGGTGAACTCATCGAAGCGAATCAGAAATCGTATGGTGATGACAAACACATGTTTCGAGTAATCGATTTATGTGTCGATAGCCTGCCAAACGCGGATCTGATTTTGTGCCGGGATGCGCTGATACATTTTTCGGAAAATGATATCCGGCGCGCGCTGTCGAATATTAAGGATGCGGGGATTCGGTATCTCGCAACGACCTCTTTTTCAGCCACGAAGATCAATGAAAAAATCATAACCGGCATTGCTTGGCGACATTTGAATCTGCAAATCGCACCGTTCTTTTTCCCGCCGCCAAAATTGCAAATTGCAGATAACTTTAATCGACCCGATCAGTTTCTTGGGGTTTGGCCGATCGATGAATTGCCTGTTCACCACGGCTGATCATGCGTCGGTGATCGAGGAAAATTGGACCAGGGGTTTTCTGTTTACGGGGATTTCGTTTAAGTTATCACTAACCGCACCCTACTAGGCGCTTTATGAAACCCTAAATGAAATTCACGTTATTTAGTATGACCCCTTCCGGAAAAAAAACTAAAATCCGGTCGTGTAAGAATCCGTTATCGCCAATCCCTTTTACGCATCCATCGATAAATTAGCAGCAGCCCCGGTTATTTATCGATTAGACCGTTGTTGATTGCGAACGTGGTAAGCTGTACGGCACTGTGCATGCCTAATTTTTTCAGCAGATTTCCGCGGTGTTTTTCGACGGTTTTAACGCTGATGCAGAGGAAGCCGGCAATTGATTTGTTGCTGTAGCCTTCTGCGATAAGCTTGAGGTGTTCCCGCTCGCGCTTGGTTAGCGTCTCCCAGGATGGTGTCCCTCTGTCCGATTTATTCCCGTTCATGTACGGCATGACAATCTTGTCTGCAACGGCTGGGCTCAAAAAGGTCCGGTTTTGTAGGACGGCACAGATCGCCAGTTCCAACTCGGAATAGCTGGCATCCTTAAGGACATAGGCGTCCGCCCCGGATTTCAGCGCTGCGTGGATATATTGTTCCGTATTGTGAAAGGTCAGCACGATTATCTTTATTGCCGGGAATCGTGACTTCAAGGTTTTTATCACATCCAACCCGTTCATTCTGGGCATTGTCAAATCCAACAGCACCAGATCGGCCAGGCGTTTCTTGACGGCATCGATCACAGCGAATCCATCTTCGGCTTCCGCTATAACATCATATTGAGGACGGGCCGCAAACAATGCTTTGATGCCTTCTCTGAAAATAGCGTGATTGTCGCCAATACAGATCGTGCATTTCCTTTCGATCGTCATAATCCAGATGACCTAAGATTGTGTTTTTGAGCTTGAATGAATACAGCGTTGACGGTGATGCTCGTTTACGCCTATGTTGTTTATATTCTAGACGAAAAAAAAGTGCGTTAATGAAATCTCAGTTGCGGATCTGATTTCGAGCGGTCAATGGCCAACAGACGTGAGCGGATTTTGGCCATTAATATCGAGCCACTTTTCAAGAATAGACGGACCGATTGAGTTTCTGCGACAGCTCGTTTCCGACTCAAGCAATGGAATGTCGCTTCGCGAGAAACCGGTGATTCGAGCCATTGGGCCGCCAGTCACTGACGCCGTGGAAGTCCCAATGATTGGTGATCACCCGAGGCTACTTCCGGCGGGAGAAGAAACAAATCCTTACAACACTTTCCCTCCGGCCGACGCATTATTTCGTTTTTCCGTTCACTGGAATCCAAAGACGATGTACATTAGGCTCCCACAGGAGGCTCATTATGCGTAGCACGACTTGGTACTCCCGATTGGCAAACACCGCAGCCCATTTCTGCGGTCGGCCCCTGGTGTTCGTTTTTGCCGTTTTTGTTATTGCAGCATGGGCAATCAGCGGGCCGATTTTCGGATTCAGCGATACGTGGCAGTTGGTGATCAACACCGGAACGACGATCGTGGCCTTTTCGATGGGCTTTCTAATTCAGAACACGCAGAATCGCGACACCGAGGCGATTCAGGTGAAACTAGACGAGCTCATTCGCTGAACCCAAGGGGCTCATAACGCGCTTTTCGATCTGGAAGAACTTGAAATCGAGGCGCTCGATGCGTTTCGAGCCAAGTACCAGGCGCTCGCGCGTGAAGCGCGAAGGGAGTTAAGCGATGGGGTCGGGGACACGGGAACGCCCGAGCCATGAATCGTTCAGCTCTTGGTGAGTAAAAGAAATCGGTTGCCGTTAACGGACGAACGGGCTGCCTGGAATGGGCTTACAAGACTTTGACATTCACATTTACACTTAACGTCGGCAGCAGACCGCTGTTGCCGATGAATGAACCGGCGACCGGCGGAATGGCTTCCGGATGGCGATGGTGGGCGACGGCGATATGATCCCCGGCGGTTAATAATCCGCTCGTGGAGTCAAAGCCGCGCCATCCGGATCCTGGCAGATAGACTTCCGACCAGGCGTGGGTGGTTAAATGCTGGGAGCTTTGATCGGCAGGTAACAGCAAATATCCGCTGACAAATCGGCTCGCAAAACCGAATACCCGGCAAGTTTCGATGAATAATACAGCAAAGTCCCGGCACGAACCGCTCCCGGACTCGATGGTAGTCCGGGGCGATTGCACACCGGGTTCTTCACGCATCTGGTATTTAAATTTCGATACGATGAATTTGTTTAATAATTCCAGTAAAGTAGAGGCATCGATCAGGTTGCCCGGCGTCCAGATCTGCCCCACCCACTCCTGGATTATTGGACAGTCCAACGGATATACCGCTATTTGGTACGGTATCAGATCGATTTGTTCCAGTGGATTATAACGAAACGGATAATATAACGTAGATCCACCCGACGCAAAGTCCAACGGCTGTTCCTGATAATGTTGCACCACCACGTCACTGCTGATCTCCAGGATCTGGCCTTTTTCGGTAAAATTCGCCAGCGCAATCGAATTACTGTAGATATCCCGTTCCCAACGAATCGTATACGCGGGTGTAATAGTCAGTCGGGATGACTCGATACGAATATCGTGGCCTTCGCGAGGCCTGACATGCAATTTATGCATTAAAAATTCCACTGGTTCGGAGTATTCGTAACGAGTGGTATGGGCGATTTCTATGCGGCGCATGAGTTATTGGATTATTGAGGTGATTAAACGTTCAGGAGCCAAAGAATATTTAGCAGTTTAAATATTTTCGATACGTTAAATGACGATCATTGATTTTATCCGGCTGAATCGATAAACGGGCAATAATTACGTAATGAGCCGTCCGTCCTTGCCAATAAATAAAATTGACCTGGCGCCGATCATCGACGCGCACGATCAATTAATTTCCGCATTGGGAATCCCTATCTGGGTGGGCATGGAACCGACTTTTACCCGCCGTTTTGCCGAGTCGCCGGAATGGCTGGCCGAAGCGATGGGCGGGGACAAATTACGGTACGCGATTGAACTGTTGCGCGAAATAGTCAAGCGCCAGCCCGGCGGGGTGATTCTGCGCACACTGGGCAGACAATACGACGGTGAGACTCGGCCTCGCTGGAGCCTCGGATATTATCAGGCGAGAAACGATCAATTCGCCTGGGACGGACCTGCGGATCCTATGATACATGAATCATGGGGGACTGCTTCGTCCGCGGACGCAGGTCCGCCAGACCTTGAAAATTTCTGGCGGAATCTGGACGACAGACTCACCAGCGGCGCTTGGCAGTCCAAGGCTTTTACGGTCGATGAACGGTTGCGATATCGTTTGTTGTTGCGCTGGGACGGCCGTACGCCGATGGTCGATATCCAAAGCAAACCTAACCTTGCCCGAGCTTCGGTCCATACCGATAAAATCCCGCCCAAGGGACTGGTTGACGAACTGGCGGCCGATGGTGACCTGCTGCTTTGCCTGGATTGCCACAATGCCGACAGCACACATCATATCGGCACGAGCATTGTGATCGAGTTACCGGAGGTATCCCGGGTCGTAATCTTTACGCAATTGCTGCAATGCATTAGCCAGGCCGCGAAGGAGTCCGGTGTGGAAACCATGATGATACAAGGCTTCCCCCCGCCGGTGGATGCCACTGCGGCATGGACAACGATTACACCGGATCCGGCCGTGATAGAGATCAATCAAGCCCCGGCGGAGAATGCCGCCGATTTTTACGCACGTTGCAAGTTATCTTATCGTGCCGCGAAAGTGGCCGGCTTGCATCCGTATCGCCTGCATTACAATGGCGTTGTTGCGGATTCCGGTGGAGGAGGGCAGTTCACGCTTGGCGGACGGGAGCCATTAAGCAGTCCGTTTTTGCGTTATCCAAACCTGTTGCCGCGGCTGGTGCGATATTTCAATGCCCATCCTTCGCTTTCTTATTGGTTTGCGCCCGCGTCCATCGGTAGCTCCAGCCAGTCGCCGCGAACCGACGAAGGGGTGCGGGAATCCTTTCGCGAATTGTCGCTGGCGCTGGAGCAACTGGAGCAACACAACCAGCTGGCGCCGGAATTTATCTGGCGCAGTCTGAATCCATTTCTGGTTGATCCGTCCGGCAATCCCCACCGCAGCGAATTGAACATCGAAAAGCTGTGGAATCCGTACCTTCCGGGGCGCGGTTGTCTGGGGCTGGTGGAGTTCCGCGCGTTTCGGATGCCGCGCAGCCCGCAGTGTGCCGTTGCGATCGCGGTATTGCTGAGCAGCATCGTGGCTATGTTGAGCCGGGAGGACAAGGCGCCCCGATTACTGAATCACGGGCTTAAATTACATGATAAATTTGCGTTGCCTTTTTATCTGCAGGTCGATCTGCAACGCGTATTCAGGGATTTGCAACAATCCGGTTTTCCGCTTCACGATAAGATCAAGACCATTCTGCTTCAGGAACCGGTGCGGAGGATTGGAAAAGCGGAGTTTCAGGGTTGCACCGTCGAGTTGCAGCAGGCCCTGGAATTTTGGCCTCTGGTCGGTGATGTCGCGTCGCAGGAGAGCGGAGGATCACGGCTGGTGGATGCCAGCATCACCAGGCTGCAGGTCGCGCTGAGCGTGGAAAGCCATCATCCGGTTCAGCTCGATGGCTGGGAACTGTGGTTCGATGGCTATCGCATCCCGCTGCGCGAGGAACAGGATGCACAAGGACCTTTGAAACTGACCGGAGTACGTTATCGGAATTTTCTGCCGTTCATCGGCTTGCATCCGGGTATCGCGGCGCGTGAATCCATCAGCCTGGTCCTCGTCCAGCGGGGCCGGAACGAAGCTTTGGAAATCACCTACCACGAATGGCATCCCGAAGGGTTGGCCTACCCCGGTCTGCCCGCGGATCTAAACGATGCGGAGAAACGGCGGGCCGAGCGCATTACGACACGGATTATCCCGTTCGAAAGCCAGAATGAACCAAAAAGTTTGCCGGAATCCGCACGAAACGATTACTGCCTGGATTTGCGGCGCTTACCCGAATAATTGAAAATTGGCGTATGAATAGATTCGGGTACTTCTATTCATCCTCACCGCTCCTTTGGTTTCGGTTGGAGCGAGTTTGTGGTCGATCGGCGGATTAACCTAAAGAAAAACCTTTTTTGGTTTTAGGGTATTTCTTAGCCCTTCCAGATGCCCTTTGCTCTTATCCTCCCATTCCTTTCCGGCCCTTCCGCTTGGCTTTGCCCTTAGCCTTTTCCCTTTTGCCCTTCCAAAGTTCAAGCATTCCCCAATGATGTATACTTCTCACCGCCACAAATTGATGATTTTGGTCCCCTCACCCTAACCCTCTCCCGAAGGGCGAGGGGATTTTCGGAATCGCAATTTATGGCGGTGTTGAGTATACCGTCATATTTGGATAACGACCACACGATAAATTCTTGATTCGATCGATCCTTCTTGATAGCATTGCTATCATTGAAAGAATTCAAGAGGCTTTCCGACCATGGCCAATCTGATCGTGCGTAACCTGGATGACGACATCGTTTGCGCGCTCAAGGAGCGCGCCGCGCGCCACAACCGCAGTGCCGAGGCGGAGCATCGCGCCATTCTGCAACAGGTTTTGTCGAGGCCTCCGCGCAAGAGTCTTGCACAGGTGTTGGCTTCCATGCCGAACGTGGGGCTGGATGAAGATTTTGAGCGGTTGGATGAGGAGGAAGTCCCGCATGTACTTGATTGATACCAATGTCATCCGCGAGGCCCGGAAACAGGAGAAAGCCGACTCTGGCGTCCAGCGCTTCCTCGCCCGAATGACGGCGGAAGAGACACCGCTGTATCTGTCCGTGGTGACGATCGGGGAACTGCGGCGTGGCATCGAACGGATCCGGCATCGGGGCGACCGGCCGCAAGCGCTGCAATTGGAGGTCTGGCTGCGAACCGTGCTGACCGAATACGGCAATTCCATCCTGCCGATCGACGCGGAGATCGCACAATTGTGGGGTCGATTGCGGATCCCCCATCCCGAAAATGCGCTGGATAAACAGATTGCCGCGACCGCACTGATCCACGACCTTACGGTAGTCACCCGAAATCAGCGGGATTTCGTATCCACGGGAGCGCGGGTGCTCGATGTATTCGAAACCTGAATCCTGTTCTGCGAACCGTTATGCAAACAAGGGCATCCGTTTCCCGATGCCCTTGAAGAATACAAAGTGCTCACTGTTTAGTTCCACCCAATGCTCCTTGTTAGTTCCACCCAATGCTCCTTGAGCTGCTCTACGCGGTCGTAATCAAAGCGTTTGACGGTGTTTGCCTTGATTTTCTGGTTCATGGCCTCAACCATGCCGTTGGTCCATGGATGCTCGAAAAAGGCCCCGTAGGGGCTGGAGTCAGGTTTCGTCCTGGAGATCGAGACGGCGTTCAATTCGTTGAACTCGCTCAACCAATCGATCGATGCTCACTTGTTGGCGGGCAGTATCTTCGGCGGAATCCACTTCATTACGCCGAATACCGATCAATGTCGATTCCATGCGATTCAGACGTCGTTTAACGTCTTGAAATTCGCTTCTCATCTCGGTCCGCAAGCCCTCGATTTGGTTCGGGAATGCGCGCATTTGGTCAAGGATCAGGTTTTTTGCTTCTTCGGCCATCGATCTCTCCACCCTATCAAATCGCGGCGCTTACCCGGATAATAGAAAATTGGCGTATGAATAGCTGCGGGGTTACGGAATTCAGGCATGGCGCGCGAAAAGGCAGGAAGTCCCCTCAGCCGGGAATTCGAATTTGAAGGGCTTCTTGAGACCCTACGAAAATCTCGATGCGACTCCCCTTTTATTTCCAGGCTTTAGGCTTGCCCAATTTCTCAAGTATGGCCAAGAGCGCTAGCATCAGTTTAGGCGCTCCCGGGTACCCATCCCATCGTTCGTGTTCCTTAACAGAACACATGGCTTCCATTAGCTTGTATGCGGGACCGTCTTTATTAAATGCATTGCGTTCTATTGTGTCGATATCGAGAACGATTCTAGATTTTCCGCCGTCTCGCGAGCGGTAATATTCTTCCAACGCATCGGTCCAGTAGTTGTCTTCCAACCAATGAGGCATGCTTTCTTCGGTTGCCACATTCTTCTTCATTGCTGTTTCTTGCTGGAATCAATGATCAAAAGCACTGGTTCAAGTACTACGCGGCCAGCGGCCAAAACTGCGGCAAAGAAATGGTAATCTCTGCAAAATGCGGATGGTTATTTGAACCAAGTGGCGGGTTGAATAAACACGAAAAATAATACCTTGTCAATAAGAAGTCTCTTCCAATATGAAATGAGCCTGAAGTGAGGTTTGTTTCTAACATGAAATGAGCCTGATGGCACAGGCGATAAAGGTTTTGCCGCTGCCGCAAGGGCCGGTGAGCAACCGGTTTAACGCCGGGGTCTCAAGCCGTCACGGATGATGCCAACAGAGGATCCTGTTGCCCAAGGAGTCGCTCAGTCTTCGATTTCATAGGCTATAACCTGATGATACGGAACCGTGAATCGCTTTCCGATGTACAACCTTACCCCTTTAAAGCCATTATCGAATTTCCCAACCCACAAGCACGTATTGCCCTCCAGTTTCTGGACACTGCTTTCGTGCCGGGTCAAAACAATACAAGCTTCCGGCTTAAGCCACACCGTCCCTTTCCACGGCGCCAGCAACGCGTAAAATAATACAGCGCTGCTCACTACGATTGAAATGTAAAAGAAGCGGTTCATTTTTGGCTTCTCAGTGCTATTAGCGCAAACAGAAAATGTCGCAACTCGACTGAGCGGTGGCTGAAGCGACTTGGTGAGATCATTCTACAGCGCTCGTTGATTAACCATATCGAGGATATATCTCGCCACCCCTGAAGCCGCTCGCACACGGTATCCAGCCGTGAAGTCAAAAACAGGCGCCACGCTCCGCTGGCTCAATATTATTGGACCGTTCTACCGGTACTGACGAACGGACTGGCGACGTCAAACCACCTCAGCGCGTTTCATACGGCCTTGCTGCCGGAGCCTTTGCAACGGAACGTCAGCCGATATCCTGCGCTTGGCAGACAGGTGGCAAGTCTCTCGAATTGTCCTAGTGAATGATTCGCAAAAATGTTTTTTAACGCCGAAAAACGATCTTATACGAACTTTGAAATACATCTTATACGGAGCCTCATAATGTATTCTTGAACAATAGCTTACATATCGAAGCGGTATAGAAAAAATGAGCCCTATTTTTTAGTCAAAATTGGCAAGTCTTTGCTTATAGTTGGGGGGATTCGGCAAGCCATAATCGCGTCGCGTGCGCACCCACATCCTTCTATAAGGCCGCTATTTCTTAAGCCCACTTTTAAGCCCCGCACGGAATGCCCCGCAATGCAAAAGCGCTCACGCTCCAGAATGGCTTCCGCTGTTACTTGCGAAGAGCGAACCGATTATCGATCTGACCGACCCGAACCAAGTCGTTGCACGAAGCCAATATGGTCATTACTCGCGTTTGCGGAGTTTTGCTTTTCTGATCTGCACCTGGACAAATACCCCGCCACGCCAACCACTTCCGTCTTGTCCAACAGGCTAGCCCTGCCCTTTACCCACTAGTTGATATGGAACAATTCAGGTCTCCGCCGACAGAGCAAAGCCCAAACACATGAACTGGAATTCGGTGTACCCTTGCCAAAGCAGTTGATGACCGGGTGGCGGGTCGTTGTTGCGCCCGAGATAGCCGCCGATTGCGGCCACCAGTCGCACCGCCTCAGCCAAGCGAGTCGGCGGTTTCAGATCTTTTTTTTGGCGTAGGCGTTGAGGGTGCGCAGTTCGATCTCCGAGAACAGCACCTCGGCAGGGAGTTGCGGCACTTCGCGACCCAAAAGAGTCATCAGCATGATGCGCCAGGCAATCACCAGATTGATGGCGATGGCGCGGCGCAAACGGTCAGCGCTGTGGTGGCCGAGGTCCTCGATGCG
>JBGTCG010000063.1:0-28680 GCA_041748915.1 Methylococcales bacterium
TATCCGCAAGCCGAGCGATGCGCTCGGCCTGAAGTTCGGTAAAATACCTGCCCCACACACCTTTCCCGCTTGGCTCGCCGCAACGGCGAGTTCCACAAACTCAGCTTTGTCGTCAGCGGCCGCAAACGCCCTTCAGTCCCACAAAATCGAAAAAGATATTTTCTAATAGAAAGCCTCCCACTCCACCCACGGGCTCGTCCAACAATCGGTTCAGATTGTGGCTTCGCACAATCTAACCTTAAAAGTTCCGCTGATTAGCATTCGTCGTTGAGCTTGTAGCGGATAACACTGGATACCTCCTTGTGGCCGATGACAATCCCCACTGCGAGATGACCGCATTTCTGTTTTCTTGCTCGCTTCCATCTTGCATCCGATACTTTAGGTGTTCGCCGAAATTGCGGAGGTCTGAGAACGCACCAGTAGTATGCAGGTATGAGCCGTCGCCTTTTAGCAAAAGTACCGCTTCGGTCCGACCTTCTCCGGGTATATCTTTGCACTCGTATACGATCGAGAACTCTATAAACAGCACATTAGGATTCTCGGTTGCGAAGAGTGTGTAGCTGCACGACTGTCGAGTGCCCAAATCAAATCCTTGTCGGTTAATAATCCCAAAATTGCTGTCCTTGTGCTCCGCGAGAAATGCTTCTGCTAACTCGTCCTCATTCAGCGTGACAGGAGCGCGCAGTGTCTCAAGAAGGGAGCCTAAACTCGGCACAATCCGCAGGAGGTTTGGAAACCCATCGGTTTCCGCTCGGAGGTTTGCTGCGAGCCCTTTGTCGTATTTGCGGTCTTGATAAAACGCTTTGTCAGAGGTAACTTAGATCACCGGCTCAGCAGCAAGCAGAGTGAGGCAGTCTGCCCAAAGTACGCCGTCTTTGAATGCTTGCACTTTGTCGCTTGGCGGCACCTTGTCGATCGTTTTGAGGAATGAACTGCGAGCGCTTTCAAGAGAGAAAGACACGTCCAGCTTTGGGACCTCTATTGAATCGAATAACTCCTGAATCTTAGTATTGACTTCATCACTGTTCGGTAGAACTACCGCCCGCAACTGGCCCAAGGCAGTAAGCAGTTGGTGATAGTTTGCCTGGATCTTATCGATATGTTCGGTCAAGCGTGCTTGCAGGTTGTGTTGGACCTCAAGTCGAACGACTTCGGGCACTGCAAGTCTGGCACCGCTGTGAATGAGGAAAAATTTTGCAGCCGCCGCAGCTGGTGACCGCAGACCGAGTTCCGAGAGCCAGACATTCGAATCGAAAACGACGATCATAAGCGGCGGCAGGATTCGTATCCGATTATGTAGTCCGGCCAGCGAAGTAGTTTCTTAGCACTGGATCCTTTGTTGTTCTTGGTTGAATGCATATTACATTAACCAATGTGGTTAATCCATCTCCCGCAAAATCGAGCAAAACTCAAGCGTAGATCGGGCTTTATCAACTTGATCGATAGTGCATTGGATTTGTCGGAAACGGGCGGGAAATCATTCCAAGTGCTTACACTGTGCTTACAGAACGATACAAACTTGCCGGATGTAAACGTGCAAACTATTGAATTATATGGATCTGACGATAGGATTTGAACCGAAGGCCAGCTAATGAATTATCATGAAGGTCTCGAAGTCACAACCGGCCGTCCACTCCTCGATTTCAAGTTTATCGACCCGGGCATGGGCGGGACCCTGCCAACACCACTCCTGAAATCGTTCGAGTGCAGTTTCAAGACCCTGAGCAATGATTTCGACCCGCCCGTCCCGGAGGTTGCGGACGACTCCGCGAAGCCCGAGTTCCAATGCGCGATCTCGTGCGCAAGTCCTGAAATAGACGCCCTGAACACGGCCGCTTACCAAAATATGAACGCATTTTTCCATAATCTTTCGATGCCGATTTCGCGAAGAGGCCGTGCAAAGGTGTGTCAAACCTGATTGCCCGGATTACCATCGCTGCGCAAATTAATCGAAATTTCTCTCGCCGCGGCGAAGCTTCGGCGCTACCCTATTGCCGGCGAATCTCCCAACAACGATGAACCGCCGGGTTTCGCTCGAAATCACGCGGTAGAGTCCGGCGGCTGATATCGATGATATTCAAACCGGTCAGTCGATTTTTTTCAAGTTTGAATTTCCGGGAATTGGTTGCAAATAGCAGCAGGCCGGCGGGCGCCAGCAACTGGCAACACCGCTGCAGCAAGGCCGTGTGATCCCGCTGTAGATCAAAAGCCCTATCCATTTCACTGGAATTCGAAAATTTGGGGGCGTCAAGAAAAATCAAATCGAATGGGTTCTCGCGCCCGCTGTGAATTGCGCACGCGACCCAGGCCGGCCCATCGGCCTGGACGAATCGATGCACGGTCGAATCGAATCCGTTCAGGGCAAGATTTTTGCGCGCCCAGTCCAGGGCGGCTTGGGACGGATCCACCGTGAGCGTGAATCGCGCACCGCCAGCGGCGGCATAGACCGTCGCACTGCCCGCATAGCCGAACAAATTCAGGAACCTGCATCCGCGCCCATGGTTTTGGATTTCGGACCGGGTAAGCCGGTGATTCAGGCATAACCCGGTATCCGGATACGACTCGAAATTAACCAGAAAGCGGTGCCCGGCCTCCTCGACTTCGTGAAACCCAGGAGCCTCCCGGCGATAATCCTGGCTGTATCCGTTCTGACGACCCCGCACCCTGAAAAAAACCTGCTCCCAGTCGACACCGAGAACCTCCGGTATCACGGATAATGCGTCCAGTAATCGTTCTTCGGCCGATTCCGGGTCAACACTTCGCGGCGCTTGATATTCCTGAATATGAATCCATTGTGATGAACCCCGGTACAAATCGACAGCCAACGCAAATTCCGGAATATCGGCATCGTAAAGCCGGTAACAGGAAATTTCCTCGCGCTCCGCCCATCTGCCGAGATTACGCAAATTCTTCCGCAATCGATTCACAAACATCTGCGCCCGCGGCTGATCGGCGAATACGCGATTCCTAGCCCGGTCAAGCGGAGACGCGGATTCCGGACCTTTGCCCCGAAGGTCTGAATCCAACTCCCTAGGACTCAAAAACCGATCCGGATTGACTTCGAATATCAGCAACTTACATTCGATCTGGCCGTTATAAAGCGTAAAGGGCCGATGTGACCGGATGCCGATCCGGAATCCGAGTTCCACATCCTCCACCAGCATCGCCACCCGCCAGCCGGTGAAACGGGATTTCAATATCCGGCCGAACTCCGCGTAGAGCGTTGCCAATCCCTGATCCGGGTCGATTCGCTCGCCATAGGGCGGATTTACCGCAATGAGGCCTCGGGTTGGCGGAGACGGAATGTCGCGGACGGGCCGGCGTTCGACTTGGATGAAATCATGCAACCCGGCACTGCGGATATTTGCAGCCGCGGTTGCGAGCGCGCGGGAATCGATATCATAGCCCTTGATCGACGGAATTTTCGCTGCGGAATTCATCTTCCGGATTATCGCGTCGCCGTATAAAGTTTCCCAGATTCCCGGATCATGACCTTTCCAGCCCACAAATCCGAAATAACTCCGCCCCAGACCAGGCGCGATATCGCCGGCGATCATGGCTGCTTCGATCAACAATGTTCCGGAGCCGCACATCGGATCCCAAAAATCGCCCTCCAGGGCATAGATTTCGGGCCACCCGGCTTTGATCAAGAGAGCGGCGGCCAAATTTTCCTTAAGCGGCGCTTTGCCACCGCGGATCCGATAACCCCGCTTATGCAGGCTGTCACCGGACAAATCAAGATAGAGTGCCGCCACGTTTCCGGAAAGATGGACATTGACGCGAAGATCGGGCTGGTCCGTCGATACGCGCGGGCGCTGTCCACATCGCTCCCGAAATTGATCGACAATGGCGTCCTTTACCTTGAGCGCGGCGAAATGGCTGTTTCGAATTGCTGGCGTCGTGCCGACGAAGCTTACGGCGAAACTCGAATCCACTCCCAAGTGCGGCATCCAATCGGTTTTCCGGATGCCATCGTAAAGGTTTTCGGGAGATCCGCAATGAAAGGAATCCATTTTCAGCAAAACCCTGCTTGCGATCCGCGACCATAGACAGACCCGATATCCCTGTTCGAGCCCGCCCGTGAAGGAAACGCCGCCTTTTCCTTCACGCAAACCCGAAATCTCAAGACCGTCCAATTCGATCCGCAGCAGGGGTTCCAACCCCTTGGCTACGGTTACGAAAAAACTATGTTCCATGTCGCCCGTCCGTGACAAAAATGCGTTCGCATTCCGGTCCCGGGACGATCACACTGTCGGCGACCTCCAAAGCCTTCGGCATCGAATGATGGCAGACCCAACCGAGATGTTTCGATGGGTTGACAATTCACGAGAGTCGGCGCGTGCGCTCAAATACCTACCTGCTTCTGAGACGCTCTGAACGACGCCGGCTTACTTACGTCGCAATTTCTGACATCAACAACACCCCGCTAGGGAAGCGCTGATTAATTCAGGGCTTCCCGCAGTACAGGGATGCACTGCCAAAATCGGACGCTGTAAGCGTCTGATTTTGTGAGGCAACTCCAAATCGCATTGGCAGGGTTGCCGACCGCTGAGAAATCCAGGATGGATTTATTCAGCGTTTCCCTGGAGGGCGGCGATAATCAGGATTTCTGAATTTAAGCAGGCGTAACGTTGACTGCGTGTGGACCCTTCTGGCCCTGGGCAATTTCGAAGGTTACTTTCTGGCCTTCAGATAAGCTGCGGCGGCCGCTGCCGTTGATGGCGGAAAAATGTACGAAAAGGTCGGCGCCGCTTTCTTGCGCGATAAATCCAAAGCCTTTCTCGTCGTTAAACCATTTGACTACGCCAGAACTTAATTCATTAGACATAATATCCTCGGAAAAAACACCCGCTTACGCGGAAAATGCAAAAGACCCTGCCTGGATTGGCCAGAGTCTGGAATTTAAGTAGCTATTCACCGCCCTATAAGCGATCTCGATTCTCCATTATCATGCGAAACAGGAAGCTGTAACCATGTACAGTTTACGCCGATATTTGATTATTTTGATGCAGGAATGAAGCAAGACAGGAATACGTTGAATATCTACCAGGTCAAATATCTTTCGTTAACTAAATGGATTCGTGAGACTACGCGCCAAATAACCCGGAGGATGCAATCGAAATTCAATAATGAAAGCAATCAACGAACGATTAGAATATTTTAGCACCTGAAAAATTCAATACCAATAAAAAAAGTCCCGCGGATTAACTCCGCGGGACTTTCAATGGAAGCCCTTATCCGTCCAAGGCTTCCGTGAATCCTATTTTACGCCGATTTTCGGGCTTACATCATACCGCCCATTCCGCCCATGTCGCCGCCGCCGGGCATTCCATGATGATGGCTTTCTTCCTTCGGCTCTTCGGCAATCATGGCTTCCGTGGTAATCATGAGACCGGCTACGGAAGCGGCATTCTGCAATGCCGTACGAGTCACCTTGGCGGGATCCAGGATCCCCATCTGAACCATATCGCCATATTCCCCGGTCGCTGCGTTATAGCCGAAGTTGGTCGGTCCTTTTTTGACTTCATTCAAAATGACCGATGGTTCGACACCCGAATTGGCGACGATCTGGCGCATCGGTTCTTCAAGGGCACGGCGCAGGATATTGATACCGACATCCTGGTCATGGTTTGCACCCTTCAATCCTTCCAGGGCCTTGATTGCACGAATCAGCGCGGTTCCACCGCCCGGAACCACACCTTCTTCAACCGCGGCACGGGTTGAGTGCAGCGCGTCTTCGACGCGAGCTTTCTTTTCTTTCATTTCGACTTCGGTCGCCGCGCCGACCTTGATTACCGCAACCCCGCCGGCCAGTTTGGCCAGACGTTCCTGCAGTTTTTCCTTGTCGTAGTCCGAAGTGGCTTCATCGATCTGAGCCCGGATCTGACTCACGCGACCCTCAATATTCACTTTCTGACCGGCACCGTCGATAATCGTGGTGTTTTCCTTGGTAACCTGAACTTTCTTGGCGGAACCCAGATCGTCCAGCGAAGCCTTTTCCAACGCCAAGCCGACTTCCTCGGAAATCACGGTCGCCCCCGACAACACTGCAATATCTTCCAACATCGCCTTACGACGATCACCGAAGCCCGGCGCCTTGACCGCAGAGACCTTGACGATCCCGCGCATGTTGTTGACGACCAGAGTGGCCAGTGCCTCACCTTCGACATCTTCAGCAACGATCAGCAGAGGCTTGCCGGACTTGGCAACACTTTCCAGTACCGGAAGCATATCGCGAATGCTGGAAATCTTCTTGTCGTGAAGAAGAATCAGCGGATCGTCGAGTACCACACTCATGCTTTCCTGATTGTTGATGAAGTAAGGGGATAAATAGCCGCGGTCGAATTGCATTCCTTCAACAACATCCAGTTCGTTCTCGAGACCGGAACCTTCCTCGACCGTGATCACGCCTTCCTTACCGACTTTTTCCATCGCTTCGGCAATGATTTTACCGATCGATTCATCGGAATTTGCAGAGATCGTGCCTACTTGTGCAATCGCATTGTTGTCGGTACACGGAACCGAAAGGCTCCCGATCGAAGCGACCACTTTCTCGACAGCCTGATCGATCCCGCGTTTCAGATCCATCGGATTCATACCGGCCGCGACGGCTTTCAGGCCTTCGGTCAGAATCGACTGGGCCAGAACGGTCGCCGTGGTCGTACCGTCACCGGCTACGTCCGACGTGTGCGAAGCGACTTCCTTAACCATTTGCGCGCCCATGTTCTCGAATTTGTCGGAAAATTCGATCTCCTTCGCTACGGAAACCCCGTCTTTGGTGATGGTCGGCGCGCCGAAACTTTTTTCCAGAACTACGTTCCGGCCTTTAGGTCCCAGTGTAACTTTGACGGCACTCGCCAAAACGTTAACGCCTTTGAGCATTTTGGAACGCGCGTCGTCACTAAATCTAACTTCTTTTGCTGCCATAGTAGTTTCCTAGAGTCAATGTTTAAAATAGTCTATAAACGGAATCGAACTTTACTCGACGACACCCATGATGTCTTCTTCGCGCATGACGATTAATTCTTCGCCTTCCACCTTGACTTCGTTGCCGGCGTATTTACCAAATAGTATTTTATCGCCAACCTTGACATCCAGGGCACGGACTTCGCCGTTGTCGAGAATCTTGCCGTTGCCAACTGCAATGACTTGCCCCTGGCTTGGCTTTTCTTTCGCTGAATCCGGAATGACGATGCCGCCTGCAGACATACGCTCTTCTTCAACCCGTTTAACAATCACTCTGTCGTGTAATGGACGTATTTTCATGAATTCCTCCTAAAATGATATCTATTCAAAAAGTTACGAGCAGATCTGAGGGCCCTGCATCGTGACGGCAACCCCAAATTATTAGCACTCGCCTTTAGTGAGTGCTAATAATATCCTTCTTTTTCGTGGTGTCAAGCCCTTGCACGCATTTTTCATTCAGGGCCACCGATGGTAAATTGACACGATGAACGATGATCAATTACTCCGTTACAGTCGCCAGATCATGCTGCCCGAGATCGATATCGAGGGCCAGCAGAGATTGCTGGATGCACGTTGCCTTATCATCGGACTTGGCGGACTCGGATCCCCAGCTTCGATGTATCTCGCCGCCGCCGGCGTCGGCACACTGGTCCTCAGTGACTTCGAGCGCGTGGATCTTTCCAATCTGCAACGGCAGATCGTTCACGGTTCCTTCGATGTCGATAAACCAAAGGTGGAATCGGCCCGCAAGCGCCTGAACGAGCTGAATCCGGCGACCAAGATCGTAGCTTACGACGGCAAACTAAATGCATCGGAACTGAACCGGGAGGTGGACGCGGCGGACGTGGTACTCGACTGCAGCGACAATTTCGCCACACGTTTCGCCATCAATCGAGCCTGTGTCGCGGCTAAAACTCCACTGGTGTACGGCGCGAGCATCCGATTCGAGGGCCAGCTTTCGGTATTTGACCTGCGCGACCCGTCGAATCCCTGTTACAATTGCCTGTACCCGGAAATGGACGAACTCGCCGAAAGCTGCAGTCAAACCGGTGTCGTCGCCCCGCTGACCGGCATCATCGGCAGCATTCAGGCGCTCGAAGCGATCAAACTACTTTGTGAGATAGGTGAACCGCTGACCGGCCGCCTGTTGTTGCTGGATAGCTTGAGCATGGAATGGAACCGTATCAAGTTGCCAAAAAATTCCGGCTGTCCCACGTGTTCAAGGCAGCCGGAGGCCGGACTCCAGACCGTGATAGCGGGCGGAAATGGCATATTGCTTTCCTGAGCCAGGCATCGTATACTTCAAATCAGCTTTATATAAAGCGCTGTCGACACAACAAATAATTGACTCAGGAGGTACTCGGAAAATGAAGTGGGAAAAACCAAGCTACACTGATCTTCGTTTCGGCTTCGAAGTCACGATGTACATCTATCATCGGTAATCAACGGTTCAAGAACAGACGGGGTTCCATTGCAGAATGGAACCCCGTTTCGTTTGGAAGCATATGATCACCGCAGATGTTGGATAAACTAACAGCAGGCCAAGTTAACCTGATTTGGGACGCTATTCACCCATTCAACTAATCCTGTATGAAAGTCAGAGTACTGGGATCCGGAGCCGGCGGCGGATTTCCGCAATGGAACTGCAACTGTTCGAACTGCAACCGACTGCGCAGCGGCCGGATCAACGCGGTCGCGCGTACCCAGTCGTCAATCGCAGTCAGTTCCGATGGACGTAACTGGGTGCTGTTCAACGCTTCTCCGGACATTCGCGCCCAACTCGAAAGCTTTCCGGCGATTCAGCCTAGAACCGGAACCCGGGATACCGGCATCCGGGCCGTTATTCTGATCGACAGCCAGATCGACCACGCCACCGGGCTTCTGATGCTTCGCGAAAGTACCAGCCCCTTGAATATTTTTTGCACGGAAATGGTCAAACAGGATTTGAGCACCGGTTTCCCGGTCCTGAAAATGCTCGAGCACTATTGTGGCGTCAATCATCACGGCGTACCGCTGGACGGCAGCGGTTTCGAAATTGCCGGAATCGATGATCTCCGATTTTATTCCCACGCGCTGAAAAGCAAGGCGCCGCCGTACTCACCGCACCGGCACGACCCCCATGAAGGCGACAACATCGGCGTCATGATTGAACAGATTTCGAGCGGCCGGAAATTGTATTATTCACCGGGCCTCGGCGAAATCGAGACTCATGTCCGAAACGGGATGCTCGATGCGGACTGCGTGCTCGTCGACGGGACATTCTGGCGCGAGGACGAAATGGAACTGGCCGGTATTTCAAAAAAGAGGGCCAGCGAAATGGGCCACCTGCCGCAATCCGGCGAGATTGGCATGATCAGCGTATTGAATCTAATCCCCGATACTCGCAAAATTCTGATCCATATCAATAACACCAATCCGATTCTGGACGAAGATTCACGCGAACGTAAAATTCTCGAAACCGCCGGGATCGAAGTCTCCCGCGATGGCATGGAAATCAACCTTTAATCTCCGCCATGAAAGATTCGATCGACACGCCGTGGACCCGCGAGGAATTCGAGGCCCGTCTCCGCAGTATGGAACAATATTACCATATCCACCATCCCTACCATGTCCAGATGCACGAGGGAAAACTGAATCGCAAACAGATTCAGGGTTGGGTCGCAAACCGTTTTTATTATCAGATCAATATTCCGCTCAAAGATGCGGCCATCCTCGCCAACTGTCCGGAGCGGGAAACCCGGATCCAGTGGGTACAGCGGATCATCGATCACGACGGATCGGCGGATCGTCCCGGCGGGATCGAAGCCTGGATCCAGCTCGGCATCGCGGTCGGGCTGGAACGGGATGAAATCGCCTCGCTCGAACACGTGCTTCCCGGAGTGCGTTTTGCGGTCGACGCCTACGTCAATTTCGCCCGGAAAGCAGAATGGCATGAAGCCGCGAGTTCTTCGCTGACCGAATTGTTTGCGCCGGCCATCCATCAGCAACGGCTTTCCAACTGGCCGGCGCACTATCCCTGGATCGACAGTAAAGGCCTGACCTATTTCCAAAACCGCTTGAGCCAGGCGCGCCGCGATGTGGAACACGGACTTAAATTGACCCTGGACTGGTACAAAACACGCGAACAACAGGATAAAATGCTGCGCATCCTGAAATTCAAACTCGATGTACTCTGGGCGATGGCGGACGCAATGTATCTGGCGTATATTGCAGAAATGCCGCCTTATCATTCGATCCAGGCGTAAAATGCATGGCGCCCGCTGACGAGTCCATTTTCTCGTGTTCGCCGATGTACCGCCTGCAATGGGAGGAAGTTCAACAGCGCAATGTTCTGCTGTACCCCGAAGGGATGGTGGAACTGAATCAGAGTTCGGCCGAAATTTTGAAACGGTGTGACGGCACCCGAACGCTGGGGAATATCGTGACCGAGCTTGAAGAAAAATTTTCCACTACGGGTCTCAAGGCCGATATCTGTGAATTTATCGAGGTCGCACTTGAAAATGGCTGGATCAGGCAAGGCTGAATTATCCAAACCGCGCTGGCTGCTGGCCGAGTTGACCTACACCTGCCCGCTGCAATGTCCCTATTGCTCAAACCCGATCGATTTCGCGTTGCAGAGCGGCGAACTCGACACCGAGGACTGGTTGCGCGTGCTCTCCGAAGCCCGGCTCATGGGCGCCGTGCAGCTCGGATTTTCCGGCGGTGAACCCTTGGTCAGGCAGGATCTGTCGATTCTGGTCAAACACGCCCGGAAACTCGGTTATTACTCCAACTTGATCACGTCCGCGTACGGCTTGTCCGAGGAACGTATCCTTGATCTCAAGGAATCCGGCCTCGACCATATTCAAATCAGCATCCAGGCCAGCAGCCGGGAACTCAGCGATTCCATCGCGGGAACGGCCAGTTTCGACCACAAGCGGGAAGTCGCGCGACTCGTCAAAAAACACGGTTATCCGATGGTGCTCTGCGTGGTGATACACAAACAAAACATCCATCAGATGGAAAGCATTTTGGAAATGGCGGAAGAACTCGGTTCCGATTATGTCGAACTCGCCAATACCCAGTACTATGGCTGGGCGCACCTGAACCGTAATCAACTTCTGCCAAGCCGGGAAGAATTTCGCAAAGCCGAGGCCATCGCTCAGACGTATAGAGAAAAACTCAAAGGCAAGATGAAAATTTATTACGTCGTTCCCGACTATTACGAAGACCGCCCAAAAGCCTGCATGAACGGCTGGGGAACCACTTTTTTAACCATCGCACCCGATGGCATGGCGCTTCCGTGCCACTCCGCCCGCCAGCTGCCCGGACTGAATTGTCCGAATGTCCGTGACCTCAGCATTCGCGAAATCTGGGAGGACTCCGAGGCGTTCAACAAATACCGTGGCGATGGTTGGATGAAGGAACCCTGCCGCACGTGTCCGGAAAAAACCCGCGACTTTGGCGGATGCCGTTGTCAGGCCTTTCTGCTGACCGGCGATCCGGCCGTTGCTGATCCGGTTTGTAGCCTGTCTCCCGATCACGCCAAGGTTCTCCGCGCGATTCAATCCGCAGCCTGCGACAACGTCAATCCGGAACAACCCATCATTTTCAGAAATCCCCGAAATTCAAGGCATTTGTCCAATTGAGCCGCGACACCTCTCGCGGACCAGTTCCCGTTCGCCCGAAATTTCTTTACCGCTTCACAACCCCCAATCCTTTGCTTTGTGTTGCATAAAAAGCAGAAATATTTTCGATGTCCTCGCCACTGAGGTCTTTTACCATCGCAATCATCATCGGATTGTTTCGTGCGCCGGTCTGGTAATCCTGTAACGCTTTAATCAGATAGCTTTGGTATTGTCCCGCCAATCGCGGAAAATTCTGATCACTGCTGTTACCGTCCTCACCATGACAACCGATACACCCGGCCGCTTTTTCTTTCCCGGTCGGTGGATTTCCGCTGAAATTATCGCGGTCCCCGCCCATTTGCAAACTGGCCAGATACGCTGCAATATCCTGCATGTCCTGCTCATTCAATCCTTCGGCATTCCCCCGCATCCCCGGATGTTTTCGTTCGCCCGAGGAATAGGCCTTTAACGCGGAAAGCAGGTAAGCTGGCTGCTGTCCGGCCAATTTGGGCACCTGAAATCGCGGCACAGCATTGGCATATCCTGGCTTGGAATGGCATCCAGCGCACGTTTCAAATTTTACCGATCCGGCTTCCGCATCCGGCTCCGCGAAGGATGGGGATTGATTGGCAATAACCAAACCGAGGATCCCTAACACCAAGCTGAAACTATTGTTGTTCATCTACTTCACACCCAAGAAATTCAAGTCGAGCGGTCTTATCAATGCGCATGCCCCGTCAAACAGAATCCTGATTAGTAAGATGCTTCAGCTATGGCTCAAATCACGTCGTTCCGGCACGGATTGCCGGAACCCAGAAGCCAAGGGACGGCCAGCAGTCATTACATCCATGTAGTCTGGATACCGGCAATCCGTGCCGGCATGACGTTGCTGCTGAAGCATCTTTATAATCAGGAACAGAATTCGAATTATAACGGAATCGTAAGGAAGTTCTGATTAAATCAGAACTTCCCGCAGTGCAGGGATGCACTGCCAAAACCAGACGGTGTAAGCGTCTGGTTTTGTGAGGCAACCCTCTGCCAATCGCATTGGCAGGGCTGACGACCGCTGAGAAATCCAGGATGGATTTATTCAGCGTTTCCCTAAATAACTGGAATTTTATCGCGAATGCCCTCGACCAACAGACCATTTACCGCGTTGCGCCTGGCCTGGTTCCGTTATCTGCTGGACTACCCCGGACAACTGATTTTGGCGGTTGCCGGAATCGCGCTAGGCATCGCGGTGGTCGTCGCTATCGATCTGGCCAAGGAAAGCGCGCTTGCCGCATTCGTTCAGGCAACCGAAACGGTTTCCGGTAAGGCAGGTTACCGCATTGTCGGTTATTCGGGGTCCGTCGACGAAAACCTCTACCCGAAACTAAAGCTTGGCAAACTGCCATTCCATTACTCGCCCAAAATAGAGGGTTATGTCAATCTGGACGGTCGAACGAGTGAAAAACTACGCCTTCTTGGAGTCGATCCGTTCGCGGAAAGAAATTTCGGATCGATCGAGACGCTTGATCTGGGGGCCATTTCCGAATCCGGACGCCGTGACCTCATCAGCATCCTCACCCGGCCCGGTTATGTAATCGTTTCCAAAACCACCGCTGAACGGTTGAGGCTTGGCGGCGGCGACAACATAAAGGTTGTTAGCGGCGGCCATAAAAAAATCCTCAAGATCGCCGCCGTTCTGGAATTTTCCGAACCACTCCAACGGCAGGCAATGGAAGACCTGATCCTGACCGATATCGCTGGCGCGCAGGAAATTCTTGAATTGTTCGGCAACATCAGTTACATCGACGTTACCGCGGACGGGCGCGACGTCGATCCATCGGCCGTAAAAGCGCTCAAGCAGCAACTGCCCGATGCCGCTGAGCTGATTCCTTACCAACGAATCAGCCAGAATGCGCGCGACCTGACCGCGTCCTTCTACACCAATTTGACCGCCCTGAGCCTCCTTTCGGTGACGGTTGGTCTGTTTCTGATTTATAACACCATTCATTTTCTGGCTATTCGCAGACGCACGCTGATTGGGATGCTGCGGGCTTTGGGCACATCGCGCCGGCAAATATTCCAACTGGTTATCAGCGAATCCGCAATGCTCGGATGTTCTGGAACCATGGCCGGTCTACTATTAGGCACTTTCCTCGCGTACGGCATGTTGGACCTGATCGGTGAAACGATCAATAACGTCTACCTGGCGTTGCCGGCTCAACAACTGCAATTATCGCTGATGACTTTCATCAAGGGCTTGTGTCTTGGAACCGCAGCATCCGTAATGAGCGCTGTTTTGCCTGCAATAGAAGCGATAAGAATTGAACCTTTCCACGCGATGGCTCGCTCCGAGCTCGAATCGAATACCCGGCGCCAGGCGTTAAAAAGTGCATTGTCCGGACTGGTTGCGTTGGTCGCGGGGGGTGTGACAACCTTTTTGTCTGGGAAAAGCCTGGCTTATGGATTCGCCGGTTTAATGTTTTTGGTGCTGGGTTGTGCATTGCTTACGCCATTCTTGCTGCTAGCGTTGAGCCGAATTGTGTATCCGATGGCGAACAGAATATTCGGGATAACAGGCTCCCTCCCGGTCAGATCGCTGAAGGCCAATCTGAGCCGCAGCGGTTTGGCGGTGGCGGCGCTCATGGTCGCGATCTCCGCGACTCTCGGCGTTCAGATTATGGTCTTCAGCTTCCGGTCTTCGGTCGGCGATTGGCTGCACCAGCGGCTAAGCGCGGATCTTTACATCAGTGCGGCATCAGGTTCAGCCTTGCGTGACAGCCCGCTCAACGAGCATTATTTGGTTAAGATTTCACAACTCGATGAAATCCTATCGGTAGGGAGTGTCCGGCGGCGTACCCTGCAGAACAGAAACGGTCTGGATCAGCTCAGCGTTTATACCTTCACGCCGGACGTTCCTAAAATTTTCGACTTGATTTCAGCCAACACGGATCAGGTCTGGACCGATTTCGTGACCAACGATACCGTACTCGTGACCGAATCGTACGCCTACAATCACGAACTCGGAAAAGGTTCGATGGTGGAACTGGCGACCGATCATGGTATGAAACAATTTCGGGTCGGCGGGGTTTACAAGGATTACAGTCCGGGAACGGGCGGCATTACGATGAGCCGAATAACGTACCGGCGGTATTGGAATGACCATGGATACTCGGCGATATCGGTCTACGCGAAACCCGGTACCGATCTAAAGGACCTGCAGCGCAAACTGCATAATTTAAGCGACACCGAACAAGCGCTGGAAATTACCGAGCGCTCCTCGATACTGAACGCCTCAATCTCCATATTTGACCAGGCGTTTGCAGTCACCGATAGTCTTCAGTGGATCGCAGCGACGATCGCATTCCTTGGTGTATTTAGCGTACTCACCGCAATCCAACTCGACCGGGTCCGCGAATACGGGATTCTTCGGGCAATCGGTATCACGTCGAAACAATTGGCGATATTGATCACTGCGGAAAGCGGACTGATGGGGCTCGTCGCGGGATTGCTTGCGATACCCGTCGGTCTGATGATCGCTATGGTATTGGTCTATGTCATCAACCAGCGATCTTTTGGCTGGTCGATTGCTTTCCATATACCGCCCGAATCAATTCTCCAAGGGCTGTCGAGCGGAATGCTTGCCGCGATTCTGGCAGGGTTAATCCCGGCGTACCGTATGTCTCGACTTTTATCAGGAAATGCTTTGAGGAATGAATAGAATGGCCTTGCCGCGGACGGCCCGGCTACGACATACTATGGCAAAGCCCCGGAAGAAGCCAATTTTGCTTCTTCCGGGTATTGCTAAATACTTGCTTGAGAAGTTCAAACCGGAAATGTACCCGAGCTGAAATCCAATTTTCGGGGTCCCGCCCGCGGATCGTTTCGAAGCTGGATACTATCGCGAGCCCGATTCGCAGTTATTGAGGAGCCGCAAATCGGAGGGGCGGCTCTTGCCATGATGATATAAGTTCAATCGCTCTGGAATCGAGTTTCCCGAAAAGTTTTAACGTCCGGATTTCCCGTCGCCAGCTGGCCCGTAAAGCGGAGACATCCTGCCGTATTCACCGTCATTTGGCTTCTGCGAATCTCCATCGGTTGAATTGCCGCACCCGACTAAACCGCCAAAAACACCCAGTATGGCGACGACGACTAAACTGCTTAGGAACTTTTTCATTTTTTCTTCTCCTGGTCCGAGAGGTTTTCTATTTGTGTATCGCGCCACGGCGCGTGCTGTACCTTATATAATATGTTTCTTTGAATTGCAATTTTATTTGAATGCCGCGCAGTCGAAGGAAAGCTCTCGTTACCGCAGTACGGACTGAGGTAACGGTAAGGATAAACGAATTCGCGTGACCACATCGCGGTCGGAACAAATACGCGAGAATGTCGGGCGTTGCAGGTCGGCACAACCGGGGCGCAAGTCTTCCCATCAACTGCCACTGCGATCAGAAGCGATATTGAAGTCCCAGCTGGATCGGAACATAGAAGAGATTCTTAAGAGCGCCGTCGACAGAATTGTCGATGCGCGTGGTGCTAAGGGCCATATCCAAGCCCAGATTGACCAGAAAATCCTCGTTCACATAGGCGTCGAGCCCGAATCCGACTCTACCGGCCAGACCCGCACTGGTAGCTTCGAGTCCACTGCCTCGTCCCGTGCGGTCACTCGCTTCCCAAATCGATAGCCCCACACCGACAAGGCCGTAAGGTTGCAAACGGCCCCAATCCGAATAAATGAATTTACCATTAATCGTGAGCTGATGGGAAGTCAGCGTCGCGACGTTAACACCCGCGATTTTGTTGGTAAAACCGTCGACCCACTCGTATTCAACTTCCGCCGCAAACCAAGGATTCACGCGATACCCGGCACGGGCATTCAGCCCGCCAGAACTGCTGGAAATCACCTGGACGCCTTGTCCGCCCAAATTGCGGTCAAAAGACCGCCCGGCGAACCAGTGGAACGCATAGGTACCGCCTAGCCCCAGGTAACCTCCTGTACGATCAAAGTCATTGGGCTCTTGAGCCGCGGCCAAGCCTGGCAGCATGCACGCTAAAAGCACGCCTGCCGCTACCGCACAACCTAAATACCGACACTGAACAAAGTTCATAGAAAAGTTCCCTAAGGTTATGGATCTTTCGTTTCCGTAGTGCATTTTTACCGGCCTCATTTGCCGAAGGATGGCACTCCACGTCTTAGCGAATGTCTTATCCATTTCCTCCCAGAAAAATGTTAGCAAAGTTTCGATGACCAACTTTAATTTTAACGTCGACCACAGTTAAATTGCAAGGTTAACTCTTGGACCAAAGGGCCTGTTTTGATTGTTAATAACGAAAGACGGAGTTGGAGCGGTGATTTCGGCCCCGCGATTGAACTTCACACTGCAATTGCTGTTTCCGATGCCGGGTGAATGGGAACAGGCGAACTGTAATTTTGATACGATAGACGCATTCGTCCTAGATCGAACTCCCCACGTTTGAACACGCCCAAGCTATTCGCGGATACAGACCTTTGCGTTAAGTGCGGACTCTGTGTTCCGCATTGCCCGACCTATCGCAAGACCCTGGATGAAAATGAATCGCCGAGAGGCCGTATCTCTCTGATCCAAGCCTGGTCAAACGGTAGCCTTCAAGATACACCCACGCTACGCCGGCATCTGGACAACTGCCTGTTGTGCAGGACCTGCGAGAATTTATGCCCCGCCCAGGTGCCTTATGCGAAAATAATGGATCAGTTCCGGAGTACGGCGGGTCAAGGAAGGCAATCCATGGCTGGGAAAGGCTTATCGGCGCTTTCCGGAGCGGTTTTGACCAACAAGACCCTATCCCGCGTCGCTGCGAGCGCCGCGAGAACAGTACAGTCCACAACAATCCTGCCGGCCTTACTCGGAATAATTCCCGCTGCGCGCGGCCTGCAAAGCTTTCTTCAGGATATCAGTCCCCGGCATTCCCGCGAAACCTTCCACCCGACCCGATACTCCAAAAACGGATGCGCCGGATTGTTTACCGGTTGTACCGGCGAATTGTTTGATTCGATGACCATTGACGCGACGATAAGGATTCTCGATCGTCTCGGATTCGACGTGCGCATCAACCCGGGTCAAAACTGTTGCGGCGCCTTGGCTCTCCATTCGGGCGATGCCGGCCGGGCAGCCGAGTTGGCCGCCGACAACCGCCGCGCATTCGATCAGTCCGACATTGACGTGATCGTCACCATAGCGACCGGTTGTGGCGCAATGCTCAAGGAGTATCCGGTTTATTTCCAGGGCAGCGAACTCTTTTCGTCCAAAGTGATTGAAATTTGCCAGTTCGTCGTTCAATCCGACCGCTTTGCAACGTTTGCCTTCGAATCGCTTGATGCGGATATCTTGATCCATACCCCTTGTTCCCTGGCCAATGTGCTGAAAACTGCCGGTGCGCCGCAACAATTAGTCGCGGCAATTCCCGGCACGCGAATTTCAACTCTGAACGATTCGATTCGCTGTTGCGGCGCGGCAGGCAATTATATGCTCGAACATCCTGAAATGGCCGATGCCGTACGGCAGGATATTTTAGACATTATCGCCGAAAAGAAACCCGATTATCTGCTCACAACCAATATCGGTTGCGCCTTGCATCTAAGGGCTGGATTAAGACAGCAAGAAATTCAAACCGAGGTCATTCATCCGATCGTATTGTTGGACCGGCAAATTAAAAACGCTGCAACCTTCTGAAAATTCGTTCTCGCAGCACCCGCCTCGCTCAGATCATTCGACGTTCCGGATCTCGTAATCGTGGGTAATCACGGCCGATTTGGCGAACATGATCGAGGCCGAGCAATATTTTTCCGCGGAGAGTTTGATCGCCCGATTCACGGCGGGCTCCTGGATCTGCCGGCCGCTCACAATAAAATGTACATGAATCCGCGTAAACACCTTGGGTTCGGTATCCGCCCGCTCCGCGTTGATTTCAACTTCGCAGTCCGTGACCGGATGACGTCCCTTTTGCAAAATATGAACGACATCGAACGCAGTACACCCACCCATACCCAACAGCAGCATTTCCATCGGCCGGGGCCCTCGGTTGCGTCCGCCATGTTCCGGCGGCCCGTCCATGATCAGCGCATGCCCGCTGCCGCTCTCGCCGATGAACATCGCGTTCTCGATCCATTTAATCCGAGTTTTCATAGCAGATATAGTCAGAAAAAACGTTGTAGCGTAACACGTTTTAGAGCTTGCACGCGGCCTACCCGTTGGCAACTCGGTCCGGTCATAAGTTGTAAGTTACTGAAATTAATAGGGTGGCAATTTCCCAAAGGCTGCTAGACTTAGTAGCATACTTTCCTTTATTCCTGGTCAAGGCAATCCGTGATTGTACTCAATTCCAAACCCGTTATCGAACCGGCCATAGAGCATTTCCTGCACTATTGCCATAAGAGAAGATATCCAAAAAACTACGACATCCTGGTACCGGGCGAAATCGCCGACAGATTGTACTATGTTGTCGAAGGCTCCATATCCATCTCGATTAAAGACCCCGAAGACCGGGAGATTATCCTGGCTTACCTTAATAAATCCGAATTTATCGGCGAAATTGGAGTTTTCTTCGGGCCGAATACCCGTCAGGTTACGGCCAGGACCCGATCCGATTGTGTGCTTGCCGAAATCTCATTCGCCCGATTCCACAACATCATTCGCGGAGAATTGGCCGAGCACGCGACCGACCTCTTATTTGCGCTCGGCCGCCAACTGGCCAGTCGCCTGCTGCAGACCAGCCGTAAAGTCGGACACCTGGCGTTCCTGGACGTAACTGGCCGGATCGCCAAGACTCTGATCGATCTGTGCAGGGAACCCGACGCAATGACTCATCCCGACGGAATGCAAATTCGAATCACGCGGCAAGAAATCGGGCGGATTGTCGGTTGTTCGCGCGAGATGGCAGGCCGCGTGCTGAAAGAGCTGGAACGAGAAGGATTGATTTCCGCTAAAGGCAAAACCATCGTAGTCTTCGGAACCCGTTAGGAAAGCGCTGATTTAATCAGAGACTCCCGCCGTACCGGGATGCGCCGCCAAAATCAAACGGTACAGGCGTTTGATTTTGTGAGGCAACTTCAAATCGCGTTTGGGGTTACCTACCCCTGAGAATTCCCGGGAGGATTTATTGAGCGCTTCCCTCGGCGCCTCGCCCCGCCAGTCTTGAAATTCGAATGATACCCGTTGAATTCCGGATCATTTGCGCCCAAAATCCAGATCGGATCCAACTATCGAAGGAGATTCGTTATGGAGAACTTCACGCCCTATAGTGCCTTCGCCGGCGGCATCTTGATCGGAATCGGCATTACACTGCTGCTGCTGTTCAACGGCCGGATTGCCGGTATCAGCGGCATCCTGATCGGAGCCCTGTTCCCCGAAAAGGGCGACTGGATGTGGCGATTTCTGTTTCTGATTGGCATGGTTGCGGGCGCCGCAATCCACCATTACTTTGTTCCGGATTCGTTCGTACCGCGTTCCGGTTATCCCGTAGCGCTATTGGCCAGCGGCGGACTTCTGGTCGGATTCGGCACGCGTATGAGCGGCGGCTGCACCAGCGGTCATGGTATTTGCGGAATAGCGCGGAACTCGCCGCGCTCGTTCGTCGCGGCCTTCGTGTTTATAGTGTGTGGCGCCATCACGGTCTTCGTGGTCAGGCATATCGCGGGGGTTGCTTCATGAAACGCTTGGTCATCGCCGTGATTGCGGGTTTTCTGTTCGGCCTGGGATTGGCCGTATCACAAATGATCAATCCGGTTAAGATTACCGATTTTCTCGATGTGGCCGGGAATTGGGATCCGAGTTTGGCGTTGGTCATGGGCGGTGCGCTGGCGGTCACTCTGATTTCATTTCGCCTGGTCCTAAAACGCTCCAGACCGGTTTATGCCGATCGTTTTAATCTGCCGATACGGTCTGCAATCGACCGGAAACTGGTTGGCGGCGCGGCGCTGTTCGGAATCGGGTGGGGCTTGACGGGGTATTGTCCCGGACCCGCAACCGCGAGTCTCAGTTTGGGGCTCTTCGAGCCTTTTGTAATGGTGGCGGCGATCATCGCGGGTTTCGTTGCGCATCGATTCATTTTTGAGCGTTCACAGTAAATTCCGCTTCGATCGCAGTTTCAGTCACACAATCCCCGGAATTCAGGCGAATCAATTAGATGCCTGACCACGCAATTGCATCGAAATGGATCGCGATCGCCGCATCGGCAATTCTGGTATTGTCATTCGCCGCGCCCGCGGCAGGCCCTGAATCACTGGCAAACCTCGTTTCGCGGTATTTCGACGAAGCATTTCTTCTAAAATCGGCCGAATACCATCGATTCAATCTGATCCTGTTTCTGGTTCAGACCTGTGTGCTTTTGACGGCGCTGAGTGTATTCACCCACGGCCGTTTGGGAAAATGGAGCCGGTTGGCCTTGATACTCAGTCGCGGCAGATTATGGCCCGCGCGCGCGGTGATTCTGAGCATGGCGCATATCACTCTCGGGCTGCTGCGGCTGCCGTTTTCGATTGTTCGTTATTATCATGCCTATGCGTACCAATTGCGGGATGATTCACTGGCCATCTATTTATTCGATTGGCTGAAGGGTTTCCTGATCGTATGGCTTATGGTGATTGTGGTGGGACTGATTATTCTCGATTTATACGCGCGCTTCCCGCGCTGGTGGACGGTCCTTGCGACTTTTGCAACCGGCTTCCTCGCGGCAGGTTATGTGCTGTTATCGCCTTTGATCGTCGATCCATTGTTTTACGAATTCCATCCACTCGAAGATCCTGTTCTGAAACAGCGCATATTCGACCTGAGTTCTTGCGCGGATCTTGAAATTGGGGAAATTCTGGTAGCGGACGCGAGCCGCCATTCGCAGACAGTAAATGCCTATGTGAACGGAATCGGCCGCACTGCAAGAATTGTTCTTTACGATACACTTCTGCAAAAATTCACGCCGGATGAAATCGCCATCGTGCTGGCTCATGAAATTGGTCATTGGACGAGAGGCCATATCCCAAAGGCGCTGCTGCTCGGGATTTTAGGCATACTGATCGCGTTGTTGATCGCGGATCGGGTCCTCGGGCTTTGCGTGCGCAATCACTTTAGAGGCATTACGACCCGGCACGATCCGGCTCTCGCGCTTCCGGGTTATGCGCTTTATGTAGTCTTGACGCTCGCGGCTCTGCTTCCGGGCAATGCAATTTCGCGGCATATGGAAGCCGAAGCCGACCGCGCGGCACTCGAACTGACCGGTGACCCGGATACTTTTGTTCAAACTAAAGTCCGCATCGCCCATGCCAACCTGTCGGATGTTCTGCCGCCTGCCTGGGTCGAGTTTGCATTATTCACACATCCTTCGATTGCGCGCCGGATCTGGATGGCGGAGAATTTCCGGAACCATCGGAATCGCGGCGCAGAATCCTGCTCCGAAGACCCCGATCGGTAAATAAACGGTCGAGCTTGCAATATCAGCCTCCAAAGCGGCATCAACACAAGCGGTGTGCCGTACGGTCAGATCAATCCTTATACTTACGAAAGCCCGCCAATAAATCCGCAAAAGACTTCGGCGCGTACGTTTTGAACCCTTCTTCATCCACATACACGAAGTCGAAGCACACATCCGGCCGCATCGTGGTGACGTCCTCGCACCACTGGCGCAATCGCTGGATTTTAAATGGTACATCCAGATCGGCCTGTCCTTTGACCTCGACCACCACAATTCGGCCATCGGACAGCTTCACTAAAAAGTCCGGGTAGTAGTTGGAGATGTCTCCATCCGCGTTGATATAATCCAGCTTGTAATGCACGGCCAGATAGTTCTTGGCAAACGACACTACATCGCTACAATCATCCAGGAAGCTTGCGAACCGAAGCTCGAAGCGGCTGTCGCCGATCACGCGATTGAATACGCTCTTTCTCGGCGTCAAATAGCCCTGGTCTTTCACGACAAAGGGCCGAGCCTGTCGCAGTTTGATGGTTGCGAGGATTTCCGCATCGCCCTTTTCCCGCAGGGTCAGTTCATTGATCGCCTTTTTGAAGGTCTCAATCACTGTTTTCGTGGCAGCCAGCTCCGATAAGTTGCGGAGCGTATTGGGCGATTCGAACTCGACGGTCTGACTGAAGAGCGTGTTCTGGATGAACGATTTGATCTTGCCGTACAGCACGTCATAACCACTGACCAAGCGCAGCTCGTTCATCATGGCTTTAGCAAAGTAACCGATCACGCTGCGATAGTCCGCCACCCCGGCGGATTCCAGAATCGTGGTGTGCGTGACCTCGTCCGTGGTGACGTCCTTGAATACAATCTCGCGCTGCTCTTCCTCGCTGAACTGCTGGTAGATCACCGGTTGGAACGTCATCGCTCCGCTATCCAATTCAGCAAGATTCTTGTATTCACGATAGGCGCGGGCGCTCAGCACCGGGATTTCGATGTCCAGCGCCGCGATATCTTTCTTCTCGTTGCTGTTATCGACTTCGATCACCAATGGAGTTTTGGGCTTGGTGCCTTCGCCCATGGCCTTGCGTTCCAGTTCAACGCCTTCTGCCTGAATCGACTCCACAAAGTCCATGAAGGCATCGGTGCCCACCACGCTGACATACTCTTCCACGCCGCACGTATACATCTTGCGCAAGCCGCGCCCGAGGGTCTGCTCGGGGAGTATATTGCTCTTGGCCGAATAGGCCCGCAGGCCGACGATAGTCGTCACGTTTCGCACATCCCAGCCTTCCTTGAGCATCAGCACCGATACAATCGCCTTGTACGGACTACTCGCGTCGTCAATCTCATTCGACTGTTTGCGCAACGCTTCCAATTCCTCCCTAGCCTTGCCCGACGCCGCCTCGGAAATCTCGCCGTTGTTCTTGGTATGGATCACCAATACCGCGTCCTTCAAGTCCGGGTAACGGCCCTCCAGATACTCCGCCACGTCATCGCAGTTCCGGGTGTCATCGGTCATCACGAACAGGACGGCCTTCTTGTCCATCTTCCGGTGTTCCTCATACGCGTTGCGCCACTCGATCACACCGAGGTCGATATAGTCGGCGTATTTCTCGGTGTACTTGGAACTCTGCCGCTCGGAAAGTTTGGCGCGGCTGGCCGCATCGGGCAGCACCGGGTGTTTGACCACGTTCTGCCAGATCGCCTCCACCAGCGGATAGTCGGCCACGGTCTGCACGAAGATCGCGCCGTTGTTGTGCTTGGGCGTGGCCGTCAGGTCCAGTTGCAAACTCAAGGCATCGCCCTTCTGCAACAGCCGGTTGTGAATGTCCTGAATCGACTGGAACCACGCCAATTTCGCATCGTGAATATGATGCGCCTCGTCGTTGAGCACCATCAGTTCGTCGATGTCGCGCACGATCATACCCAAATCCACCTTGGAATCGGTGGTCGCGCCCCTGGGCCGCCTGCCCAGGAAATAATCCATGGCGTTGTCGTCGTCCGTCGAGGGTGGTATATCCTCGGCGGCATAGATGCGGTGGATATTGGTCAGAAAGATATTGCCGGTGTGGTGCGACACCCGTACCTCAACCTGCAAATGCAGGGTGAGCTGAAAATCGTCGCGCCAGTTGCGGTCGGCGAAGCCGTTATCGGGAACCACCGGGTCTACAAAGAAGATGCGCAGCCCCTGGAAATCCTTGTAGATGCGGTCCAGCACGATGATATTGGGCGCGATCACCAGAAAGTTTCGCGAAAGTTCGGAATCCGGCTCATAGAGCTTGTGGAAAAAGCTCCACGCCAGCGCAAGGCTCATTACCTTGGTCTTGCCGCTGCCGGTAGCCATCTTCACCACGTAACGCCGCCAGGTCTCGTCGAACATCTGTGCGGACACCGCGCCGCTGCTGTCGAAGCGCATCAGATCAAACTTGTCCTTCGCGCCAGCCAAGTCGTACAGGAAGATGATGGTCTCCAGCGCCTCGCGCTGAGCAAAGAAGTATTGAAACTCGGCCGTCGTGCCATCCACCCGCGGCTGTAAATGGGGCTCCTTGAACCACCAGTTCAGCAGGCTTTTGCTCGTGTCGGTCGCGCCCGCATAGCCGCCGTCCCGGAACTCCTTGACCTTACGTCGCAGTTGCGACACCAAAGGCGGCATGAGTTTTTCCATACTCGACTCGCGCAGCGCCTCGTCCGCCGGAAACCAGCGAATATCCGGTTCGAGGATGGCATGAGGAGAATCGGGGAAGTCGGGATGAAGGGCCATCCAATTACACCAGCAGCCGGCTATTCTCTGTCACAATCGGAATCCCGTGGCCGGCAAAATCACCATCATCCGTGACCAGTTTTAAGCCTCTTTTTTTGCACAGTGCCGCGATAACCTGGTCGTTGAAATCGGAATCCCCCGCCGCGTACTCGTCAATCAAGCCATCGATGTCCAATGCCTCAAAACCGTTTTCAATCCGTTCACAATGTTTCAGTACACGCCTGACGTCGGCGGCTATATCCCGGGCGATAGCCTCAAGATCCGCACTTTTACGAAATCGCTTAAATTCGGCGTGCGGTTTGCCCATGACATTCCATTTCAGCCTGGCGTAGGTGTTTATGAACTCGGAAACAATCAGCACATCAATATAGATGCGGCGTTGCGCGGCAAGAATTTTTGCGAGTGCCCGCGAATATGTTGCCACCCTCTTGTTTCGCGGTTTTTGAGGGCCATAGATAAGCATCCAAATGTTGGTATCCAGCAATAGTTCGTCATCTGGCGTAAAGTTGTAGCCGGTCACTGGCGAAGCCTTAAGCGTCATCGTCCTCATCCCCCAGCGTGTCGCGAACCGCCTGGTCGAATTTCTGCGGATCTTTAAAGTACTGCTTGGCCGTTTCAACCACCCGCTTCAGCAGCGCCAGATCATCCGGCGGCATATCCTGCACCTTGAGCAATGCGCGAATCTGCTCTTCGCTGAATTCCCCATACAACTGACCAACGGCGGCATTCAGAAACGCCGAAGTCAGGGTAGAAACATTGTGGAAGGAGAGCGTCACGCTCCTGCCTTCTTTGAGCGCGGCGGCAAGTCGCTCATAAACCTTCTGGCCATCGTTGGAGGCACCGCACAAAGGGCTGCCCACCACCTCGAATATGGATATCGTCACGTTTTTTTGCATAATCGCCACCTCAAAAAATGTCGGCTGCGCTTAGCTCGGAAGCAAGCTTGTATGAATTCGTATCGGCCGTATTGACCTCCACAGTCACCACAGTGCCGGGAAAGTCGTGGCTCAAGGTCGCGGTAACGGTTGTGCTATTTTCTCGCCGCCAGTAGCCTGCGTCCGAAACAATCCGAATGCAGCCGCCATTCAGATCGATAAATTCGCCAAGCAACTTCAGCCCCAGTCCACCAGGGACCCGGCCACGCTTGGTTGTATTACGGCCTAGGGTTGCCCAGAGGATAGCATTCTCCGGCGAGAGGTTCAGTCCGGTATTGTCCTTGATGTTCTGGCGCATGCCGATCCCCAAATCGGCCACCGAAAAATCCAGCCGGTCGCGCGTCCGGAAAAACTGCCCACAACTAAATATTCCCAATTCGGTGCGCGAATGCAGCACTGCATTGCTGAATATCTCAAAAATGCTTTCACGGAATTTCTTCAGCAGTCCCGGCGACATGGCCGGGATCTCGGAGCGGTGAATTAGCTCATTCTCGATATAGCCCGCAAAGTAACGGTCGTCCTTAACGTCGAATCGCTGATAGGGAATCGTTGTCCGCCAGCGATCCGGTATCCTTTCCCGTCCATAATGGCTGAGAAAACCGTTCCTAGACAGAATGTTTTCGACTTTTGGCAGGAGATTGACCAACTTGACTGTATTCAGATTCTCGCCCAAGCGATAAAGAATCGCGCCCAATGCCGCGCACATATCGGCGTCAAACCAGGTAACTGCGCCCATGTCAATGTCGATATCGTCAAAAAGGCTTTCCTTCGTTCGATCTTGTAAGCAAACCAACGCTTCGAAACCTGCTTGATCATGGCAAACCATCGGCCGGGGAAAATTCACACCCTCACCTCAACAATGGTCATGGTGTCATTGCCGAAAATATCGACTACCTTCACCGCGATCTTGCGCCGGCCCGGTGGGCATTCGTGGGCGACGCTCACGAGTTCCAGCGAGCGGTCTTTTTTGGTGCGGAAGCTCTGCCATTCGTTTTCGAAGATGTAATCGCCGGTCCACTGTTCTTCCCAAACGCCGGTATCCGCCCCCTCTTGATCAATCTGGCGCACGCGGATGATCTCGCGCTTGTTCTCGAAGTCGAAGTCCACCGACCAGTAGTCGATCCAGTCGGTCCAATGCCGGGTGAGTTGTTCGCGGGTCACGATGCCTTGGCTGTCCTTGCTCACCTTCACGATCTGGCCTTTCTCGACCACGATCTTGCTGCCCTTGTTCTTAAGCGTCGCCTCGGCGTTGGCGATGGAATCCTGAGAATAGAACACCGAAAAATCCGTTAGCTCGACGGCAACCATGTTTTTCTTCACATGGGGTTTCACTTCGATGAAAGCGATGTCGTGAAATACCACCTGATTCTTCTCCACCGCCCGCTTGTCGAACACCTCGGCCGGGATGTACTTGGGCGCGATTTCGATGCCCTTGGCCCTGGCCTCGTCCAGCACGTTGGGAAACAGGCCCATCTCGAATTCGAAGCCGAGGATGTCCACCCTGGTGATCTGCTTCTTGCGGCATTCGAGGATAATCTCTTCGACGAACAGGCGCGTCACCGGCATATTCACCGGCCCGACCGCCACCAGCCGCCCGGCCTTCTTGCCGTGGAAACTCGCGAAGTTTTCCACTTTCTCCGCCCGGTAGGCGCGCAGAATCAGGTCGACGAATGCGGCCTCCTTGGCCGCGAGTTGCTGCTGTTTCTGCTCCTCGCGCAGATCGGGATTCACGCCGATGTAGTGCTGGCGCTCGTACTTGCCCAGATTCAGGATTTCAAACGCGCGATGGTCCTTGCCTTGCTCCTTCAGTTGCCGCTGCACGCCAATCATGCGCTTGCGCGTGGTGTGGATCGCGAATTTGCCCAGATCGCTGGCGATCCGCTTTCGCCCCAGCTTTTCCGCCACCGCCGCCGTGGTGCCGGAGCCGCAGAAGAAATCGGCGACGAGGTCGCCTTCGTTGGATGAGGTTTTGATGATGCGTTCGAGCAGGGCTTCGGGTTTTTGGGTGGGATAGCCAAGGCGCTCAGTACCGGTATTTGTTACCCGAGTTACATCTTGCCAAATAGATTGCGGGGCCTGACCATCTTTCTCGTCAAGATAAACGATCAAACCATCCATTCTTGGCGTACCATCACGTTTGGTCGCAATTCGTCCTTCTGACCACCATCGTTCTAATTGCTCTTTCGTATATCCCCAGCCTCTTGTCGGAGATGGCATTGTTCCTCGCCATTCAAACTTTCCGGATGTACTTCTAGGTCTAGGTACCGTCAAATCTTGTGTTGTATAGTGACGACCGTTTTCGTCTTTTTTGTATCTCCCGAGTTGCTCTTCGGAGAATGGCACGGTATCTGGGTGCCAGATATAAGAATCAGGCCGTTTCGTCAGAAAATGAATCGTGTCGTGAACTCTGCCATACTGGCCCGTCTCATTGTGTGCATTTGTACGCTGCCAAGTTATTTCATTCTTGTACATGTCATTACCAAATACTTCTTCAAGAACCAACCGGAGATAACCACTTACCCTCCAATCACAATGCACATAAATACTCCCCTCCACCGCCAACAAATCCCGCATCAACACCAGCCGCTCGTAGATCATGGCTATGAACGAATCCGCGAGGGTATTGCGTACGTAATGATGATATAATGTTGCCTCGATCCAGAGAGGTGCATCGATGTCACATTGTCCGAAATGTCGCAGTAAGCAAACGGTTAAGAATGGTCACGCGAAGGGTAAGCCACGATGGAAATGCAAGGATTGCGGCCATCAGTTTACGCGCCTGTCGCCACGGGCAGGAAGCCATTGGAAATGAAGCTCATGTGCGTGCTGTTGTACGGTCACGGGGTATCGTTGAATGCACTGGCAGGCATTTACCAGGTGGCGACCAGTTCGGTATTGCGCTGGGTTCGTACTTTTGCAAAGCAGCATTACGAAAAGCCCACGCCAGCGGGTCGCACGATCATCATGGAACTGGATGAGATGTGGCATTATC
>JBGTCG010000064.1:0-23467 GCA_041748915.1 Methylococcales bacterium
GACGGCAATGCCGGAAATCGCAATGGCCAAATAACCGGTCACGGCGCAGTCGGAAACGGGTTCATGAGCATCGGGACGGTAGCACTTGATATACTCCGGTGGCCGGCCGCGGACCGTCCTCAGCCGCGCGTCGCCAACAGAGTGCGGTTGGCGATGTAAATTGCCAACAACGGAATGGTCAGGCCGATCAAAATCACGGCAATAAACAAATCGCCCAGTTCGGTGTAGTTGGCGGTGGTGATCAATGCGCCGGTGGCTTGATCCCGGACCTCCCGCGTCACCACAAAGACCTCGTTGAGATATTTGGTCAGCAGCTGGGAAAGGGACAGGGCCAGGTTCGTGAACGCGGCCATTACGGCAAAAAAAGTGGCTTTAAGACGCCCGGGCGCCGAGTTCGCAATCCAGGCCAGCATCGGAATCATCGCGACCTGACCCAACGGTGATTCGAGCGCGGTATCGATCAGCGCAATGAACCGCGCGTCGACGACGCCGCCGGTCACCGACGCCGTCCAGTGATGAAATCCATAATACATGGCGAGACTGGGCAGGGAGAGGATCGTCAGGGTGACCGTAAGGAAAATAATGATATTGCTGATACTGTGTTCGGCCATGTAACGCCGGAAAATCAACATGCCGAACAAGGTCAGGGCGCTGGCCAGAAGCGACAACTGGGCGAGAAACTGCTGGTCGAATCCAAGCACGTCGATCATCCACCAGGTGGATCCCGCGCCGGCCAGAGGCATCGCCCGGAACACGAAAATCACGAGCGCGGTGCCGAATAACTCATTGCGTACCGGGACTTCCAAGGTCAGGGTCAATCGCCAGATCAGGAACAGCACGATACCGAGTGAGCCTAAAAAGACCACTTCCTCATTGAACGGAATCGACGATAATCCCATGACAATCGAAAACAGGACAAAGCCCAACCCGCCGCCCAGGATCCAGGGGTTGGCTTCAGGCAATCCATCGCCGGGGCGGTTCAACAGCCGTTCAATCTCATCAAACTCGAAACCTTGTTCCGCGAGCCGAAGGGCGCTTTGATGCCTTAGCCAGGCCGCGTAGACCACACCGAGTATCGAAATGAGCGGAATCAGCGAGGCCAACCGATAAATTGTGAGGTAGACCGCCACTTTTTGCGCCACATCCAGCTTTTCAACTCCGCTGAACAGGTAGACGTTGGCCAGGGCGACCAGCAGGGTTCCTCCGATCACGGCCACGCGTCCGAGTGTCTGCATCGTGGTGTGCGCAAGCCGAATCTGCTCTTCGGGCAAGGGCCGGCCCTCCGCGTCGAAGCGCGGGACGGCTTCGACGGTCATGGCATCGGCCACCACATCCTGCAAGACGTAACCGATCGGAGCCAGCAGGGCCGACAACACATACCAGGTTTCCGCGGGCAGCACCTCGCGCATTGCCGCGGGTTGCGCAAGCAAACCGACCATAATCAAAAGGCTTGCCGCGACCAGACCAGCTCCGAGATAAATCAATTTGGCCTTGTGACGCCAGTACAGATCGACCAAATGGCCGAGGGGCATTTTCAGCGTCCATGGCAGCATCATCCAGAAGCCCAGGGCCGCCAAAAATTCGGCCGAAAGGCCCAGATATTCTTTAACGAAAAAGGTGCCGACGATACCCGTCAAGCCCGAAATGCCGGCCGACAGATACACCATCAGCGGAGGAAGATAGCTCGGTTTGAATTGTCTGCCCAGATCGAGAACCGTTCGCTCGAACCACGCGGATAGCGGTTTGTCAGCGGTCGGAACGGGTTCTGGATTTCGGCCCGGATCGGGGCGAATAGGCATCATTGCTTCCTGTCGGCTTGGGAAGGATCGTACTATGATAAACGAATAGGCGGTGAATCTTTGAATCGAAAATCATTGATTCCACGCTGATTCACGGCCAGGGCAAACCTTGCCCCAGGCCGGGTGGCCTTGAATCAATCGCAATGCGCGCCGAAGCAGGGTCTTTCCGGGTTCGGTTCGATGCCAGGTCGATGCGCCGGAGGGATGCGGCAGCGGAATCGCATCGGTTTCAAACCCGGCTTTCGAGATGCGGCGGCTCTGGCCAATGACCTCATCGAGTTTCGTGACCGGCATGAATTGGGCAATGGCAAGCTTGCCGACCGGGATGATCAGCGCCGGTTTCAACAAAGTCAACTCGCTGTCCATCCAGGCCGCGCAACGGTGGATTTCCTCCCTGCCCGGTACGCGGTCGCCGCCTTTGGGGGTTTTCCCGGGAAAACACCGGCACACCGCGGCCATGTAGATCCTTTTACGAAACGTTTCCTGATCCAATCCAATTTCTGCAAACCATCGGAACATGGTTTTTCCGGCGGTCCAGGCGAAGGGTTTGCCATAATCGCCTTCCCGGATACCCGGCGCCTGCCCGATCAGAAACACGGGCGACACCACGGGTTGACCGGCCACGACAGGCCCGATCATCTCGGGACAGCGCGTGCAGGATTTAAGTGCGCCGTGATGAGCCTTCAGCGCCGCGGATAAATTGCTCATCGCGGCCGCTTTAATCGATACAGCGCTGAATTGTCTTCATTCCCAAGCCCTTGCTGCATCAGAACGGAATAGTCATCCAGGGTGGAGTTGATAACTTTGGAATCGAAACCCATTTCCCGGGCCATGGCCTCGCAAATCATTAGATCTTTATAATGGAGTTTCAATTTGAAACCCGGTTTGAATTCACCCCGGGTCATGGTGCGCCCGCGGTGACTCAAAAACCAGTTGCCCGCCGCGCCGCTCTCGACCACATCGATCAACCGCTCGAGCGGGAGGCCCTGATATTCTCCAAAGGCCAGCGCTTCCGTCACGGCCTGATTGATCCCGGCGACCATGATCTGGTTCACGGCTTTGGTCGCCTGCCCGGAGCCGACCGGGCCCATGTGGACAATCCGCTTGCCCAGGGTCTTCAAGACCGGCATCACGCGTTGCAGAGTGCTCTCCTCGCCTCCGATCATCATTGCCAGCGTACCGTCACGCGCTCCCTCGACGCCGCCCGATACCGGAGAATCGAGAAACCCTGCGCCACGCCGCGCCAGCCGTTCCGCGGCCGTGCGCGCGGTTGTGCTGCTTACGGTCGAAAAATCGGCCACCACGCTGCCGGGTTGTATGCCCGGCATCAACGCGTCGATCACTTCCAACACATCGGAATCCGCGGACACACAGATACCGATCAGGTCACAATTCGACGCGAGATCCGCCGGGTTTTCAGAGGCATCCACGCTCCATTGGTTCGCGAATTCGAGCGCGATATTGCGATTTCGGTTCCACACGGCCGATAACAGGCCGGCCAAGGCGATATTACGCGCCATCGAAGCCCCCATCGCTCCAAGGCCGATGAATCCCGTTTTCATATTGTCCTCCGATTCAACTCGAAGACTTAGGAAACGCTGAATAAATCCATCCTGGATTTCTCAGCGGTCGTCAACCCCGAATGCGATTCGGGGTTGCCTCACAAAATCAGACGCCTACAGCGTCCGATTTTGGCAGTGCCTCCCTGCACTGCGGGAAGCCCTGAATTAATCAGCGCTTCCCTTACGAATCCCCGACCGTTCTGTGAAATTGGATGCCTCCCGCCGATTCTTGGGAATACGCGGCAAGGTTTGGCATTGCGGGACGCTACCAGCATTCCGGCCCCCACCGGGTATTGGCGAAGTCTACCACAGCGCTTCGCAGCATTGCTTTTCCAGGCGGCGGGATTCTTTATTCTACTTTGTCAGATTAGCCCGCAAACTCCTCATACCTGCCAGGAAGCGGGTATCCAGCGCCATGGACGGCACACTCGAAGCCATCCATGGAGCCTGGATTCCGGCACCGCATGGATACGCCACCAAAACCTGCGCTTTCAGTGCCTGATTTCGTGGGGGGAAACCCGAATCGCATTGGAGGTTACCGAGCGCTGGTCACTCCAGGACGGATTTATTTAACGCTTCCTTCACTCATTGATCTCGTTTTCCGGTTCATTTTCGTGCAAAATCCCACTGCCGGTCGATAACTAACGACCGGTGCAGCGGAACCGCAGCACGCCGCAAGTTTCGTCGTCACCTGCCACGGTGTCGCTTGCTGATCAAGAAAATGGCTCAGCGATCTCCAGACCGAGGAAAAGAATCTGGCTCGTAAATTAATTCGTTCAACCGCGATCATCAGCGGGATGACCCTGCTTTCCCGGATTCTGGGTTTTGTTCGCGATATGATTATTGCGCGGGTTTTTGGAGCGGAGGCGGCAACCGACGTATTTTTTGTCGCCTTCAAAATTCCGAACTTCCTGCGCCGGCTGTTCGGCGAAGGCGCTTTCAGCCAGGCCTTCGTTCCGATGCTGGCACAATACAAAGTGAAGGATACGCCGGCGGCCCTGAAAGAGTTTGTCGACCGGACCGCGGGTACGCTGGCCTTGATCTTGGTCTCCGTTACGGCGATCGGCGTAATCGGAGCTCCGGTTCTGGTCTGGGTGTTCGCGCCTGGATTTGCATGGAATGAAAGCCGATACGACCTGGCCGTCGAATTGCTTCGGATCACTTTTCCTTATCTTTTTTTCATGTGCTCGGCCGCGTTTGCCGGTGCGGTGATGAACACTTTCGGTAGATACGCGGTTCCCGCGTTCACGCCCGTGTTGTTGAATGTGTGCATGATCGCGGCGGCGGTCTGGTTCGCGCCCAGAATGAATGAACCGGTCCTCGCGCTGGCCTGGGCGGTATTCGCGGCCGGCGCGATTCAGCTTTTGTTCCAGTTTCCGACGCTGTGGAATCTTGGCTTGCTTCCGAGGCTCAAATCGGGATTTCACGACCCGGCCGTACGCCGCACGATTTCTTCGTTGATTCCGACAACTTTCGGGGTTTCGGTAACCCAAATCAATCTTTTATCTGATACGATGATCGCGTCGTTTTTGGCTACGGGAAGCGTGTCCTGGTTGTATTATTCGGATCGGCTGGTCGAGTTTCCGCTCGGTTTTTTCGGAATCGCATTGGCGACCGTTATATTGCCGACCTTGTCTAGGGATTACACCGCAAATGATGCGGACGCGTTTTCCAATGCGCTGGATTGGGGATTGAAGTGGGTGATCCTGATCAGTTTCCCCGCGACGCTCGGGTTGATTATTATGGCGGAGCCTATCCTGACTACGTTGTATCAATATGACGAATATTCCCGGCAGGACGTGATCATGACCGGCAGAAGCTTGGTGGCCTATAGTGCCGGCCTGCTGCCTTTTATGCTGATCAAGGTGCTGTTGCCCGGTTTCACCTCCAGACAGGATATCAAAACACCCGTTCAATACGGACTTTATTCCATAGCCGCCAATCTGGTCTTGAAAGCCGGATTGGTCTTTCCGTTCGCTCACGCCGGCCTCGCTCTGGCAACGTCATTGGCGGCTTTATTAAACGCCATGCTGCTGTTGCGAAAACTGCAAACCGACAACGTATTCGTGCCGCTGGCGGGATGGCGTCCTTTCCTGTTCAGAGTGGTGATCGCGAACATTGCAATGGCCACGGTTCTTTGGTGGTCTTTCCGCTTCGCGGACTGGCCGGACTGGAATGCGCTCGAGCGATTCGAAAATCTCGGATTGTGGATCACCGCCGGCGGCGGTGTATACGTGGCCGCTTTATTCCTTTTGGGGTTGCGAACATCACATCTCGCGATCCAGAACGCAGTTCCTGATTGAAATGGGAGCGTCCGCAGTGATTTTAAAAACCGAAGCGGCGCGCCGCATCATTGAAGTTCCATGATGACCGCTCAGACCGCCAAGCCCGTAACCGCTGAAATCAACCTGCAGCGCCGGCGCGATACTCTGGAGGCTGCACTCGGCGGCGATTGGACCAAAGACTGCGAACCGCCTCCGCTCGAACCGGTACTCGCGCAAATTCGCGAGGCCGGGGATGTCAAACGCCTGGTATTTTCGACTGCAGCGCTGGGTCGTTGGGACAGCCTGTTGATGACCGAATTGCTGCGCGTGATCAATTTTAGTTCGGAGCACGGAATCGAGGCCGATACCACGACGCTACCCGAAGGAATGCAAGGTCTTCTGGCCCTGGTTTACGCCGTACCCGAACGCGCCGGCGCGCGCCGGGAATCGAAAAGGATCCCGTGGCTCGCGAACGTCGGTAACAGCGCACTGCGAATCTTCGAGGATCTGCATGGATTGGTGACTTTTATCGGCGCCACGGGGCTGAGCGTCTGGGCTTTACTGCGCGGCCGGGCGCGATTTCGCAGAATCGATCTGTGGCTCTATATTCAGGAATGCGGTCCGGCCGCGACTCCGATCGTAACCCTGATCAGTCTGCTGGTCGGTTTGATTTTGGCGTTCGTGGGCGCCGTGCAATTAGCGCTTTTCGGCGCGCAGCTCTATATTGCCGATTTGGTTGGTCTGGGAATGACACGGGAGATGGGAGGCTTGATGACCGCAATCATCATGTCCGGACGGACCGGCGCGGCTTATGCGGCGCAGTTGGGCACCATGCAGGTAAACAGCGAAATCGATGCGCTCAAAACAATGGGACTGGAACCGATGGAGTTTTTAGTCCTTCCGCGCGTGCTGGCATTGATATGCATTATGCCTTTATTGTGTCTCTATGCCGACTTGATGGGGATTATCGGCGGCGGGCTGGTCACCGTCAGCTTTTTCGACGTTTCCGTGGTGCAATATTTGAATCGCACGGTGGCTGCAATCCATTTGACCGATTTCCTGATCGGGGTCGGCAAATGCGCCGTGTTCGGCGTACTGATTGCGCTGGCCGGCTGTATGCGCGGTATCCAGTGCGGCCGCAGCGCTTCGGCGGTCGGCGACGCGGCAACCTCGGCCGTGGTCACCGGCATCGTATATATAGTGGTTGCCGATTCGGTCATGACGCTGATTTGCAGCCGACTTGGAATTTAGCCGATGGCAACCGCCTGTATCACGGTCAAAAATCTGACCATGGCGTATGGCGATTTTATTATTCAGCGCGATCTCGACTTCACGATCGGACGGGGCGATATTTTTGTTATCATGGGCGGCAGCGGCTGCGGCAAGAGTACCCTGTTGCACCACTTGATTGGGTTGCGGCGCCCCGCCAAAGGCGATGTTTATTACGGCGAAGAAAGTCTTTGGCGCGTCGATTCAGAATCCCGGCGGCGAATACTACGGCAGACCGGAGTTCTGTTTCAAAGCGGCGCGCTTCTGAGTTCGATGACATTAGCCGAAAACGTGGCGTTACCGATCAGCGAAGCAACCAGTTTGCCGCCGCGCCGGGTGAATGAAATCGTGGCGTATAAACTGGCGTTGGTGGGACTGGCTGGTTTCGAGGACTACTATCCCTCGGAAATCAGCGGCGGCATGCAAAAACGCGCGGGCCTCGCGAGGGCAATGGCTTTGGATCCGGAAATTTTATTTTTCGATGAGCCGTCGGCTGGACTGGATCCAATCAGCGCGAAGCTGCTGGACGATCTTATTCTCGGTCTGCGCGATAATTTGAATGCGACCGTCGTCATGGTAACGCACGAATTGGCGAGTATCTTTTCGATCGGCACCAATTCCGTATTTCTGGATACTGAAACGAAGACGATGATCGCCTCCGGCTCGCCCAGACTATTGTTGTCCGAATCGCAGGATCCGAAAGTAATCCGATTTCTGACCCGCGGCGAGACGCAAGACCGGAAGTCGGCATGATGAGAGTACAACCGCCGATCGGACCCGCGCGTAAAGGTTATGCGTTCAGCATTGATTCAGCGGCCGCGATCCTTCGATTTTCAATGGCGTAGTTCTCGATCGATTAAAATAAAATGGCGCAAGACCTTGTTAGCCCGTTCAATGCATAGACAGTGGAATCATGAGTAAACCGGTCAATCCCTTCACGCTGGGCGCCTTTCTGGTGGGCTCCCTGGTCTTGCTGATTGGGGCGGTGCTGGTTTTCGGCGGCGGCCGGATCTTTAAACAGAAAACTGAATTCGTTATTTTTTTCGATTCGACGCTAAACGGATTGAATATTGGCGCTCCGGTTACATTGCAAGGCGTGCAGATCGGCATGGTCAAGGAAATCGCCTTGATCTTCGACACCACCGCCAAACGTATTTTGAAACCGGTGGTGGTCGACATCAACCTGGAATTGATGCGGGATGCCGCCGGCCGTCCCATACAATCGGGCATGACCCTCTATCAACGTCAAAAAAATGCCCAGAAGCTCATTGAAATGGGATTAAAAGCCCGTCTTGAGACGCAAAGTCTGCTGACCGGATTGCTCTATGTCGAATTCAATTTTTATCGAAACGAACCGGTGGAATTGATCGGTTTGAATTACAATGATTTGCCGGAACTGCCCAGCATTCCGACCACGGTCGACCAAATCCGCAACACCGCCGACGAGATTATGACGCGGGTCCGGCAGCTGCCGCTCGAGGAAATCGTCAAGGATCTCGCGGATACGCTGCGCGAAGTCCGCGATTTAATGCGATCCGATGATCTCAAAAAATCTCTGGCGGCGCTTTCCAGGACGTTACAGGAAACCGAACGGTTGACGGCCACACTGAACGATACGACCAAGCCGCTGTTGATCAACGCAAACGGCGCCGTAACGGAAACACGGACGACAGTGCAGGCATTGCGCAAAGAAATGCTGGTCACCCTGGCGAATACGAACAAAAGCCTGACCACCGCGACACAAGTTCTAACGGAATCCAAGCACGCCGTCAATGCCTTGGAATCGTTGGAGTCTCCGGACTCGATGTTCGGGCAGGCGCTCACCGAAATACGCGATGCGTCACGCTCGCTAAAGGATCTTGCCGAGTCCCTCGAGCGGCAGCCGGATTCAATTCTGTTCGGGCGGCCCTAGACGGCGATCTGAATTCGACGGAATAACTGCAGAAGGACCGATGGCCGGGTGTTCCGTTTGTTTACACGCAGCGATCCGCCGCCAGCAAAGAACGTTCGGGTCAACCGGCCTGTTCTCGCACAGACCTAAAGTTCCCGATGGTATGAACAGGATCTACGAAATGAATAACAAAGCGGTGGGGTTACTTTTCATTCCGGCGCTTGCGCTCGCATTGACCGGATGTTTGCGCAGCGATCCGCCGATACAGTTCTATCTGCTGACCGCGCATTCCGAATCGGCGAGCCCGCAAGACAGGCCATTCATGTCTTCTATAAAAACGGTGATCGGGCTTGGGCCGGTTCACATTCCGGAATATTTGAACCGGCCACAAATGGTGCTCGGTGTCGCCGAAAACCAATACCGGCTGGACGAGCAGCACCGTTGGGCCGAGCGCCTGGATCAAAATATCTCGCGGACTCTGTTGCTGGCGTTGTCCAGTCAACTCGATCAGGCGCACGTGGTTCGCTACCCCTGGACGCAGCGGCAAGATATTGACTACCAGGTCCGTATCGAAATTCTTGAATTACACCGGAATGCCGGTGGATGCAGCCGACTGTCCGCGCAATGGGCTTTGATCCGCCAGAATCAGACTTTGGGCGCCACGCGGTTCGATTGTACGCTTCCGGCTCCGGATGGCGATTTCGACGCCCTCGTCAAAGCACAGAGCGAATGTCTCGCAACACTGAGTTCGGAGATCTCCGGGACATTAAAGCAATTCATTGCGAACCACAGGGAAACTGAACGAACCGCGATTCGTCAGTAATTCAGTGGACCCGAAGCGCACGATGGATTTTCGAAACTGGAATGCGAATCGCTGATGGTTGATGGCAAAGACGCACAGTTGTTGTGCGCACGCATCGACTTTGGTGCGCATGAAAGGGGATACGTTCTCCCGCCGCATAAATCCCCCAGGAAAGTTCTCACATGTTCCGTGAAAGCCTGCAACCGCGTTATCCCGTGATCTGCCTGATGGGTCCGACCGCTTGCGGCAAATCCAGACTCGCGGTTGAATTGGCGCTTAAATTGAAATGCGAAATCATCAGCGTGGATTCCGTGCTGGTTTATCGAGGGATGGATATCGGTACGGCCAAACCGACGACCGAGGAACGCCGGGAAATTCCGCATCATTTGATCGATATTCTGGATCAGGCCGACGTGTTTTCGACCGGCCAGTTTCGACGCCGTGCGCTGGAACTGCTTCTGTCGATCCGCAAGCGCGGCCGAACCCCGCTGCTGGTCGGAGGGACCATGCTGTATTTCCGATCCCTGTTACAGGGCCTCGCGTCGTTACCGGAAGCCGATCCCGCGATCCGCGCGCTGATCGAATTCGAAGCCTCGCGCGCAGGGTGGGGCCGGATGCACAAACAGCTCGCCGGCGTCGACCCGGTTTCCGCCGGCCGGATTCATCCGAACGATCCGCAACGGATCCAGCGCGCGCTTGAAGTGTATCGGATTACCGGGAGGCCGCTTAGCGAACTTTGCAGCACCGAATCGAACCCGGTTCAGGCGTTCGTTCCGCTTAAACTGAAAGTGCTTCCCGCCGAGCGAGACAGGCTGCATCGACGGATTGAAATTCGTTTCCGCCAAATGCTGCACGCGGGCTTGATCGCCGAAGTCGAAAAAATGGCCGGCCGCGGAGACCTTAATCCCACTTATCCGTCGGTTCGGGCGGTCGGCTACCGGCAAGTCTGGGCCTATCTGCATGGTGAAATCAATCGGGAATCAATGATAGAAAAGGGCATCGCAGCGACCCGTCAACTCGCCAAAAGACAAATGACCTGGTTGCGAAACGAATCGGCATCCTATTTGTATGACATGGAACGTGCCGATCTCGCGACACTAATTTCATCCGATGTGGAACCTTTGCTGGTTGAATTGAATCAGACAGATTATTGATCCGTTGTCGATCTTCACATTTCGACGGCCGGCTCAGATAATGGAATAACGCCTTCGGGCTCGTTTGTGCGGACCTCGGGGGAAGGCCGATCGGCAGAACATTTGGCTACCCTGTCGAGGAACGACCCGGCAGATTGAATTTAACCATTTGGGGGGCGTTGAAGCCGTTGTTCGTATGTTATAATTTTTCTTTCTCGGTCGGTCTGGTCTGCGGCCTGTCGAATCATCGGGGAAATCCGGCTGGTATAACAAAAAGGAGAATGACGGATGTCTAAGGGGCAAAATTTACAAGATCCATTCTTGAATGCATTACGCAAAGAGCATATTCCGGTATCTATTTATCTGATCAACGGGATCAAGTTGCAGGGTAAAATCGACTCCTTCGATCAGTACGTGGTAATGTTGAAAAATTCAATTAGCCAGATGGTCTACAAACATGCTATTTCAACGATCGTCCCGGCGCGACAGGTAAAAATTCAACGCGCCGACGAGACAGAAGACACCGAAGAATAGAGCCGTTGCGAAATTGACAAACGGCCGCTGTATTCTGAACCTGGGCTCGAGGGGAGAGGTGTGTTTTGTTTGAGCGTCCAGGAAGCGGAGAACGCGCAATCCTTGTTCACCTGCCCGCGCATCTGGACCATGAGGATCTGAACGAACTCCATGACTTGGCATGTTCCGCGGGCGTATTGCCGGTCGCTACGGTCACCGGGACTCGAAAAACGCCGGATCCGAGATTTTTTATCGGCAAGGGAAAACTCGAGGAAATCCGGACTCTGATCGGTGTGAGCGACATCGATCTGATTTTGGTGAATCACTCCCTGAGCCCAGGCCAGGAACGGAACCTTGAACGTGCCTTGGAGGTGCGCGTGGTCGATCGTAACGGATTAATCCTGGATATCTTTGCTCAACGGGCGCAATCTTTTGAAGGTAAACTTCAGGTCGAATTGGCCCAATTGCACCATCTCTCGACACGGCTGGTCCGCGGATGGACCCATCTGGAGCGGCAAAAGGGCGGGATTGGATTGCGGGGCCCTGGGGAAAGCCAGTTGGAAACCGACCGTCGTCTGATCGGTATCCGGATCCGTCAAATTAAAAGCCGCCTGCAGAAAGTCGACCGGCAGCGAAAGCAAGGCCGTATTTCCAGGAGAAAAGCGGATGTTCCGACGGTTGCCCTGGTCGGCTATACCAATGCCGGAAAATCAACGTTATTTAACGCGTTGACCGGCGCCGACGCCTACGCCGCCAATCAGTTATTCGCGACCCTGGATCCAACCTTGCGGCGGATGACTTTGCCCAATGAATCGAATGCGATTCTGGCCGACACGGTCGGATTTATTCGACATCTGCCACACGAACTGATCGCCGCGTTTCGGTCCACTCTTCAGGAAGTCGGCGATGCCCTCATATTGCTTCACGTAATTGACGCGAACCTTGATGACAAAGGGGAAACAATCAATCAAGTGAATCGTGTCCTGGACGAAATCGGTGCGGGAGAGATTCCTCAGTTACTGGTCGTCAATAAAATTGACTTGCTCGGTGGCGCAAGCCCCGTAATCGAGCGGAATGGCGATGGAATTCCGGCGATGGTTCGGGTATCTGCGAAGACTGGCGCGGGTCTGGCGGAATTAGCAGGTGTGGTTGCTGAAATGCTCCAGACTGATCGGGTTTGGCGTCATGTCAGTTTGCTGCCCCAGCACGCCGCGATCCGTTCTAATCTGTTTAATCATGCCCGGGTATTGAGTGATCAGGTCACGGAATCAGGTGGATGGGAAATGGATATTGAAATCAAAAAAAAGGATCTGGGATTATTAAAGGGTCTCCAGATTTAGCGCGGTCTGAAGCAAGGATATTGGAATCCGTGAGTAATTCCGTTGTCGACAATAATTACCCGCCGGAATCGCCTCATTCAAATTAAAACCAACCGACTGCGATCGAATTTGGGGTTTATTTTTCGAATCTTTGCATTGCGGCTCGCAATTCCGCGAGATAACTGTTCTTGATATATCCAATTTAAATTAAAGGCTGCCTGTTGTAAATTCGAATTTCCGTGATAGCCTAGGAAACGGCTTCGGTTATGCGCGCGTGGTCACAGCGAATCTGTCGAAAAAATCAGGGCTGTATGATCTCCATGCTGGCTTGCCCATTCAGACTGGAGCCGGATTACCAAAAGCCAATCCTCAAATTTTGTACATTGAGGCGATTTCTAGGATAATTCTATGTTTCGTATCCGTCACGCATCGGATAATTAGCAATTTAACCCGAACTGGAGCAAGTATATATGGCCTGGAACGAACCGGGAGGCGGTAATAAAGACCCTTGGAGTGGTCGTGACCAAGAGAAAAGTCCGCCGGATCTTGATGACGTGATCCGCTCGATGCAGGAAAAAATGGGCGGAATATTTCGTGGCAGAAAAGGTGGCCAATCCGGAAATCCAATGCTCGCGGTGTTCGTAGTTGTGTTGGGGCTGTTGGTTCTTTGGTGCCTTACCGGCATTTACAAAATCGACGCCGGTTGGCGCGGGGTAATCACCCGTTTTGGCGCCTATAGTGAAACCACCATGCCCGGGTTGCACTGGCATTTTCCGTCTCCGATCGAATCCTTAACCAAGGTGTATGTTGAGCAACAGCGCTCGATCGAAGTCGGATACCGTTCCGGAGGACGCCAGCAGGCATTGGGCTCGGTACCTCGCGAGGCACTGATTTTGACTGAAGATGAAAATATCGTGGACGTTCGTCTGAACGTGCAATATAAGGTCAAGGATGCCAAGGATTTCTTGTTTAATGTCCACAATGAAACCGATCCTTCAGAGACTTTGCAACAGGTGACCGAAAGCGCCGAGCGAGGCGTGGTCGGGCAGAGCGAAATCGATTTCGTGCTGCTCGAAGGACGCAGTGAAATCGTGGCTCAAGTGAAAGAACAAATTCAAACGATACTGGACGAATACGGCGCCGGAATCCAGGTGACCGCCGTGAATCTGCAGGATGCGCAGCCGCCGGAAGAAGTCCAGCACGCGTTCGAAGACGCGATCAAGGCGCGGGAAGACAAGCAACGTTATATACGGGAAGCCGAGGCCTACATGAATGATATCTTGCCGAAGGCGCGCGGCGCGGGATCCCGCCGCACCCTGAACGCGGACGCCTATAAGGCCAAGGTGGTGGAGGAAGCGAAGGGTGAAGCCGGCCGGTTCGACGCGCTTTTGGTCGAATATAACCGTGCCCCGGAGGTGACCCGCAAGCGTCTGTACATTGAATCGATCGAGAAAGTCCTGGCCAATACGGAAACCGTTCTGCTGGATATCTCAAAGGGTAATAACCTCGTGTATTTGCCTCTCGACAAGCTCGGCTCGAAACTGTCCCAGGCAATCCCGGATGAGAGCGTGGAGCCGGCCAAATATATTTCCTCTGAATCGAGCGATCCCAATCCAAAAGATAACCGAAATCCAAGCCGTGGTCGTGAAGAGAGGGGCCGGTGATGACTCAAACCAGAATTCTGATCATTGTTGCGCTGCTGATTGTGGGCTTCCTTTCCACTGTATTTTTGGTGCACCAAACCGAAAAAGCAATCTTGTTTCAGTTTGGCAAGATCGTAAAATCCGATTACGACCCGGGATTGCATTTCAAAATTCCGATCTACAACAATGTTAAATTCTTCGATTCCCGCATTTTGAATCTGGATGCGAACCCGGAACGCTTTTTGACTTCGGAAAAGAAAAACGTGATCGTGGATTCGTTCGTCAAATGGCGGATCGATAATGTTTCTCTGTTTTATACAACGATGCTCGGCGATCCGAATACCGCCAATTTACGAATCGACCAGATCATGAAAGACGCGATGCGCAGCGAATTCAGCAAACGGACCATTAATCAGGTCGTTTCCGCGAAACGCTCCAGGCTCCGGGATATTCTGGTGGACGAAACCAGCAGCGTAGCCGAAAAGTGGGGAATCAGAATAGTCGACATTCGAATCAAACGGATTGATCTGCCGCCCGATGTCAGTAGCTCGGTTTATCGGCGCATGGTTGCGGAACGCGACCGGATTGCAAAAGAATTCCGCGCCCAGGGCGCGGAGGAATCCGAACGAATCCGGGCTGACGCGGATAGACAACGGGAGATTATTCTGGCCGAGGCGTTCCGGGATGCTGAAATCAAGCGCGGTGAGGGCGATGCAATCGCAACCGATATTTATGCGCAGGCCTACGGGAAGAATCCCGAGTTTTATACGTTTTATAGAAGCTTGAATGCGTACAAAACCGTATTTGCGAAGGGCGATGACACGCTGGTTCTCGAACCGAGTTCCGAGTTCTTTAAATACTTCGGCACTGACAAGTAACTGATACCGAGTAATTTGGCACCGTACTCCCATCAAAATCCACGGCAGCGTTAACCGAAGCTGGTGTGGATTTTTGTCTTGTCATTTAAGGTCAATTTTTCATGGGATGCGTTGTTTCCTGCGGTAGCCGGATTGAAACCGTAGCCTGTTGCGCACCATTCAGTCGACTCGATTCATTGGCATGATGAATACCGCACAAAACGAGCGCTGGTTGCTGCCGGAAGGCATCCAGGAAGTTCTGCCGGCGGAAGCCCGGCGGTTGGAGCATCTTCGTCGAGAACTGCTCGATCTATTCGCTTTGTGGGGTTATGAACTCGTTATCCCGCCATTCATTGAATTTCTCGATTCCCTGTTGACCGGTACCGGCCACGATCTGGATTTGCAGACATTCAAATTAACCGATCAATTAAGCGGGCGAATGCTCGGTGTGCGTGCCGATATGACGCCCCAGGCAGCGCGTATCGATGCGCGTAATCTGCACCGGGACGCGCCAACCCGTCTGTGTTATCTGGGCACCGTATTGCACGCGCTGAGCGATTCGCTCGAAAAATCCCGAAGCCCGTTACAGGTGGGCGCCGAATTGTACGGCCATGCCGGAATTGACAGCGATCTCGAAATCGTACGATTAATGCTGGAAACCCTGGCCGTTGCGGGGATTCAAAATGTGCACGTCGATCTTGGGCATGTTGCGATATTCCGAGCGCTGGCGAGCCTCGCCGGACTCGATAATCACCGGGAAGCCATCGTTTTCGATATCATGCAGCGAAAGGCGATCCCGGAGTTGAATGATTTGCTGGACACCTTCCAACTGGAGGGTCCGGTTCGTTCGATGTTGGCGGAACTGCCCAGGCTGAACGGCGCCGAAGGCGTCCTGGAACGGGCCAGAAAGGTATTTTCGGGCTGCCATAAAGAGGTTGTATCCGCATTGGATTACCTGGACGAGCTCAGTCAGCGTTTATCCCTACGGTTTCCTTCGTTACTGATCAATTTCGATTTGGCGGAACTGCGAGGTTATCATTACCAGACCGGCGTCGTGTTCGCGGCATTTGTTCCCGGTGTCGGCCGCGAGATTGCCCGCGGCGGCCGATATGACGAGATCGGTAAGGTTTTTGGCCGGGCGCGGCCCGCGACCGGATTCAGCGCCGATTTAAAAGTTCTCGCGAATCTGACCCGGACTATCGCGACCGAGCCGCCTGCAGCGATTTTTGCGCCCGCGGACGACGATGCGGATCTGGATGAAAAAATCCGTGATCTTCGGGTATCCGGCCGGGCGGTCATCCAGGAACTGACCGGTCAAGCGGAGAATGCCGAACAGATGAATTGTGGTTATCGCCTGGAACGGAAATACAACGAATGGGTTGTGGCGCCACTGGAATTCCGGATTGGCTCGGATGCCCGCGAATAAGATCATCAACGCCGATCATATCGGTATCCTGTCGTCGAGCTGACATTTAGTACCGGCGGCAAGTCCGCCGGTTTGAATATAATAAATTTTTTTAATAACAGTGAATTTATGCGGGCGACGGCAGCTTTGGTTCGTAACCGTTTTTTAAAACCCTTATACCGTTTTGGATGCTGGCCGGTTCTCCGAAGATCCTTTCATCGCGCTGTCGGCAATAGGAACTTTGATGGGTAAAAACGTGGTCGTCATCGGGACGCAATGGGGTGATGAAGGCAAGGGTAAACTGGTCGACTTGCTGACCGAACAAGCCGACGCCGTAGTCCGGTTTCAGGGTGGACATAATGCCGGGCATACGCTGGTAATTGACGGAAAAAAAACCATTCTTCACCTGATTCCTTCCGGCGTTCTGCGCGCGGACGTCGATTGTTTCATTGGAAATGGCGTGGTCTTGTCGCTTCCGGACCTGTTCCGTGAAATTGACTTGCTCGAATCGATCGGATTACCCGTTTCTGACCGCCTTTTGGTCAGCGAAGCCTGCCCCTTGATACTGCCCGTCCATGTCGCGCTGGATCTGGCGCGCGAACGCATTCAAGGAGCCAAGGCAATCGGCACGACGGGAAGAGGCATCGGCCCCGCGTATGAAGATAAAGTCGCAAGGCGCGGCATTCGGGCCGGAGATTTGCTGGATCGGGATCTATTTGCCGAAAAACTCGGCGCATTGCTCGACTTTCATAACTTCGTGCTGAAACACTATTTCAACGAAAGCGAGTCCAGTTATCAGCAGACCTTCGACGAAACCTGGGAACTCGGCCTGCGATTACGGCCTATGCTGGCGGATGTTTCCGAGAGACTTTACCAGCTCCAGGCGATGGGGAAGAACATACTGTTCGAAGGAGCCCAGGGCGCCATGCTCGACATCGACCATGGAACGTATCCGTACGTGACTTCTTCGAACACCGTTTCCGCGGGAGCCGCGATCGGTTCCGGGATCGGTCCTTTGGATATCGATTATGTTCTCGGAATCACCAAGGCTTATTCGACCCGGGTCGGAAATGGTCCGTTCCCGTCCGAATTGTTTGACGAGCGCGGCAAACACCTCGCGAGCAAGGGCGTGGAATTCGGCGCTACGACCGGACGGCCTCGCCGGTGCGGCTGGCTGGATACGGTCGCGTTAAAAAAAGCGGTCAAACTGAACAGTATTTCCGGATTATGTATCACCAAGCTTGATGTATTGGACGGGATGGACAAAATCGGTATTTGTACCGGTTATACGAATCATTCCGCGGCCTTGAATCAGATGCCGATCGGCGCGCACAAATACTCCTCCTGCCTGCCCGTGATCGAGGAAATGCCGGGTTGGAACGAAACCACGAGCGGCGTGACTTCGTATCCGGAATTACCCGAAAATGCGCGAGTATTTCTGTCCAGGATCGGAGACCTGGCCGGTATTCCAGTGGAAATAATTTCGACCGGACCGGACCGGAATGAAACCTTGATTTTGAACAACCCGTTCGAGGCCCACGAGCGCTGAGGGAGCGTTTGACAGGATCCTACAGTTGCCGCATGCGGCACAGACAGGATTCACGATCATCGCCGCGCGGATACGTCCCACGGATTGCCCGCGACTCGGTGTCTCGTGTTATGATACGGCATCCGCTGCGCTATCCACGGATTTGCAGGATCAGAACGAAGTTCGCCGGTAGGTCCTGTATTCCGGCTCCCAGAAGTGTTTGCCGATTTTTTCGTCCAGCGCCGATTCGGAAATCGTTTCCGCCACGTCTTCCGCCATCGCCTGTAGCGCAACCGCCTTGGCAATTTTCTTACTCACCTCACGAATGTTCGAGATAGTGGGCAGCAGGCTGTCGCCGACACCGGTCACCAGCGGCGAACACTGCGCCAGCGTTTCACTGGCAGCCATCATCATCCGGTCGGTAACACGGATAGCGGCCGAGGCAATCACGCCCAATCCGACGCCAGGAAAGATATAGCTGTTATTGCATTGCGCGATTGGATAGCGTTTGCCGCGGTATTCAACCGGGTCAAACGGACTGCCGGTTGCAACCAATGCCCGGCCATCGGTCCATTCGATGATCTCCGCGGGTATACCTTCCGCCTGTGAGGTTGGGTTGGACAGCGGCAGGATGATCGGCCTTGGGCAATGTTTAAACATCCTTCCCACGACGTTCCGATCGAACTGCTTTCCTTGTCCGCTGACTCCGATCAAGACCGTGGGCTTTACCATTTCGATCACAGTCAATAATAGCGGCGCGCCGTCTCCCATGCCCCACCTGTAACCTGCGACGCTTTGCGCAAGTTTGCGTTGATAGTCCCGCAACGTAGCATTGTTGTCCAATAAAAGCCCCTTGGAATTGAGCAGGAAAATATTTCTCCGCGCTTCGGCTTCCGTGGAACCCTCCCGCCCGCATTGCGCGACGATTTGCTCTGCGATACCGCAGGCCGCCGAACCGGCGCCTAAAAAAACGATACGCTGATGGCGCAGTTGTGTATTCAGGTGATGACACGCGGCCAACAGCGTACCCGCGGTCACCGCGGCGGTACCCTGGATATCATCATTAAAGCAGCAAAGATCATCGCGATATTTCGCCAGCAAGGGATTCGCGTTATGCGCGGCAAAATCTTCAAACTGCAACAGCACATCGGGCCAACGAAGTTTAACCGCCTGGACGAATTGATCGACGAATGCACAGTAATCATCGCCCGTGATCCGCTCATGGCGCCAGCCCATATACATGGGATCGTTGATCAAGCCCGGATTATTTGTGCCCACGTCCAATACCACCGGAAGCGTGTACGCGGGACTGATTCCGCCACAGGCGGTATACAGGCTGAGCTTGCCGTTGGGTATTCCCATACTGCCGATTCCCTGATCGCCGAGCCCTAAAATCCGTTCACCATCCGTCACTACAATCACTTTGACGTTTCGCTTCGTCGCGTTTTGCAGCATGTCATCCATGCGATCGCGATTCGGATAGGAAATGAACAGGCCGCGCTTACTGCGGTAGATCCGGGAAAATTCCTGGCAGGCCAGTCCTACCGTCGGCGTGTAAATGACCGGCATCATTTCTTCCAGGTGATCGATTACCAGCCGATAAAACAGCGTCTCATTGGTGTCCTGAATACTGCGCAGATAAATATGTTTATCCAGATCGTCACTAAGCCGGCGAAACTGTCTGTAACAACGCTGCGTTTGTTCGCCAATGGTTTCGATACTCAGTGGAAGCAAGCCTTCCAAATTAAAGTTCCGCCTCTCGTCGTCGGTAAATGCGCTGCCCTTGTTGAGCAAGGGGGTTTCCAGGAGCGCGGGACCCGCATAGGGAATGTACAGAGAACGTTTATTCTGAGTCATACAGTGGCCGGTCGATGAGATTTAGTGACGGACGCAACATTTGATAGTTGGAATTTTTTTATTGGGCGGGACGCTACCCTGATTGCAGTTCTTCCTGGTCCTTCACACCATTGACCCGCATCATGAGCGATTTTCTTCGTCTTTTTGTCATCCCCCAATAATCCATATTGTGTTCCCTGAATTCGACTACAGTCAAACCGGCAACGGTTCACGTGGACTATTGCTGAAGTCGAGGCCGCATTGGGTCTCGCAGACCGACCTTCCGATCACAATGAAACGAACCATCACCCACTTGTTCCGTAGGTTAGCAAAAAGTGTCATTTAGCGAGCATCAAATTGAATGCCGCGCCTTGTTGGAACTGATTCGATCCCGAATCCGCCATCTCCAACTTACCAACCTTTAGCCAATTGCCGAAATGCCTCGGTCTGGTCCAAAATCTCCAGTGTGCCGTCCCAATCCGCATCCAGAGTCTCGGTCGTTTCCTTTAATCTGAATGGATTTTTCCGGTAATCTGAATGGATTTTTCCGGCGATCGGCGATAACCGAGGTGGACACGATGCCTAATTTGCGCGGGCAGTTGGGGACTCTGCCCGGCAGCGCCGGATGAAACTCGTCCCGCTCCGTGACCCAGCCGCCGCCTTCCCAGCGTGCCGAAGGGATCGCGAGTTTCAATAGCAGTTCTTCCTGTCACTGTTCCAGTAATGGCTTGGGCGCCAGGATCAGTATGGGCAGGTCATCCAGGGTGCCGATCAGTTTGGCGATGGCCCCGAGTTGTAAGGTCTTGCCAAGCCCGACGCCGTCACAGAGCAGGAAACGTGCACCGCGCTACGGATCGGACCGGTATTTCAGGTGTTCCCGGAAAGCCAGATCGATGAAATATTTCTGGTGATCCCAGAACCCGAACAATTCCGTCGCGGTGGGAATCTCGGCCAGCACCGGTTCAGGCAGCGGGTTTTCCTGCCAGAGCCCAACATGGGCGATCACCGCGCCGGGCCAGCCTACCGATCTGCTTCACGATAAACTCGGACCAGGGAAAGGCCCGCTCCCAGAGCGCGTCGAATTCCTCCTGCAGCCAGTCCACGCTATCGGGATCGTCGTCTTCCCAGACCAGTTCGTAGTTCCTGGTCCAGGCCCGGGCGCTGTCGTTGGCGCTGCCGATGAAGGAGGTGCGGCCCCGGTCGCTATCGATGATTCCGCCTTGCCGTGTACGAAGCCGAATTCGGCATCCGGCACCAGCCGTATTTCGAACAACCGCCCGTCCCGGGGTGGAAGCGGTCAGCAGTTCATGCAGCACACTGAACCGCTCTTGCGCTATGCCGCCATGCACGTCCACGAGATGCGGGGAATGCCAGCCAGCGATTCGCTCGCAAGCTCCAGCAGGCTGCTCTGGAAATAGCCGGCGATGCGGTCGTAGCGCCGTGCTCCTGCGAGCCGCTGTTTCAAGAACGAGTCATAAAGGCTGGCACGGCGGGAACTGTAGCGCTGGAGCATGTCGTTCGCTTGGTTCTACTCGCCGACCTCGCGGAGTGCCTCGGCGATAAGATCCGGGGATAGATAGAGCCTATGAGCAATTAGCTGGCTGACCACCGGACGCGCAGCGGCCACGAGTCCTAGACGTTTGGCCGCCAGTACGACGCCGAGCGTCCCGATCGGGCGGATTCCCAGACTCTGCGAGCATTGCCTGCCAAGCCGATCGTCGAGTAACGCGGTTGACCCAGGGGATTGCAGACACTGATTGATTACGTGTGTTTCCCCGGCTCCGAGATCCCATGCGGCGACAACTTGAGCAACCTCTCGGCCGGCAACTACCATGAATCTCTCATATCGTCGAATTTGTGCGAGCACCTCGGCTCCGTCCGAGCCCGCCTCAATTTCGGCAATCACCGGTTCCGGAACGATCACAGACTCTAAACTCAGACTCAGAAGCCAGTCGTATCCGTTCACACGCGAAAGGAAAATAAGCGGCGACGCATTGGCGACCAAGCGTTCAAACACCGCGCAGTTCCTCCCGTAGATCATCGATATCGACCTGACATGCGGATATGCGACGCTGAAACAGCTCCGCGAGAAACTGCGAACGACTGATGCCAAGGATTTCACAGGACTTGGACTGAGATATTCGGCCTTCGGCATACCATTGAATCACGGCGGCTGTTTTGACCTCCCGCGCAAATTCGGCGGGTCCCTTGCGCAAGGCCGACATAGCGCCGGCATCAAAATCCAAAGTGATCTGAGCCATAAAATCTCCAATTCAAATTTGGTGCGAACAACCCGCTTTAAAGGCCGGATGCCCTTTAATTTTAGGGGCGGTTCAATCTGTATGCAACGTTGTTGACTCTTAGGATCCTGGCGACTACCGGAAACATCAATCTTCCGCCAGATCTTCAAATTGTCGCGAATCCGCTCGTGACGATCGCGGCGGAATTCATGTATTGCATAGAATTTTTAGCCGACAAAGTTCCGTGCGTCGATACTGGATGGGGCAATCCATACTTTTTTCGGATTCCTGCGGGAGCACTTCTGGCCGCGGGCGCGATTGGCGAGATCGGTCCCGCGGTGCAGATTGCTGCCGCGCTGGTAGGCGGGAGTCTAAGTGCGGGAACCGACGCAATTAAAGCGGGGGACGAGAATTCTGATCAATTCTTCACGGAACCTTTCTCGAATTGGACGGCCTCGATCGGCGAGGACGTCGCAACGGTCGCAGGCTTGTGGGCCGCGTTCTATCATCCTGTGTTGTTTCTGATTTTTCTGGTTCTGTTCATTTTTGCCTGCATTTGGTTGTTACCGAAATTATCGATAGGAATAAAGAAGATCTTTCGATTTATCGGTAACCTGTTTCAAAAAGCGAACATCGCCGGTCTCTCGATCATTTGAAATAAACTCCCGAGTTTTGCTTGACTAAAGCCATCAAGACCGGTTTAATACGCGTCCACACACTACTCGCCGCTGGCCAGGTAGCTCAGTCGGTAGAGCAGAGGACTGAAAATCCTCGTGTCGGCAGTTCGATTCTGCCCCTGGCCACCACGAAAATCAAATGCTTGCATACTTATGGAGCGAGCATATTTCCAGGTCGGCTAAAAGATCTATTTGACGCTGAATTTATAACTGGCCAAGAGCCCGGGTCGCGGAACGGAAGGCATCTTCGCGAGCCTGAAGAAGGAACGGATTCGACGCGCTCTGCGGCTCAACAGGATATCGTGAATTACCTATCGATGTTTTACAACAGCCGCAGGCTGCACTCGTATCTGGACTATGTTAGCCCGAATGAATACGAATCAACAGCGATGGCTGAATTGATGAAGGCCGCTAAACTGGGTTGTCACAAAATGCTTGACCACTCCAGACGTCTTCCGGTAGGGTTTGCCTTCCTCCAGCCTCCAGTCGCCGCTGTTTTAATTTCGTTAGATCCCTAAAATCGTTACACAAAGGATAATTAGTGCCTGAACGAAAAGCCTTTTTTTTTAAAAAAATTTGCCGACCATCCCCGAAATTTTCGAGAAAAAATTTTTCATTCGGTTAAAATCCAGGTGCGGTGCTACGAAATCCTTACGTAATAAGAATTATTTTTATTAACGTCGAATTCGAGACACCCCTCGCCTGCCAAAGCCCGGTTGTTTTGTCGGT
>JBGTCG010000065.1:0-21853 GCA_041748915.1 Methylococcales bacterium
GGGTAAATTTTACCCAGTTAAGGCTACGGCGTTTTTGCTGGCGGCTCGGGCAGGTCTTTTTTAGAGCGCTCGATCTCTTTGCGGGTTTGCGTAACCGTCCATTCATTGTCTATCAGGTGTTTTGCAAAAGGATTTAGAAGCTATTTATAAATTGTATATATTTCATATAGTTGTCGCCAATATCTTTTAAATACGTTAGGTGTCCAACCATATGATTGATCTTTTAATATTATGCGTAAAGTACGAGCTGCAAGTATCTGTGTTCTTACGTATTGTTCGTTTTTTCCTATCCGCCGCGCATATTCTGCGCACCCTAATCCAGTTTCTTCTCCGTGTTCTCCTTCCTCCAGCGGGTGCAGCTCACCCTGGGCGTTATCGAGTACCAATTGCATATAGGCATCAGCGTCGGTCATTTCGCGCACCCCCAGCACCAAAGTCCAATACTTCAGTCCACCCTACCGGCTATAATTTAGTACGGGCCTGAAAACCCGTATCGAGCGGATACCGCACCCGACAGACAGCGGTTTTTTTGTGTCTTCCGGTTTACTGCCGGGCGCCGGGTAATACAACACCTTCGGGGAATATCCCGGCCGTCTCGATACGGTTTTCAGCGCCCGGCGCCCTTCAACTACCGGAGCACCCTTATGGAAACCACGTCCTGTGTAAGCGTTCCTCGCCTACAAGCCGCGATCAGAGACAGCGCCAGCCTTTCCCACGAGGGATTCTCTCAAATCGCAACGCTGGCAAATCTCTGCCTGATGGGTATGAAATCACGGGGAAACGGCCTTGATTCCGAGGATATCGTCAATACCCTGACCATCATTCGGAGCATTGCCCAAAAGATCGATGAATGCATTGACTACGCGGCCGCGGAAGTAGGACTCAGCGATGGCGCCCGCGTTGAAGAGTGATCGATCATGACGTACGAAGACCTGACGCCATCCGGACGACTCCGACCGCGAGATTGGAAGGCGGTGCGGGGTTCATCACGATACTGTTGGAATTGCAAGAAAGCGACTGGCGGATTCCGCCACCGTACTCCAAAATCTTGGCGCGAACAGCGATAAATGCACAAATTCGGCGGATGCACTTCCTGCTGATGTGTCTCGAAACGAAGCCCTTGAATCTCCCCCTTCAAATCCATAAGGAGATCGCGCTGCCAACCCGGCTTATGCCGGGTTTTTTATTGGGAGCCACAAATCAAGGATTTTCTGATCGCTGCCGATCCCTCTAAATCACCCTAAACACACTTTCAAAGTTGACCCGGGGTTGACCCGGGAAAATAGACCGTTTTTAAGAATGTGCTAACTATTTGAATTCTTTGGTGGGCCGTCCGAGATTCGAACTCGGGACCAATGGATTAAGAGTCCACTGCTCTACCAACTGAGCTAACGGCCCATTGTCTGTGAAGACGCTGTGCTACAGATGAGGAAATTTCGGGAAATTTTTTCGCGCTAGAAAAATGGGGTGGATGACCGGACTCGAACCGGCGACGACTGGAATCACAATCCAGGGCTCTACCAACTGAGCTACACCCACCATGGATTCGATATCAAATTTGGTGATAACGGACAGCGCGCTTGGCGTGACAGGACTCCGGGGATCCGCGGAACCGAGTCCAACGATATTATTATCTCACTCCAATCAACCGACTAGAGTATCCACAACCTCCCGCCAAGCCTTTCATTCTAACAGAATTTTCGGGCAACGGGTGAAATTTTGCGCCGACTATACAGTCGACTCCGATATCCGCGCTCCGATTCCGGCATCATCAATGAACGAGTTACGAGACCAATCCCAATTCAATTTATCATCAAATCGACCCAATCTCAATTTCTGATCGGAAAACACCGCGTCCGGGAATGCTGAACCAGGCGCCAATTTACGCGCAGCGCGCAAAACCAGGGGCTTTTTCCCCCTGACCATCCGGATCTTCCATGTCAGCCCGGAATTGGGTATGGTAAACCGATGCCCACCGACCAATTTCATCCAGCCGTCAAACTTTGGTTCGACCAGAATTTTTCAGGCCCAAGCCCGTGCCAGCAACAGGCATGGCCTGCGATCGCGGGCGGCAAACATACCCTGGTCGCGGCGCCCACCGGTTCCGGAAAAACGCTGGCCGCGTTCCTTGCGGGAATCGACCAACTGGTGCGCACCGGTCTCGGCGAAGGGTTGCAGGACGAAACCCATATTCTTTATATTTCGCCGCTCAAGGCCTTGAGCAACGACATCCATCGCAATCTGGAGCAGCCGCTCGCCGGCATCGACCGGATTTTACTGGAACAGGGGCATCCGAAAATATTCATCCGCGCGATGGTGCGAACCGGAGACACGCCGGCGGCCCAGCGGGTCGCGATGAGCAAGAAACCGCCGCACATTCTGGTCACCACACCGGAATCCTTATACATCCTGCTGACCAGCGACAGCGGACGGCGCATGCTCAAATCGGTCCGCACCGTGATCGTCGACGAAATCCACGCGGTCGCGGGAACCAAGCGCGGCGCGCACCTTGCGCTGTCCCTCGAACGCCTGGAACTTACGGGTCATGCTCCGACGCGCATCGGGCTTTCCGCGACGCAGCGTCCGATCGAATCGATCGCGAGCTTTCTGCTCGGCAGTGAGCGCCCCGTGAGTGAATGTTCCATTATCGATACCGGCCATCGCCGGAGCCTCGATCTGGGCCTCGAATTACCCGGATTGCCGTTGGAAGCGCTGTTATCCGGTCAGGCCGCGAGCGGCATCTACGACCGATTGAGCGATCTGATCCGCCGGCACACGACCACGCTGGTCTTCGTAAATACCCGCCGCATGGCCGAACGGGTCGCGCGCCATCTCAGCGAACGGCTGGACCCGGGCGCCATCACCTCCCACCACGGCAGCCTCGCGAGGGAACAGCGGCTCGATGCTGAAATGCGGCTCAAATCCGGCAGTCTCCGCGCGCTGGTCGCAACCGCCTCGCTCGAACTCGGGATCGACATCGGAGACGTCGACCTGGTTTGCCAGATCGGCACCACGCGTTCGATTTCGACGCTGCTGCAACGGGTCGGACGCTCCGGCCACAGCTCGGTGGGAATCCCCAAGGGCCGTTTATTCCCGACCAGCCGGGATGAATTGATCGAATGCATCGCGCTTCTGGATGCGGTGCGCCGCGGCGAGCTCGACCGGCTGACCATTCCGGATGGACCGCTCGACGTCCTGGCCCAGCAACTGGTTGCGATGGTGAGTTGCGAGGCATGGGATGAAGACGAGCTGTTCCAACGAGTGCGTAAGGCCTTCCCGTACCGGGATCTCGACCGGCATGACTTCGACCGCACCGTGCGGATGCTCGCGGAAGGCTTCAGTACGCGGCTGGGCCAGCGTTCGGCGTATCTGCATCATGACCGGGTCAATCGCAAGCTCAGGCCGCGCAAAGGCGCCCGGCTCACCGCGATCACCTGCGGCGGTGCGATTCCGGACAACGCCGACTACAAAGTCATTCTCGAACCTGGAAGCCAGTTTATCGGCACGGTCGACGAAGATTTCGCGATGGAAAGCCTGAGCGGCGATATTTTCCAGCTCGGCAACAGCAGTTGGCGTATGGTGCGCATGGAGGCAGGTGACCTGTATGTCGAAGACGCTGGAAACCTGCCGCCGAGCATCCCATTCTGGTTCGGCGAGGCGCCCGGGCGGAGCACGGAACTGTCGTTCGCGGTTGCGCGCGTCCGGGAGGAAATCGCGGACCATTGCGGCCCTGAAAATGGCCGGCTGAATGAGGCCTCGGCCTGGTTGCAGGAGACAGTCGGCATCGACCGCAATTCGGCGCAACAGGCGGTCAACTATATCGCCGCGGCCAAGGCCACGCTCGACGCGATGCCGAGTTTCGACACCCTGGTGCTGGAGCGCTTTTTCGATGAATCCGGCGGCATGCAACTGATTCTGCACAGCCCGTTCGGCAACCGGATCAACCGCGCCTGGGGACTGGCGTTGCGCAAGCGTTTCTGCAGAACCTTCAATTTCGAGCTGCAGGCCGCGGCCACGGAAAACGCGATCATTCTGTCGCTCGGCGCCTCGCAAAGCTTCGAACTGGAATCGGTTCCGCGTTTTCTTCATTCCGCCACGGTTCGCGAACTTCTGGTCCAGGCCCTGCTGGACGCGCCGATGTTCAAGGTTCGCTGGCGCTGGAATTGCACCTGCGCGCTCGCGATCCGACGTTTTCAAAGAGGCAGGAAAACGCCGCCCTATCTGGTCCGGATGCAATCCGATGACCTGATCAGCAGCGTCTTTCCGGACCAGGTCGCTTGTCTTGAAAATATTTCCGGCGACCGGGAAATACCCGAACATCCGCTGGTCGATCAGACGATTCACGATTGTCTGACGGAAGCCATGGACATCGGCGGGCTGATTGCGATCCTGGAGCGCATTGAAAGCGGAGACCTGCGGGTCGTCGCGCGCGATGTGGTCGAACCCTCGCCGCTTGCGGCCGAAATCCTTAACGCGCGCAATTACGCTTTTCTGGACGGAGCACCCGCGGAAGAGCGGCGCACCCGCGCGGTGTTGAGCCGCCGCTGGCTGGACCCGGAAACCGCCGCGGATCTCGGACAGCTCGACCCGGCCGCGATTGCGCGGGTCCGTGACGAGGTGTCGCCGCGCGCGAACACGCCCGACGAACTGCACGACGCGCTGTCCTTGCAGGCTCTGATCGTCGAAGAGGAAGAAAGCATGCCTCATTGGCCGGCCCTGTTCGAGGACCTGATCGCTCAGAACCGGGCGATCCGCCTGCGGCTGCCGGACAGCTCGCGCGTTTTCTGGGTAGCCGTTGAAAGGCTGCCGTTGTTTCGGGCGGTTTATCCGGATTTGCGGGGCGAGCCCGGATCCGTGCCTTGTGAATGGCAATCCGACGTAATACCCGATCCCGGCGCGGCTCTGACCGAAATCCTGCGTGCCCGGCTCGAGAACAGCGGACCGGTGAAGGCCGAATCGCTGCGCCGGATATTGAATATCGGTATTCCTGAAATTGAACAGGGCCTGATCCGCCTCGAAACCGAAGGCTTTCTGCTGCGCGGACGGTTCAGTCCCGGATGCACCGACCTGGAATGGTGCGAACGGCGGTTGCTGGCGCGCATTCACCGGTACACGCTGGACCGGCTGCGGAAAGCGGTCGAACCGGTTTCGGCGACGGATTTTTTGCGCTTCCTGTTCCGCTGGCAACATCTGCATTCCGATCACCGGATGCAGGGCAACGACGCCTTCACCGCGATTATCGGACAACTGGAAGGCTACGAGTCCGCCGCGGCGGCCTGGGAATCCGAACTGCTTCCGGCAAGGATCGCGCATTACAATCCCGAAGGTTTGGATAATTTGTGCGTGACCGGTAAATATCTCTGGTCCCGGCTCAGCGGAGCCGGGAGTGGAACGGGCCCGCTGAAGTCCACTCCGATCGGCTTTTTTGCGCGGCAGCATCTGCGGGCTTGGCGCGCGGCCCAACAGGACCCAGTCCCATTGATGCTGAGCGGGATCGCCTGCCAGATCGCCGACCTGCTGATCTCGCGCGGCGCTTCCTTTTACGACGAACTGACCGCCGAAAGCAGACTCCTGCCGAGCCAACTCGAAGCCGCACTGGCCGAACTCGTCGGCAAAGGTTTGGTCACTTCAGATAAATTCAGCGGGCTGCGCGCGCTGCTGATTCCGGAACACAAGCGCCGGGGCCGGTTGACGCCGATCTTCGGTTTGCAGAACGCAGGCCGCTGGGCGCTCGTTGATCCGGCCATCCGCGCCTGGTTAAACCCGGCGCCCGGCCCTTGGGGTTCGCAATTCAAGGTGCCGAATGTCGAAGAAATGGAAGAACTCGCCCTGATTTTTTTGCGGCGCTACGGCATTCTGTTTCGGGTGATCCTGGCCCGGGAATCCCTGGCGCCGGGCTGGAGCGATCTGTTGCCCGTATTGCGGCGCATGGAGGCGCGCGGGAAACTCCGGGGCGGCCGGTTCGTCGCGAGTCAAGCCGGCGAACAATTTGCGCTACCCGAAGCACTCGAGTCCCTGAGAAAAATGTCCAGGCGGCCGGAGCCTTCCGAATGGATCGTGATCAACGCGACCGATCCGCTCAACTTGCTGGGCATTGTCGTTCCCGGCCAGAAAATCGGCGCTCATCCGAATAATCGGATCCTGTTCCATAGCGGCATTCCCGTGGCTTATTGCGCCGGCCAGGATGTCCGCTTCCTTCAGGCCGTCGATCCAGCGCAGCAATGGGAAATGCAGCAAAAGCTGATCCGTAACCAAGCGCTGTCGAGTCTACGGAGCTATCTGGAACGCTAGATGTAGGCGCCAATTGTTTCGAAACGATCGTAACCTACGAATAGATTCGCACCTACCATTTGTCTTATAACGCTCAAAAAACCGTTGCTATTCGACACCGATTTTTTTATTCTGAATTCTCTCAACCAGAACATCATCGTGAAGATGAGGGAGCGGACTATGGTCAGCGGACTTCTCGCGATTGCAACCGCGATATGGTACTTCGATACCGCACGTAAAATCGGCAAAAACTCATGGCTCTGGGCGGCGCTGGGCTTCATCAGTTTTCAGGGCGCCTTTACCATGCTTACCAAATTCATCGTGCTTCCGGTGTCACTGTTCACGCCGTCAGTCCATAACAACAGCCTTTTCAATTTAACGCTCTGGCTGATTGTGACCGCATTGACGGCGGTCATTGTGATGTACATCCGGACTAACTTTCTGAAAGGCGGACTGGTCGCCCGCGACTCGGTGGGCAAACCCGGTTCCGCATGATCTAAGCGCGCGGGGGGTTTCGAGCTCGTTCGATCCCCCCGCGAAATATCCGCTAAACTCGGCCTGGAATTATCCGATCGTTCGTTCGCGACAGAACGGACAGGTCGGGCCGGTATTGTCCCGTTCGATTTAAAGCCGGCCCAAAAGCCTGATGAAAAAAACTCTTCGACTGGCGATCGTCCTTTCGTTGTGGGTTTTCGGTGGTCTCGGAATACTTTTCGTTGCCCTGCTCTGCGCGACATTACCCGACCTGGACGGATCGAAATCGCTGCGCGGATTGACCGCGCCGGTCACGATTCACAGCGACCCTTACGCGGTTCCGGCGATCGAGGCCGACAACCGCCTCGACGCCTTCCGCGCGCTCGGATTCGTGACGGCGCGAGACCGGATGTTCCAGCTCGAGCTGTTTCGGCGAACCGCGCAAGGCCGTCTGGCCGAAATATTCGGACCCGGATTGGTCCGGATGGACGGCCACCAGCGGGTTCTCGGTTTTGAGCGCGCCGCCCGTCTGATACTGCAACGTTTGCCCGAGGAACAGCGGCAGGTTCTGCATGCGTACTCGGAAGGGGTGAATGCGTTTCTGGTTCAGAGCGTACTCCAATCATTCGAACTGTCCCTGCTCGGAATCCGGCCAGCGCTCTGGCGCCCGGAAGACAGTCTTTTGGTCGCACTGAATATGTTTCAGGCGCTCAATTTCACCGGGCACCAGGAAGCCATGTTGACGGTCATGACGCATACCCTGCCGGGTGACGTGGTTTCATTTTTGACGCCCGACTCGGACCAGTACACCGAGACTCTCGTCGGAGGCCCGGAATCCAGACGTCCGCAGCGGCCCGTGCCCGCGGAATCGGTCGAAGCCTTGTACCGGTCGAACCGGGAAAACCTCCAGCTCGGCGCCCGCATCCGGTTCGACGAACCGTTCGGATCCAACGGTTGGGTGGTCAACCTCCGCAAGACCGCCGACGGGCGCGCAATACTGGCCAACGACATGCATCTGCCGCTGATGGTTCCGAATGTATGGTATCGGGCGCGGCTTCAGTACGCGGACACGGTCCTCAGCGGAATCACACTTCCCGGACTGCCGCTCCTGGTCAGCGGCAGCAACGGCCATGTTGCCTGGGGCTACACGAATTCGCTCGCGGACGTGATCGACCTGGTTACACTCGAAATTAATCCGCGGCATGAAAACAAATACCGGACCCCCGATGGCTGGGCTCGTTTCGAGACGCGGGATGAAATCATCCGGGTGCGCGGCGGCGAGGATGTGCCGATCCGTATCCGGGGTACGATATGGGGCCCGGTTTCCGAGAAGCACCTGTTCGGCAAACCGACCGCGATCCGCTGGACCGCGCTCGATCCGGAAGCCGTCGATCTCGGACTGATCGATCTGGACCGGGTCAAAAATCTCGGTGAAGCGATCGCGGTGTTCAACCAGGCCGGATCCCCGGCGCTGAATGTCATGCTGGCCGATGCCAACGGAAGCATCGGCTGGACCCTGACCGGCAAGATTCCCAAACGCCGGGGGTTCGACGGTTCGATCAGTGTACCCTGGGGAACGCCGGAAATTGCCTGGAACGGATATCTGGCGCCCGAAGAATTGCCGCGCGTCCTGGATCCCGAATCCGGATTTATTGTAACCGCCAATAACTTCGTGATCGGGAAGGACTATCCGTTTCCAGTCGGGCAGAACTACGCGAACGGTTATCGCGCATCGAGAATCCGGCAACGGCTGGCCTCGATGCACGACATCACCGAAACCGCAATGTCGCGGTTGCAGGCCGACACCCGGACCGGCTTCTATGACTTCTATCGCGATCTGGCCCTTTCCGTGCTCAGCGATCGGGCAGTTCGCGAAAATCCCGGCCTGGCCCGGATCAAAAAATATTTGACCGCGTGGAGCGGCCGCGCCGAAGCGGACAGCCGCGGAATCGGAGTGTTGTTCAGTTTTCGGCGGCGGCTCGCCGGCGAAATCATTTTGCCGTTGCTCAAACAGTGTTACGCGACCGACGAGAAATTTTATTACAGTTGGTTCAATATGGACACGGCGTTGCGGCAAATTCTGACGATGCGGCAGCCGAATTTGTTGCCGCGCGGTGAAATCTATCAAAACTGGGACGATTTGATTTTGACCGTGTTGATCAGGACTGTCGAAAAACTCGAGGCCCACCACGGGGTTCAGGATATCAATCAACTGGTCTGGAGCGACATCAATCCAGTCAGGATTTCCCACCCTTTCTCTAGGGCGGTTCCGGCGCTCTCGAAATTTCTGGATCTGCCCGAATATCCATTGTCCGGCTGCACATTTTGCATCAACGTCATCGCGGAAGGCTACGGAGTCACCGAAAGACTCGTGGTATCGCCCGCCCATCACGACGAAGGCTTCCTTGCGATGCCCGGAGGCCAGTCCGGCCATCCGCTGTCGGAACATTACATCGATCAGCATGTGTTCTGGGCGAAGCTCGCCGGGTTGCCGCTGGAGCCTGAACCGGTCCGCTATCGTCTTTACTTAACCCCGTCGTTGTGATCGCCAGGATCGTAGTGATCGCCGGCGTTTGCGTTCGCGAGGTCCGGATTCGTAATACACGCGTCGAGATTCGCACGAAACCCCCCGTCATTCGGAATAGTTTACCCGATCGGCGACCCTGCTTGCGTTGGCCATCAAGGTAAAGGCGATGTTCTTCGCGGGCAAAAACGGATACGTGCTTGCGTCGGCCACGCAAAGGTTTTCAAAATCGTTGCTGCGGCCATCGGGATTCGTTGTCCATTGCTGCGCGGGATTGTTTGTGATCGGTAAGGTCCCGGCATATTGGCCTACCGCTCCGGCCGGATACCAGCGGGTCATCCCCGGAATCACCAGACATCCCAAACGCAACAACGCGTTTTTTATTCGTTTCAGGACCGCATCCGATTCGCGCGTATTGTCGTCCGTTTCCGAATAGCAAATTTTAAGTCTCGGATAGTCGGGATCGCCGATTGTAGTATCCAGGGTCAAATAGTTTTGTGCGCGCCGCGTGTCATGGAAATGGATATCGACGAAGCCCAGCGATGCATGCAAATTCCTGAATAGAAACGAGGAAGTTCTGAGGTCGAACGGGAATCGATCGATGATCGGGTGGATCATCGCTGTCTTCAGAGACGTGATCAGGCAATGAATATAATCCTTGGGGCGCCCGCCATCCAGGCCCATCGCGAGTTGATGAAACTGATAGCTTTCCGCAGCAAAGGGCTTGCCAATCATTAACAGGTTCAGATAGGGGACCGTGATTTTACGGTTTGCCATCAGCCCCGGCAACCGGATTACGGCGCCACTTTCCCGGAATACCGATTCCAGCAGAATTCTGGAGCTCCCCAGCGTACCCGCGGCCAGCACCAGCGTATTGACCGGTATTTCCCGGTGATGTCGCCCTTCGGCCGGCTGCACTACCAGGTTTTCGATCCGCCCCGAATCGTTATATCGAAAATAGCGCACATAGTGACGATCCGTATACGTAAAATTCGGATTCGTCAAACATTCCCGAAGGGTAGCCGACGGAGTATACAGAGCCTGGCGCGGGCATCCCCAAAGACACCGGCCGAGATAATCACAGGATTCCCTGCCGCCGAGATCCTGGCCCAGAACCGCGAGCCGGCCATGACCGATCCGGCAGCCCAATCGTCGCTGGAATGTCTTTCGCTTCGAGCGGTACAGCGACAATAACAACGCCGAATGCTGATCGAGTCTCAGCGGCGCTTGCAGCCCGGCATGCCAGGGGACGGACGCGGCGAGGTCGTCCTTTTCGCCATTGATCCCGATCCGGTTTGCGACCTGCGCGTAATAGGGCTCGAGCTCGGCATAGGAAAATAAAAAATCCTCGATTTCATGTTCGTTTAAAGGGTAGCAGCCGCCGTTCCAGGCTTCGGCAAGCCCGCCACGCGCAAACGAGTAAACCGGGGCGAAATTTTCGGCATAGGGTTCAAACCGGGACAACCGGCGAAATACGTACTCCTTCGACGGGGGATTGCCGAAAAACTCACCGGGATTCCCGTCCGGCATCGACACGCCTTCAAAATTCCGGCCGAGAAAATAATCCGCGGGATCCGCAAGCGTCTCTTTGAGCTTCGTAAATGAATCCGGTGTTAGAGCTACGGAATTCGGTGTCCAGCCGACGTCGATCATTTCAACGGAACATCCGCGTTCGAGCGCGGTGAGCGCAAAATGAACGCCGCTTGCTCCGGAACCGACCACGGTAAAATCAGCCACGCCGGTCTCCGGACAACCATTCGGCGCAATCCAGGGCCAATCGTATTGGACTGAAAAGAATGGTTGCGATCAACAGCAATACCATCGAGCGGGTCATCTGGGTCAAAAATGTCAGCAGCATCAGCGGCGGACCGTAAGAATCCGTGCGGTCGATCATGCCCGTAGAGCCGCTGCTGCATTCGAGGATTGCCAACAATAAAACCAGCTTTTTGCGGATCATTGAATCGCGGTAAAAGAATTTGCAATAGCCATCGATCGCTCGGGTATAGATCGGATGGATCGTCGAAATCCTGGTGATCAATGATTCAAAGCGGCAACGGTCGGCGCTTGCGAGAGGCCTGCCTGCCGCAAACGCCTCGGCATATTTGCGTTGGATATAAGAATCCGGCTCCTGATTCACGAGATAACGGGTATACGCCGAGCATTCGCGCGCGCGCGGATCATCCACAAGACTTGGCCCAGTGATAGTAAGTCCGGCCAGCATGGAATCCACATTTTTGAGGCCGCCGGAGTGTCTGCTCCACCACGCATCAGGCTGGATCGTACCGGAATTGCAAAAAGATGCAAACTGCCCGGCAGTGGCCGGCAAATACTTGCCGATGATGTTTTCAAGAATTCGAAACCCGAAAATCAGCAATCCCGGCGGAAACCTGATCACAATCCCGGGTTTTTCATGGTGCGCCAAGTGAATCTTCTGGAGCAAGTCAGCCAGCGTGATCACTTCCGGGCCGCCGATTTCCAGAACGTTATTCCCGAACGCATCTTCCGCGACGATCGCGAGCAGTAATTTGCCCAGATCGCCGACATCGATCGGCTGAACGGCGATCTTGCCGCTTCCGGGCTGCAAGATTACCGGGCCTTTCGCCAAAGTCGACAAATTTCTGAGGACCGGAGAACCCTCACCAAGGATCATGGTCGGCCGGATTATACAGTAGCAAAGCCGGCTCGACTGCAGCATTCGTTCGGCCTGCTGCTTCGACTCCGCATAGTGATAGCCGTCGCGCGCTTTAAACGACACCGCGATCGAACTCACGAACAGAAAGGCATGAACCCCGGCCCGCTCGGCCGCGCGGATCAACTGTTCGGTGCCGTGCGTATTCGTTTCGAAATAGGCGTCCCGCTCGGTCTTGCCGGTAATTCCGGCGAGATGGATGATCCGGGTATGCCGATCCAGACAACTGGAATAAAGCTCCGATTCCTTAAGCGTCCCTTCAATCTGGCGTACCCAGGCGATGCCCGCAAGGTGACCGGGCAACTGGGTTCTTTGCCGGTTCAGCAGCGTGATCCGCGAGTAATCCGCGGGATTGATTTGCCGCAACAGCCTTTTCCCGACGAACCCCGAAGTACCGGTTATAAACAATGCGCCTTTGGATTCTTCCTGGCTGCCAAGAGCCATGTCCGGCCTACTCCTCGGACACGATGCTCCGGATGATGTATCCCCCGGATCGTTCATCGTGTTCCATGGTCAACAGCTTTCTTGACTGGGCTTCTTCGAGCAGTTTTCCGAAGGTGCGGAAGCCGTGATAACTTTCGTTAAAACCCGGTTTCCGTCTTTTTAATGCCTGCTTGACCATCGAACCCCAAACCTTTTCTTCTTCCCCGCGTTCCTCGAATAAGTCTTCGAGGGTTTCCAGCACCAGATCCAGAGCCTCCTGTTTTTTCGCTTCATCGCTGGTGCCGGCCGCTTTCGTGGTTGAGGTTTTTGCGGCCGCGGCCTTGCGCTTTGACATGCGATTGGTTTCCGTCCCGCGCACCAGGTCATCGTAAAAAATGAACTCGTCGCAGTTCGCTATCAGCAGATCCGACGCGGAATTTTTCACCCCGACGCCGATCACGACCTTGTTATTCTCACGAAGTTTACTGACCAACGCCGAAAAATCCGAGTCGCCGCTGATAATGACGAAGCTATCGACATGGGATTTCGTGTAACACAAGTCCAGCGCGTCAACCACCATCCGGATATCGGCCGAATTCTTGCCGGATTGACGCACATGCGGTATTTCGATCAACTCGAAGGCCGCCTCGTGCATATCCGACTTGAATTCCTTATAACGTTCCCAATCACAATAGGCTTTCTTGACCACGATATTTCCCTTGAGCAGGAGGCGCTCCAATACCTTCTGGATATCGAATGCCGCATATTTCGCATCGCGCACGCCGAGCGCGATATTTTCAAAATCGCAATACAAGGCCAGATTCAGTGTCTTCGGTTTTTGGGTCATCGCGTTACCTTATTAACGGCTCCTGGTTGTTGAATGAATCAAGGTTTTTCAGGGAAGCGCCGAATAAATCGATCCTGGATTCTTCAGCGGTCGGCAGCACCCAATGCGATTCGGCTCTGCCTTACAAAATCAAACGCTGCAAACTTAGATTTCGGCAGCGCATCCGTGCACCGCGGAAAGCCCATTAAATCAGAGCTTCGTTGGGGAGCCAATGTACGGCATCGCTCGATCGAGAAAAAGAGTTTTTTCCATCGCAACGACCATTCCGCGCCAGATAATCCAACCAGCAGGTCAAAAGGTCAAGGTCAAACGAAAAAATCGGCCGGACGATGCGGGATCCCCCAGAACGATTACGAATGAAACGCTTTACCGACGGCAGCCGGTCGCGATCATGAGAGGTGGCGGGGGTTATTAAGGAAACGCTGAATAAATCCATCCTGGATTTCTCAGAGCCTGTTCAAGATCTCGATCAAGGGATGCAGCGCAAGGCAAAACTGGGCGAAAAAGCGCAGCATACACGTCGTATGTGAGCATTTTGAGGTCAGTTTTAACGCCGCGATGCGCCCTTCAGCAAGATCTTGAACAGGTTCTCAGCGGTCGTCAACCTTGCCAATGCGATTCGTGGTTGCCTCACAAAATCACACACTGGAAGCGTAGATTTTGGCAGTGCATCCCTGCACTGCGGGAAGTTTGTTTTAATCAGAACTTCCTTAAGACAGTGGAATCGGGGCGGGTCGTCACCCGATTGAATCAGCGGATTTCACGGCGCGCTCTTTTGTTCCAGGTATTTTTCGAGCTCGCCAATGTCTTTGAATTCGGCGAGTTCGTTGCCCTTAAACTGGATTCCGAACGCGGCTTCGAGACTGAACATCAGATTGATGTGAGCCATCGAATCCCATCCGGCAATATCCAGGCTCGTCATCTGGTCGCGTAAAACCAGGGAATCGTCGTTAAACACATCCCGGAATACCTGTTCCAATTGCTGGTGAATGCTCAATGCTTAGTCTCCGATGGTTTTTATCTGGATATAGTGATTCTTGATCGGACCAACGCCGGCAAGGTCGTATTCCCAAGCTTGCGCTCCCGAATTCTCCTCCAGCCGCGTAAAACCCATTTCGCCATAGATCTCCTTCACGAGCTGGTTCTTTGCGGTCGGAATATAAAGTCCGCGGATTACCGTGACCCCGCGCCGCGTCGCATGCGAGTACAGATATTCGAGCATCGTCTTCTCCACACTGCGCCCGATCACGCGACAGCTCATCAGCCAGGTATCGATCTCGATGATTTGACGCTGTTGAACCGCGATGATCAGCCCCACGAGGCCGTGGTCGGCGAAACGGTCGCGCAACCGCAACGAAAAATGTATGCAGTCGGGATTCCGCGTAAATGCCTCAACCTGCGGTAATCCATGACGACGGGTGGTCAGATTGAATTGATTGGTCTTGCCGATCAGCTGCACGATGCGCGGCAGGTTGACTTCGTCAAACGGCGCGATGGTCGCGACCATGTCGAGACTCGCCCACAGTTCCTCCAGCGACCGCGCGCTCTTCTCCAGACTCGCGACCTCGGCGCGGGCCCGGTATTGAGCGGTTCGTTGCGCATCCTCGCCGGTGAAACTCGCGGTCTCGAACAGCAGATACCGGGAAAGGGAACGTGCGTAATAGGCCGGATCCTCGGGAAGCGCAATCACATCCACCTGCGGTAATTCACGGCGCACGGCCGCGCACTCCACCGGATTATCATCCACGAACACAAGTGCATCCAGCCCGATGTTCAGGATCCCGGCGATGCGGACGAGGTTGTCCGGCTTGGTATCCCAGTTCGCCACGAAAACCGCGAAATCATCCAGCTTGAGCTTCATGTCCGGGTGGCTCTCGAAGGGTTCCCGCGCATCGACCTCGTTGTTTTTCGAACATGCCGCGAGAATCACGCCCTTGTGCTTCAGACGCAGGATGTATTCCTGGAAGGCCACGAATGATTCGCCCGTCGCGTCGCCGCCAAGTTTGATTCCGGCAAGCCCGTCTTCGCCGATCACCCCTCCCCACAGCGTGTTATCCAGATCGAGTACGAGACACTTCCGGCTCAGCCCCAAGTCGGCCGCGATCACCGCCGCGAGATGGCGGGCCATAAGGGGCAGAACCTGCAGCGACACCGCCTGTTTCGACAAATGCCAGTACCGCGGATCCAGCCAGCGCTCCTTGCCGACCAGGGCCGAGAGCCGTTCGCAATCAAGGATATCCACCCTGGTGCCGGCCGCCGATCCCAGACCTGCGTTCACCGCTTGCGCCATCGCGTAACGGGTACCGGGCATCCGCACGCCCAGATGGCCGAACGGTTGTTCCGCGGGAAGCGCGAAATTGAACTGTACTACCCGGCCCGCACTGTGCAGCGCCGCCGCATCCCACAAGCTCGTCCAGCGCGAGATCTCGGTCGCGACCTCCCGTTCCGGATTCGCGCTCACCGATGGCAACGCGAATTCACCCTCGTGGACCGCGAGGATAATGAAGTCCGGCCGGTTGCGATACAGAGCGCTTGCGGGATTCAGCAATTCCTGGCGGTATTGACCGTACGGTGCCTCCGTCACTTCCAGTTCGATTCCGAGGCGTAACGCGGCGAGCGGCAGGATCGCTTGCAGTTGAGTGGTCGTGAAGCTGCCCGCGATCGCCACGCGCGAACGGCGGCGCGGATCTACGTTTTTCCAGCGGGTCGCGTTCTGGACAAGGGCCACGGCGGTCATCCAGGCCGGAAAATCATCGCCGGCATCCGTCACCCTGACCGCCCAGCGCACGGCGCTCGCAATGTCATCCAGAAGCAGGTAGGTGCGCGCGAGCGCTAGACACAGCGATGCGGGAACGGGTTCGCTGCGTGCCGCGGCCGCGAGGTAAGCGTCCACGGCGCGCGCAAGATCGCCGGATTTCCTCAGGTAATTGCCGCGTTCGATAGCCGAACCTGGCCCGCTATTTTGCGACGGGTTCATTTTGAACTACGGTCGCCGAGGGTGAGGGCTTCGGCGTTTTGAATTGAATGATTCGCGGCGGCGGCGCCACGACCAGAGAACCGGCCGGAATATTCGTCGTCACGACCGCGTTGGGTCCGATCCGCACGTCGTCACCGATCACAACCGCGCCGATGATCACCGCGCCCGCGCCGACTTCGACCCGATTGCCTATAACCGGACAGCGGTCGAACGTGTCACCGGTTACTGATCCGATCGTGACATTCTGCAGGACGGAACAATCGTCGCCGAAGCTACTGAACGGATGGATCACAACTCCACCCTGATGGCCGATAACGAAGCGGCGCCCGACCCGGGTGGTCCGCGGCAGCTCTATGGCGTAAAAATTGCGTACATAAGCAGACAAAACTTTAACGATTATCTTGAGAAGGATTCGCAACGGCGCAAACCGTACGCCATACGCCCAGACACTGAGCCGGTACACCGCAACCGCTTGAGATCCGGGAAGTATCCAGGCTCGATAGAGAAGACCATAATCCTCCCGCACGAGTTCTTTGAAATGCAAAAACGATGAATAGTCGTCGCGCGCGACTTGTATGAGCCGCATGAAATAGGAGTTTAGTTTCGGCATTATCAAACTGTCAAATTGTGGAGGGCAAGCCTGTAACCATCGGCCATCTACCACCAGTCACCCCTTCACGTTCAACGTCTGCGGGTTGTCGATCTGGCGAAGCTCCCGGTAGATCTGGGAGACACTAACGTTCTGTTGCCCGGCTTAGATTGCGACTCCGGGAACAACAAAGTATAACCGGATCTCGAAATATGACAATCCTGAAATCAAAGACGCGGGGCCTCGCAGCGGTTGCGCGAACCGACCATTGGCCGGAAATTGGGTCCTTGCGGTGAATGAACTTAATTCACGTTGATCAGCATCAACCGTTGCCCGGATTCCGGCGTCAAACCGCCGCGCCCGGCGCGGTCCGAAGCCCCTGACTCCCGGTTTCAGCGCGGCGTTCCTGCTGCTGGAGCGTCCACAAATGCGCATAAACGCCTTGCTGCGCCAATAATTTCTGATGGGTTCCGCGCTCGATGATCCGGCCATGGTCCAGCACCAGAATCTGATCGGCATCAACAATCGTGGACAGGCGATGAGCGATCACCAGCGTCGTGTGATCGGCCGAGATCGCACGCAGTTCGCGCAGGATCGCCTGCTCGGAACTGGAGTCCAGGGCAGAGGTCGCTTCGTCAAAAACCAGAATGCGCGGTTTTTTCAGAATTACTCGCGCGATCGCGACGCGTTGCTTTTCGCCGCCAGAGAGTTTTAATCCGCGTTCACCGACCATGGTGTCGTAACCTTCCGGGAGCGACCTAATAAAGTCGTGGAGTTGGGCCGTTTGCGCGGCCCGGACCACGTCGTGCCTGGAGGCCCCGGGCCGGGCGTAGGCGAGGTTATAGTAGATGGAGTCATTGAACAGCACGGTGTCCTGCGGCACGATTCCAATAGCCGCGCGCAGGCTCTTTTGCGTGACATCGCGGATATCCTGGTCATTGATCAGGATGCGGCCGCTGTCGGCGTCATAAAAACGGAACAATAGTCGCACCAGCGTGGATTTACCGCCACCGCTCGCGCCAACCACGGCGAATTTCCGGCCCGCGGGCACTTCGAAATCGGTATCAATCAGGATCCGCCGCCGCGGGCCGTATCCGAAATTGACGTTTTCGAAACGAATCGTGGCATCCGTAAGCGCCAGCGCCTGTGCTCCTTCCTTGTCCCGGATCGCGGGATTTTCTTCGAGCAACCTGAACATTTTCTCCATGTCGGCAAGGGAGTGTTTGATCTCACGGTAGACGAAACCGAGAAAGTTCATCGGAATGAACACCTGCAACAAATACGCGTTGATCAGCACCAGATCACCCATGGTCAGAACGCGGTCAATCACGCCCTTGGAAGCCAGAAACAACAGCCAGGTCATGCCGAACGCGATGATTGCCCCCTGACCGAAATTCAACACCGAGAGCGACGTCTGACTCAGCACCGATGCCCTTTCCCAGCCCGAAAGATATTCATCGTAGCGTTCGGCCTCGAACTCTTCGTTGCCAAAGTATTTTACCGTTTCATAGTTGAGCAGGCTGTCAATCGCGCGGGTGTTGGCCTTGGAATCCATCTCGTTCATGTTACGGCGGAACTTCATGCGCCATTCGGTGACCGCGAGGGTGAACGCAATATACACGATGACCGCCCCGAAAGTGATCAGCGCGAACGCGGGCGCATAGTTCACCAGCAGAATCGCGGCGACCAGGCCGATTTCGACGAGCGTCGGAATGATATTAAACAGCATGAACGTGAGCAGGAAACTGATCCCGCGCGTACCGCGTTCGATGTCGCGGGAAAGCCCGCCGGTCTGGCGGTCGAGGTGAAACCGGAGCGCCAGCGAATGCAGATGACGGAATACCTGCAGGGCCGCGCGGCGGATCGCGCGCTGCGTGACCTTCGCGAATATCGCATCGCGCAATTCACCGAACAGTGATCCGGCCAGACGCATGGCGCCATAGGCAATCAGAAACGCAACCGGAAGGATCAACACCTGATTCTGCGCGCTGTCCAGCGCGTCGACGATCCCCTTGAGGATCAACGGAATCGCGACATTCGCGGCCTTCGCCAGAACCAGGCAGAAAAGCGCCAGAAGCACCCGCAAACGGAATTCCCACAAGTACGGAAGCAATGTGCGAATTGTCTTCCAGTCCCGGCGCCTGGCCGAAGCGGCAGCGGTGGGCGAGCGAAAAGTCATGCGGGTATCGAATGATTGCTGATATGGGCGAAGTCCGGTCACGCCGGGGGCAATGTGGTTAAGTTCAGCCGTTCACGGGGACCCTACGTCTAGGTTCAGGGGAGCCTTGCGGAACCATGAACGGCTTGACCATTCACCCTTCAAAGGCTCGGGAACCGTTAAGCCTCGACTTAACGGCATTGGCCCAGTGATCCGGCGCCAACCTGTAGAATATCCTATATTTTGACTCATCATGAAAAGAAACGATATTGAAGGGGTGGTGCCTGCTCCCTATTGTGCGACCGTAACCTGTCGTCCGCAACCTTAGGCGGGGAACATGACCATCATGCGCACGCTCGACACCCGGCTGTTGTTCGGGAGTCTGCCGCTCGACGGCTGGGGCGGCGTCGCTCGAGGGAAGATAGAGTTTCACGACTTTCCGTGCAGCCACAACGATCTCGTGCTCGAACCCGCGGTTCGATTGCTCGCGGAAAAAACCGCCAAGAGTCTGAGTGCGGCCGAAGACCAAAACGCAGGACCGCGGAAATAGGGAAGTCGGCAGCCTATATTGTTGATTCGACGAAACCCCCGACTTCTGTCACTTTGGTTCAACAATTTACCAATTGCGTGCATAATAGCCTCTATGGTCAGACCATTGAACCTTGATCGCCGGGCTTTGCCTACATGAACCAAAATGTATTGATCACCGGATCCAACCGCGGAATCGGACTGGCGCTGGTCCGGGAATACCTGGGCCGCGGCGACACGGTGTTCGCCGCCTGCCGCAACGCCGGCGCCGAGCTTCCTCAAACCGGCGCTATCGTCGTCGACGGGATCGATGTCACCGATCCGGGCAGCATCGCGCGGCTGGTCAATAAACTCGAACGCAGCAAAATTGGCCTGCTCATCAACAATGCGGGGATTCTGGAAACAGACCACCTGGGAAGTCTGGACTTCGACGGGGTACTGCGCCAATTCCAGGTCAACAGCCTTGGGCCTTTGCGGGTTACCGCGGCCCTTCTTCCGCTGTTCCGGGACAAGGCCAGAATCGGGCTGATCACCAGCCGGATGGGCTCGATCAGCGACAACACTTCAGGAGGCTACTACGGCTATCGGATGTCCAAGGCCGCTCTGAACGCCGCGGGTATGTCGCTGGCCCGCGATCTCAAACCCAAAGGCATCGCGGTAGCCGTTCTGCACCCCGGTTTCGTGCGAACCGACATGGTCGGCGGCGGCGGCAACGTCGCTCCGGAAACCGCCGCAAAGCAACTCGCGGTGCGCATGGATGGCCTGACCCTCGAAAACACCGGCGCCTTCTGGCACGCGAGCGGCGAACTATTGCCTTGGTAGATACTCACCTCCCGCCACCGGCGCCAAATTTCCGCAAAGCGCGTTAATGAATCCCATGTTTGTTCAAAAAATAACTCAGATTCCTGCGGTCGATTCCGAATAGTTGGGCGGCGCGTTTTTTTACCCCGTTTGCTTGAGTGAGAGCTTCTTGACTACACTGTTTCTCGCAACGGTCAAGCGATCCTTGAGCCGCCATAGGTGCGCATTGGCGCCTTTTACCTTATCCGGCAGGCTGGAAATTCCAGGAGTCCTTCCTTTTTCCAAAATACCCCATATTCGACCGTGTTTTCAAGTTCCCGGATATTTCCAGGCCAGGAATAGCACATCAGCTTGGAAATCGCATCAAAGTCGATGTCTTCGACCTGCTTTTTTAATGAGACCGTATAACCTTTCAAGAAATGCCAGGAGAGTAACGGGATATCTTCATTTCTCTCGCGTAAGGGGGGCAACCGAATCGGGAAAACGTTCAGGCGATAAAACAGGTCTTCCCGGAATCGGCCTTTTTCGACCTCTCCGATCAAATCGGCATTCGTGATCGCAATCACCCGCACATCGACTTTTATGGACCGCGAATCTCCTATCGGCTCGAACTCCCTTTCCTGCAGGACGCGCAGCAATTTTGCCTGACCTGACAGCGACATGCACCCGATTTCATCGAGAATCACCGTTCCACCATCCGCGAGTTTGAATCTCCCTTTTCGATCCTGAACGGCCCCGGTAAATGCTACTTTCCTGTGGCCGAACAGCTCGCTTTCGAGTAAAGTTTCCGTCAAGGCCGCGCAATTCACTTTAATCAAGGGGCCCTGGACCCGGTCACTATGAAAATGGACCGCCTGGGCCACCAATTCCTTTCCGGTTCCGGTCTCACCCTGAACCAAGACGGTCGCATCGGTCTTCGCGACCAAACCGACCTGACTGCAAACGTCGCGGATTTGAATGCTCTGGCCGATGATGCTTGGATAGTCCGCCGTCGTTTCAATGAGTCCCGAAACAACCGCGCTTTTCGTCGCTATCCCGGGTGTCAGCGGATTTTTCGCGGTTCCGGCAGTCGGATCCGGATTGCAGACAACCGCAAGGATCGCCGGTCGGCCCTGGTATTCGATGGCGTAATTTCCGAGTCTAAGAGAATGCGTTTTACCATCCTTTCCGAATAAATCCGAACGTTTTATTGCCGGTTTATGCTGCGCTATTATGGACGGCCAGAGGAGGCTCACATCCCGTGAAAAGACATGGTTCGTATTCAAATGTTCAAATTCAGATCTGGAATAACAAAAGGGCGGTGGCCTTTTCGTTCACGGCAATAAACCTGGAACTTTCAGGTTCAATACTCAACCACTATGGACTGAAAGTCCATAGGTTGCACTTGGACTGAAAGTCCCAAAACTTGACTCAAGGATAATGTTCCCGGTATCCCTATTTGACGGATGACGATGATGTTCCAGGTACTCTTGTACCATTTCGTCCGTCACATTCCCCGTTGACCATGCACCGTAACCGATTGCCCAAAAGTGTTTGCCCCAATAACGTTTCTTCAGTTCTGGATATTCCCTCT
>JBGTCG010000066.1:0-22785 GCA_041748915.1 Methylococcales bacterium
CATCTTGCGGAATATTCCTCCGCCTCGTCCGAAAACCATCTGTTCAATCCCCTGAATACCTTTTCAAGAAACCCATCTTGATACTCAGAACCCGCCTCCCCTAATATTTAGTTCGGATCGTTACGAACTCACGGAAACAGGATTTAGTTCGGATCGCTACGAACTCACGGAAACAGGTTTTTGTATTGACACGAAATTTTCCGTAAGGTAGTGTTACAAAACGGGAGACGTCTTTACTTCACAAAATCATCCGGAGACGGGTGCAGCGAGCAACTCACAAGTACCCAAGACGTCAATTTTGTCCAATAAATATAATAATTTGCGAATTTTGGATAGATCTTTCCGCATGCTCCGTGATTTTTAGCCTGCCGGCAGCAGCGTCTACATCAGCTACGAAGCGGGAGTTCGGGCTTTGCCGAGGAACGCCTCCAGTAGCGGATAGTCCGAGGCAAAGACAATGCGAATGCAGCGCATTTTGCGCAGGATTACGGCGCCGATGTTGATGGTTGACCCTAATCGTGGCGGTACTCGCCCAGGATGTCAGGATGGTTGTCCGGCCGCCTCGCCAACCGGCGGAAGGAAATAGCCTACCTGATGGTCGATGCCCTTTGTTACGGGCACGGGGTGGAAACTGCTCTCCTAGGATAGCCCCGTGGAGTTGCAGGCGGCCTCCGCATAGCTGCCGACCATCACACCGGTCGGTACGGCGAGCCGCTTGCCCCGGAGCAAATGCCAACTTGACAAAAGCGCTGGAGAACGAGGTGCTGATTCGCTGCGTTTCGTTGTTTCTGGCTTGTTACAGCCGTTGATTCGACGGATCCAAAATCGCGGTTTCGCGAGGGCTTTCGATTTCGTCGATCAGGGCTTTTGCGTCTTTCAGGTCCGCCGTGTCAACCCCTTCGGTGAACCACTCATAGATCGGTGTGAGGAGATTACGGGCTTCCTTTATTTTGCCTTGCTTTTGCCACAGGCGGGCCAGGCTGACCCCGGCCCGCAGTTCCCAGGATCTGGCTTTCTGTCGACGCGCTATCGCCAGCGCTTTTGTGAAATCCGCCTCCGCATTATCTTGGTTGACTCGATCAACATGGTCCGGATAATGATATTGCCCATCGGCGTTTGACTGACGATTGACGGCCGCAAGCCTTAGCTCGCCCCGAACCCGGTACAGTTCCGCCTCTTGCTGACGCTCGTTATTCTTTTCGGCTTCCGCGAGTGCCTGCGCCAGGAACTGTAGCGCTTCTTCCGATTGTCCGGACTTCTGATGCGCCGATGCCAGAATCGCAAGAAAATAGGGGCGCCAGAGCCTTGCGCCCGCCGCCTGATACATTGCCAGACCCTTAAGGACTAAAGCAATTCCAGCTTTGGCGTCATTTTGGTCCGCCAAGGCCCAACCTTGGGTGATAGTCGCCCCTCCCATAAACAAGGGCAACCCGTGTTCCCTACTGATCTCCTGCACGATCTTTGCGTGATCCAGCGTGATTGCACTCTCGCGTCTATATTGATGCAGCATGGAAGCAAACAGGTGAGCCCAGGCGGCGCTCAAGGGATGTTCGAGCGTGTCCGCGAGATTGATGGAATCCTGGATCTGCGCCAGGGCCCGGTCCGGATATCCCAAAGCCCACAAGATCAGAGCGTTATAGCAGTAACACAACGGACCCGGGTCATCGCCGTAGTGCAACGCGTGAAACCGGTGATCGCGAGCGTCGTAAAGCTGTAATGCGTGGTCCAGATGGGCGTGAGCCCTGGGAAAGTCTCCGAGACCCGAAGAGACCATGCCGCGGCCCAGGTGCGCCACTAGCAGCACCGATGGAGATTCGAGCTGCTGCGCGAGGCGCAGATGGTGGTCGGCGAGTTCGTCGGCTCTCTGCAAGTCTCCGCGCGCCATATACATCTTGCGCAGCGCGTACAAGACAGGCGAAAGCTGAGGCGCCTGCTCAGCTCGCGTACACAAAGCCCGGGCGGACGACAGAGCCTGTTCGAACTCCCGGGAGCCGTAACCTTTGGCCGCGCCGAAGGAAGCGGCGAGCGTAATCTGAAAAGGTATTTTTCTCTGGGTTCGCTCAGGCGAGTCGGGAAGACTGTCGAGGAGTGCGAGGGTCTGATTCAAATAATCGATCGCGTCGTAATAAGCGGAACGCTGCGCCGCCCGCTGGCCGGCGAGTCCCAGATACATAACTGCCTTCTCGATATCGTCGCTGTGGCTGTAATGGTGGGCCAATTCTCCGTAATGCTCGTCCAGGTTCGCGGGATAAAGCGCTTCCAGCGCCCGCGCAGTTTTTTCATGCAGAACTTTGCGCTGCTTCTGAAGTACCGTACTGTAGGCCAGTTCCTGGATCAGCGCATGCTTGAAGTGATACCGGACCTGCGGGAATGCGGGCTGCTCGTACAGAAACTCCTTCTCCTGAAGCGATAACAGAATACGATCAAGAACTTGCGCCGGTTGGGTGATGACTTGTTTCGCGAGGCCGACCGAAAACTGCCGGCCGAGGACCGACAACTGTTGGAGCAAATCCTTTTCCTCGATTTGCAACCGGTCGATCCTCGCGGCCAGCACTGCTTTCAAGGTCGGCGGAATATAAACCCGCCCGGGTGTGGCCTCCAGCCGGTAGCGGCCGCGTTCACCGGCGAGCACACCTTCCTCGGATAAAGTTTGGACCACTTCTTCCAGGAAAAACGGCGTTCCTTCCGCCCGTTCCAGCAGGATCGGCTTGAGCGGAGACAGACTCTGATCGGCGCCAAGCAGAAAGCTCAGTAACTCTTCGGTCTCGGCACAGTCCAGCGGAGCCAGTCGAATTTGACTGCAACACATCGTGCTTTCCCACTCATGCCGGTATTCCGGACGGTAATTGACAAGCACAAGGATATTTGCCGACGTAAGTGCTTTAACGAAGGTATCGAGAAAACTTTGCGTTTCGTTGTCGAGCCAGTGAAGGTCTTCAAAAACAAGTATGAGCGGCTGGTTCAGACTCTCGCGCAGAAACAGTCGCGTCACGGCTTCAAACTTGCGCGTTTTCCGTATTTGCGGGTCCATCTGACGCAGCGTTGAAGTCGAGGTTTCGAGGCCCAGCAACCAGAGGATATACGGGATAACGTCCTCGAGGCCACGGTCGAGCTGCATGATCTTATGGGTGATTTTTTCCTTGCGTGCACATTCGTCGTCCGACGGGACCAACTGAAAATAATCCTTCAACATCTCGGTAAGCGGAAGAAAAGGGAATGCCTTCCCATGCGAAACCGAATAGGCTTCGAGCACCAGGCATCCCTTCTGTGATGCGAGCTTGAATTCATGGAACAGGCGCGATTTTCCTAGTCCGAGTTCGCCGACCACCGCCACCATCTGGCCGCGGCCGATCTTGGCCTGCACCAGAGCCCGCCGGAGAGTCGATAATTCGCCTTTGCGGCCTACAAACCGGGTCAGTCCGCGCCGCGCGACAACTTGCAGCCGGGTGCGCAGCGGTCCGGTCCCGATCACCTCGTAGATGTTCAGAGGTTCTCCAATCCCTTCAATTTCGATCGCGCCTAATGATTTCAGGTTAAAATAACCTTCCGTCAATTTCCGGGTATATTCACTGACCACAATCGAACCCGGCGCCGCTTTCTGTTCCATCCGGGCGGCCAGGTTGGTTGAATAACCCACCGGGATGTAATCGGTGTGCAGGTCTTCCTTCCGGATCGATCGTACGACGACTTCACCAGTGTTGATACCAACCCGCATTTGCAGAGGAACGGCGTCGTTCCCCCGCAATTCGCGATTGAAACGCCGGATGTCCTTCTGCATCAGGAGCGCTGCATACAGGGCGCGCTGCGGGTGGTCTTCGTGCGCGATCGGCGCACCGAACAGCGCAAAGATGCCATCACCGAGAGCCTGGGCGACGTAACCTTCGTAACGATGCACCGCGGCCATCATCAGATCGAGGACCGGATCGATGATCTCGCGCGCGTCTTCTGGGTCGAGACGGCTGATCAGTGCCGTGGAGGCTCTCAGGTCCGCGAACAAAGCGGTGATCGTTTTTCGTTCCCCGTGCGCCGCCCCGCGTGATGCCATTGCGGACTGTTCGGCCAGGATGCGCTCGGCAAGGTGCGCAGGCGTGTAGATTGCTGGGGACGGTAACTGATCTCCGACCGGCGGCGAAAAATCCGGCTGGGCCTGCACGGTCCAGATCAGCACCCGTCCGTCCTCATCGCGGGCGACCCGTTTGGCTACGATCAATTCTTCTTTAAGATCTGCCAGTTCGTCGTCGTCGAGGTGGAATTCTCGCTTGAGCGCCCGGTATGAGATCCGTTCCTGGTTACGCAGGAGTCTGGTTACCCGATCCACGATATCGAGAAACGACATAGCCGCCCGCGGTGGCTTACGTTTCCGGAGCGCTGCCCGGCCGACGACTTCCTTTTTGAGGCATTACAGAAAGACCGCAGGGTTGGTCGAGGGCTTTACGCATCATTTCGACGACCGTCAAAAATAATGCGGTCGCTGCATGACCCGGAACCGGAATAAAAATATTGATTGGAACCAAGCGGCATCACAGATTTTGGGGGACGTGGTTGTGGTCGTGGCATCCGGCCATCACGGTTAGTTTAACAGGACCCCGAGCCACGGGGGAATTCTTTATCCTGATTTCGAACACCTTTTCCCCTAATCGTTATTGTCGTGGCGCATTCCGGTTTTCCGTACTTATTTCGAATACAACCCGGGCAGGTTTGTTCATCTACGGGTTGCTTCCAACATCCGATCTCCCGTTCCTTCAGTCCTTGATAATATTCTTCCCACTAGGATAGAATGGGCACCATGAAAGCCGCAACGATTCATCATTCACACCCGGCCATCGTGAAACGGCTCAAGCGGGCCGAGGGGCATTTACGGACGATTGTGGAAATGATGGAGGCCGATCGCTCCTGTCTGGAAATTACACAGCAGCGACATGCCGTCGAGAAAGCGGTCAATGCGGCGAAAAGAGCGCTTGTGCATGATCATTTCGATCATTGCCTCGAACACGCCATTGCTGCGTCACCGCCGAGGGAGTCGACGGCATTTCGGGAATTCAAGGAAGTCACGAAGTATCTGTGATGCGCTTCCCGCCACGAAAAACCATTTCGATGCTGATGCTCCTGGTCTATTTAGCGAGTTTCTGCGTAGGTGGTTTTAGCGCCAAGGGAATTGCCCACGAACTTGAACACGCTTTCCTACCGCTCGTCGCGTCGGGTGCTCACGATCACGAGTCTCACCGTGTTGATCCCCACGATCCAAGTCCCGAACCGTTGAGCGATACCGACCATCAATTACTGCACGCAGTAAGTCACAGTCCGCTAATAACGGTCTCCAACGTTGAAAGCGTTTCGGGATCGCCTGCGCAGATACTCTTCATTACTTTCGTTTCGCTCATCCCGCGTCCGGCAGAGATTGAGCCGCCTTTCCGTCCCCCACCAACAATTCTCGCAAGTTAGCCCCGCAATCCATTGCGGTAGTTACTGCAACTGGCCTGGACAAGAAAAATCACACCTGAGCGCGTGAGGGTCAGCTATATCCCTAGGCTCGTGTTTTCGGTTGACTGTACGACTCGCTCACGCACGCCGTGGGCGCTGGTGCAGTACACCTCTTTGTGAGTGATCTTCATGATGTTAAATCAGTTATGCACGGTGCCCCGGCATTTCGGGCCCATCGGACTCATCGTCCTGAGTCTAAACGCGGTGTCCACGGTGATGGCCGAAGAGACCGCCGGCAGTTTTGTTTCCGCTCGTGAGCGTGCTGACTCGTCCGCTGCGGTACGCGAGCAAAAGGCCGATCTCAACTTGCCGGAGGCAGTGCGACGTGCACTGAAGAGCAACCCTGAGTTCACCACCTATGCCAAAGAGATCGCTGCCTTGGAAGGCGCAGTGGTGCAGGCAGGCTTGCTACGAAACCCCGAACTTGCCGTTGAGGAAGAGGATATCGGCGCTGGAGCACCTGGAACAGGAAGACAAGCCGCGCAATTCACCACCATTCGGCTCAGCCAGTTGATCGAATTGGGCGGCAAACGGCATGCCCGGGTGAATACTGCAACCATGGCGCAGGAGGTGGCGAGAAAAGAGTACGAAGCCAAGCGCCTGGAACTGCTGGCGCGCGTTGCCGATTACTTTATCGATGTGCTCGCGGCGCAGGAACGAACTCGGCTTGCCGATGAAAGCGTACGGTTGGCGCAGACGGTGGTGAGCGCAGTCGCCAAGCGCGTCGTGGCCGGCAAGGCCCCGCCCATCGAAGAGACCAAGGCCAAGGTGGCGCTGTCCACGGCGCGCATCGAACACGAGCAGGCGCAGCGTGATCTGGCGGTATCGCGCAAACGGCTCACCTTGCTGTGGGGCGATCCCTCGCCACAGTTCGGTCGGGCGCTTGGGGATATTACATTCGCTGTCGCTTTGCCGAGCTTCGAAGTCCTCGCGGAACGCGTCCGATTCAATCCCGTCGCGCTTCGCAGCGCCATGAGCGTCGAACATCGTAAGACGGTGCTCGATCTTGAACAGTCCCGGCGCATACCGGACATCACTGTCAGCACGGCGGTCAGGCACTACCAACGGTCCGGCGAAAACACCGCCTTGCTGACCCTGTCAATGCCCATGCCTTTGTTCGATCGCAATCAGGGCAATCTTCAGGAGGCCCACCAGCGCCTCGATAAGGCCGTGGATGAGCAGGCCGCAATCGACCTGAGCCTTCAAACCCAGCTTGCCCGGAGCTACGAGGCCCTGCTGGCGGCGCAAAACCAGATCACAGTGCTCCGTGACGAGGTGCTGCCCGCCGCAAAAAACGCATTCGATGTCGCTAACAGGGGTTACGAGTTGGGCAAGTTCAGCTTTCTCGAAACACTCGATTCGCAACGTACCCTGTTTCAGAACCAGACCCTGTATGTGCATGCGCTGGTGAATTATCAGAAGCTGGTCAATGAGCTCGAACGCCTCATAGCGGCGCCCGTCAACAGCAACGTGAATTCGCCGGACAACAATACCGGCAGCCAAGAATGAGGGAGCGAACCGTGAAACAAAAACGTTGGATTCCGATCGCCATCGTGATCGTGGTGGGTATTGCCTTGGGGGGCTTGATCCTGAGTTTGGAAAAGACCGTGACGTCGGTAGAAGGCGGGCATGGGGCGGTTCAAGCCGAGGGCGCGCCGAGCAAGGGCCACAAAGCAGGGAAGATCTTCACCACCGAGGGTTTCAGTGTGGAAGTCACCATTTTCGAGAAGGGCGTGCCGCCGCAGTTCCGGCTCTATCTGTATGAAAAAGGCAAAGCGTTGGCGCCTTCCGCCGCAAAGGTGACGGTTACCCTGTCGCGTCTGGGTTCGCAACCGCAAATATTCAGGTTTACACCCGAGGCCGACTACCTGATCGGCGATCAGGTAGTCGAGGAGCCGCACTCGTTCGACGTGGCGATTTCCGCCGAACGGGACGGCAAAACCTTCCACTGGAGTTACAGCCAAGTGGAAGCGCGGATGGAGATGCTCGACGCGGTGCTCGCGAACACGGGAGTCGAGATACTCACCGCAGGCCCTGTCAGGCTCAAGCCTACGCTCAAGATGCCGGGCGAGATCAAGTTCAACGACGAAAGAATGGTGCACGTGGTGCCGCGCGTCCCGGGGGTGGTCGTCTCGGTGAACGGCGATCTCGGTCAGCAGGTGAAGAAGGATGATGTTCTGGCGATCATCGAAAGCCAAGCGCTGGCCGACCTGCGTAGCCAGTTCCTGGCAGCCCGGAAACGGCTGGAGCTGGCACGCGCCATCTTCGGACGGGAGAAAAAGTTATGGGAAGAAAAGATATCAGCCGGCCAAGACTATTTTGCCGCCCGGCAAGCGTTGAGCGAGGCCGAGATCGCATCCGATCTTGCCTCGGCAAGGCTGCGCGCGCTAGGCGTGCCACCTGAGGCAACTCGCCAGGGAGGCAATCTGACGCGCTTCGAGGTCCGTGCTCCAATCACCGGGGCCATCGTCAATAAGGCCGTGGCGACGGGTGAAACGCTCAAGGAGGATGCGGATATTTTCACCGTAGCGGACCTGTCCACGGTGTGGGCCGTGATCACGGTCTACCCGAAAGATCTGGGCCTCATTCAGGTTGGGCAGCAAGCGACCATCAAGGCGATGGCCTTCGAGGCGGAAGGAGCGGGCGCTCTCTCCTATATCGGCGCGCTCGTGGGTGAACAAACCCGCACCGCCCAAGCCCGGGTCACCTTGAGTAATCCGAAACGCGTCTGGCGCCCCGGCATGTTCGTCGAGGTGGAGTTGGCGGCCGAGGAAGTTCCGGTGCCGGTTGCGGTATCCGTCAGCGCCATCCAGGCCGTGCGTGACTGGTCGGTAGTGTTCGGACGTTATGGCCAGTTTTTCGAGGCTCGGCCGCTGGAACTCGGCCGCAGCGATGGCCGGATGGTGGAGGTGCTCAAAGGACTTGCCGCCGGAGAAAAGTATGCCGCGGGCAACAGCTTCGCCATCAAGGCCGACCTGGGCAAGGCCGGCGCGACCCACGACCATTGAAGGAGTATTCCATGAAGCAAATCCTCGCAATCTTTGCGTCCCATCGTGTCGAGCAGGTGGAGCGGGGATTGTACGCTCTGGCGCCGTTTCCCGGATTCACTTTTTTCCGCGGCACCGGAGTGATAACGGTCTGCGCAATCGAGCAGCTGGTGCATATCGGGGAACGGCCGCATGAAGGGCAGGCCGAGCAACTCAAAAATACAGATTAGGGCAGAACAATCATGTTCGAACGTGTTTTGCGATTTTCCATCCACCAGCGCGGGGTCGTCCTGCTGGCGGTTTTGGCCATGGCCATGCTCGGGGTCTACAGCTACCAGAAGCTTCCCATCGATGCCGTGCCGGACATTACGAACGTGCAGGTGCAGATCAACACTCAAGCGGCAGGGTTCTCACCCGTCGAGGTGGAGCAGCGGGTGACCTTTCCGATCGAGATTGTGATGGCGGGGTTGCCCAAGCTGCAATACACCCGTTCTGTTTCTCGCTACGGGCTCTCCCAAGTAACCGTGATTTTTGAGGACGGCACGGACATTTACTTCGCACGCCAGTTGGTGAATGAGCGGATTCAAGAGGCGAAGGGAAAACTCCCGGCTGCCGTGGAACCTACCATGGGGCCCATCTCTACGGGCCTGGGCGAGATATTCATGTGGACGGTCGAGGCTGAGAATGGCGCGGCAAAGGCCGACGGAACACCTTTCACGCCTACCGATTTGCGTGAGATCCAGGATTGGATCATCAAACCCCAGCTGCGTACGGTACCGGGGGTGACGGAAGTCAACTCGATCGGCGGTTTCGTCAAGCAGTTTCACGTGACGCCCTATCCCGAAAAACTGATCGCCTATGGACTGACGTTGCGGGACGTGACATCGGCCCTGGAGCGCAACAATCTAAACGTGGGTGCGGGCTACATTGAGAAGGGCGGCGAACAATACCTGGTCCGGCTGCCAGGACAGGTTAGGAATCTGGACGAGATCGGCAACATCATTGTAGGCGCCCGGCAGGGAGTCCCAGTACGGATCAAAGACGTCGCGGATGTCCTGATCGGCAAGGAGCTTCGCAACGGCGCCGCCACGCAAAACGGCAAGGAAGTCGTGCTGGGCACGGTATTCATGCTGATCGGCGAGATCAGCCGAACCGTCGCCAAGGCTGCCGCCGAAAGGTTGGAGGAAATCAGCCGCGGCTTGCCGGAGGGGGTCATCGCCACCCCGGTCTACAACCGCACCACGCTCGTGGACAAAACGATTCGCACCGTCGCGACCAACCTGATCGAGGGCGCGGCCCTGGTGATCGCGGTGCTGTTCCTGCTGCTGGGCAATCTGCGGGCGGCGCTCATTACCGCGCTGATCATTCCGCTGTCCATGTTGTTCACCTTCACCGGCATGGTGACCAACCAAGTCAGTGCAAATCTGATGAGCCTCGGGGCATTGGATTTCGGCATCATCGTCGACGGCGCGATTGTGATTGTGGAAAACAGTATCCGGCTTCTCGCTCACGAACAGACACGCCGGGGTCGGGTACTAACTCGGGCGGAACGCTTTGCCGTGGTGTTCGATGCAACGAAGGAGGCGCGACGGGCGCTGCTTTATGGTCAGCTCATCATCATGGTCGTATACATCCCCATCTTCGCCCTGTCCGGCGTGGAGGGGAAAATGTTTCATCCCATGGCCTTCACCGTGGTCACCGCCCTGTTCGGCGCGATGATTCTGTCGGTGACCTTCATCCCCGAGGCGGCTGCGCTGTTTCTGTCCGGCAAGGTAGCGGAAAACGAGAATCGCGCCGTGGCGTGGGCGAAGAACGCTTACCTGCCGGCGTTGACCGCAGCCATGAACAACAAGTGGCTCACTGTCACGATCGCCGCAGTATTGGTGGCGTTGTCCGCTTTGCTGGCGACGCGTATGGGCAGCGAGTTCGTGCCCGGTCTCGACGAGGGAGACATCGCGCTGCACGCACTGCGCATCCCCGGTACCAGCCTCAGCACCGCGATCGAGATGCAGAATGCGCTGGAGGAGAAGATCAAGACGTTCCCCGAGGTGGACAAGGTCTTCGCCAAAATCGGAACCGCCGAAATCGCCACTGACCCCGTGCCGCCAAGTGTTGCGGACAATTTCGTCATTCTCAAGCCGCAATCGGAGTGGAGGGAGCAGTACCGTACCAAGGCGGAGTTGGTGACGGCGATAGAACAGGCAGTGGGCGGAGTTCCCGGCAACAATTACGAGTTCACCCAACCGATTCAGATGCGCTTCAACGAGTTGCTGTCAGGGGTGCGGGCCGATGTCGCGGTCAAGGTGTTCGGCGATAACACCGGCACATTGCTCGCTTTGGGCGGACAGATCGAAAAGCTCCTTGAAAAGATACCCGGTGCTGCGGACGTCAAGGCCGAGCAAATCACCGGATTACCGATGCTGACCATCCAAATGAACCGTGCCAAGATGGCGCGCTATGGCTTGAACGCGGTCGATGTGCAGGACGCGGTCACTATTGCTGTCGGCGGGATCAATGCCGGCACCATTTTCGAGGGCGACCGCCGGTTCGATCTCCAGGTGCGGCTGCCGGAGCGACAACGCGCCGATCTCGAGGCGTTAAAGCGTCTGCCGATCCGACTACCGGCAATGGAGGCGCGCTTGGTCACGGTAGCCGCGAATCATTCGCCCGCCTACGTCGTCTTGGGCGAAGTAGCCGCGATCGAGGTCATCCAAGGACCGAACCAGGTTAGTCGCGAAAACGGGAAACGCCGCATCGTCGTCACCGCGAATGTCCGCGGCCGGGACATCGGCTCCTTCGTCAATGACGCGCAAGCCCTGATCAGTGAGCAAGTGAATGTCCCCAGTGGATACTGGATCACTTGGGGCGGGCAGTTCGAGCAACTCATCTCCGCCGCGCAGCGCTTACAAATCGTAGTTCCGATCGCCCTGAGTCTAGTTTTCATCCTGCTCTACACGGTGTTCGGGAACTTTCGCGACGGGCTGCTCGTGTTTACCGGGGTTCCGTTCGCTCTCACGGGAGGCATCTTCTCAATTTGGCTGCGGGACATCCCCTTGTCCATTTCAGCCGGCGTCGGATTCATCGCCTTGTCCGGCGTTGCGGTCTTGAACGGGCTGGTTATGCTGTCCTTTATCCGCGCACTGCGCGAAGAAGGAAAGACGTTGGACGAGGCCATCCGGATCGGCGCGCTCACCCGTCTGCGCCCTGTGCTCATGACGGCGCTCGTGGCGGCCTTAGGATTCGTGCCCATGGCCTGGCTACAGGCACCGGTGCGGAAGTGCAGCGGCCATTGGCCACGGTCGTGATCGGCGGCATCCTGTCTTCCACTGCACTGACCCTGTTGGTATTGCCGGTGCTGTATCGGCTGGCCTACGGATGGAATGTGGCTGAGGAAAAGGTAAAGCGAGATGAGGAGGGAAGCCCGGCATGAAGTTGGCCTTTTTGTCGGCAAGCCCACTGGCCAACAACCGCAATTTCAGGCTGATGTTTTTCGCCCAGGTCATCTCGCTTACCGGCAGCGGGGTGACCACCGTAGGGCTGGCGCTCTTCGCCCATAACCTGGTGGTCGGCGGCTCGGCTGCCGCCGTCATCGGCAACGCGTTGATGCTGCAGATCCTGGCATTCCTGATGTTTTCCCAGCCGGCCGGGGTCCTCGCGGATCAACTGAACCGAAAGCGCTTGCTCATCGTTGCCGACCTCATACGGTTCGGGCTTATGGCGTTGTTTCCCTTGATTCAGAGTGTTTGGCAAGTCTATGCCATGATCTTTCTGATCAACGCGGCGACCGCTTTTTTCACGCCGGTTTATGATTCGATCGTTCCGGACGTGGCAGGACGCGAGCACTACGTCAAAGCGCTGTCACTTTCGCGTGTGGCGACAAATGTGGAGGCTGTGGCCTCGCCGGCGCTCGCTGCGGGGCTGGTCGTGCTGCTCGGCTTGAAAGGGTTGTTCTGGTTCGACGCGGCGACTTATTTGGTTTCCGCGGCCCTGGTCGCCGCCAGCGTATTGCCCCGCAGGCCTGTGGAGCCGATTCGATTCTCGCTACGCACTCTTTTCCATGAACTGACTTACGGCACTCGGATACTGCTGCGCGAAGCGGCTTTGCGGCGCGCGTTGATGTTCAATATTACCGACGCGATCGCCGGAGCCGCGGCAATCGTCGCCACCGTGGTGTATGTGCGGGACGTACTGGCGCTAGGCGAAACCGAGTTTGTCATGGTCATGGTCGGCCTCGGGCTCGGATCGACGACCACGGCACTATTGCTTGGCCAATCGACTGGGCGTTACGAGTCCCGAGCAAACGGCCCATCGGAATTACACGGACGACGACATCGTTGGACAGAGTACGCCCTCCTGCTCGGCGGGATTGTCCTGGGGCTGTTGCTATTGCCGGGTACTTTCCAGCCTCCGTTGCCGGTTTTCGCGGTGCTTTGGTTCATGAATGGAGCGGGCCAGGCGCTCATCGCGATTCCCTCCGCCACGCTGCTTGCGGAACATACGAATGAAGCGGAACGAGGCCGGGCATACGCGGCGTATTTCGCGCTCACACACGCATTCTGGCTCGTTACTTACCCCGCCATCGGGCACGGAGTGAGCAGGCTTGGGGTTCCGTTGACGTTTACCTTGGCCGGGGCAGTCTGTCTGTTGATTGTCGTCGCAGCGATCCTTTCACGAACGCCTTATTATGATCATACACATTTGTAAGAGTAAGGAAACTGGCATGGTGATATACGCACTTTATGCTGTCCCCACGATCAATTGGTGGGGGCACGCCAACGATTCCTGCATGTACCGCCAGGACTGACTGCAAAACATAGCTATCGGCATCGCCGCGAACCGCTGACGCACGCCCCGCCCAATTCCACGGCGCATACTATCATCACAATCATTATTATGTGCTGTCAGGCTTGTCTGAATTACGAGTGTTTAACCGATGGCTTTTGAATTCGGCTTGATATTGTTGTTGATCGTACTCAACGGAGTGTTCTCGATGTCTGAAATGGCCATTGTGTCCGCCCGCAAGGTGCGCTTGCAGCAGTTGGCGGAGCGCGCGGCCAGTTGTGCGTCTCGCTCTGGCAGTGCTTGCACCATGCATAGAGCGCGTCGTACATCACCATGCCGTGCTTGAGCATTTCATGGTCATCGTTGAAGTTCTGAGACAGCCCGAGTGACAGAGCATACAATCCGGCTGACTGCGGACTAAGGTCGAGCCGCGACGTATCCGCGCCGCGCACGATCACGGCCAGTTGCTGCAACGCCGGATCGTCGAGATCGCACTTCTTCAGGAACGCATCGAAGCTGCAAAATTCCCCGTAATGGGAAAGTTCGGCGCCGGGGATGTCATAAGGAATGGCGCCGGTTTCTTCGGCTATCTGGAAGACCTTTTCGGCCGGTACATAAAGAAATTCGGCGTCCGGACTGATGAAGCGGGCAATCAGCCACGGACAGGCAATGCGGTCGATTTTAGGCCATTCTCGGGTGATCCATTTCATGGAGGTAGCCTCCTAACTTTGTGCCTGACTGTTTAACGCGGTTTTGATGGCCTTGGCCAAATCATTTACGGGACCGACACCCCAATAGTGCAGGAGAACAATCTTTGGAGATTCCCCGATCATGTGATGATGGATCGCGGTGATGAAAATGCCGCCATTACGCAAGGCTTTCAACACGCTCTGCAATTCCGGCTCCAGCATGGCGAAATCGCCATCCACGACGGCGTTTTGATCGCTTCCCGCAAATGCCGCCCAAGTATTCACGCCCATTGCGTTCCCGGCATCGTACCCGGCCATTCTGGTCGAACGCCCTATGGTCAATTTGTAGACGTCGCCGGCTTGCTCGATCGGAACACCGATGACCGTTTCGATCACTTTTGGATCGAGCGAGGTTTTGCCGATCAAGACCGGTCTTTGAGCCGTTCCTTCGTCATCGGTATTATTCAGCGCCTTGAAAATGTTGCCGACGCCCGCCGCCAGTTTTTCCAGATCCCCCATGCCGCCGATATGCATGAACATGACTTTCGGCGTATCCCACAGGAAATGATTGTGCAACGCGGTGACTTCGATGCCGTTGTCCAGCGCTAGGGTCAGCACCGGATTGACCTGGTCCTCCGATAGCACCAGGTCGCCCATGAGCATGATCTGGTCTCCCGCGGGCTTGAACGACGCCCACGAAGTCAGCCCCATCGCCGGAATCAATTTGACCCCGGCTACGGTTACTGCGACATCGGTTCGTGGAACGCTGACCTTGAAGACGTTCTCGGCCGCGTCCAATTTGCCTTGAATGCCGGTTAGTTGTTCTATCTTGTTCGTATCCAGCGCGGCCGAGCGGCTTGGTTCCTCCAGAGCAAAACTCTGTCCGGCGAATGAAGCACACAGTAAAAGCATGGAAGCCTGAAGCCAACTAATCGTGTTCATAACATAACTCCTGCCTGGGCAAGCCAGGGCTTGAGGAAATTGAACAAAAGTCCCGCCGCGCCGCAGGCCGCGATGACCGGGATTACGCCGGCATTGTAGCGCAGCAGCGCGAGCAGCGCCGCAAGGCCGATCGAGGCGGCAACCGCGTCGAAACGACCCGAGAAACCCTGCGGCCAGAATACGTGGTACGCAAAAAAAGCCGCCAGGTTCAGGATCACACCGACCACGGCGGCGGTGATTCCGGTCAAGGGGGCGGTGTATTTCAGATTGCCATGGGTGGATTCGATCAACGGTCCGCCGGCCAAAATGAACAGGAAACTCGGCAAAAACGTGAAATACGTGACCACGCTCGCGGCCGCGGCGCCCGCGAGAAAAAGCTGATCCGGTCCGAATACCGTTTTGGTCCATCCGGCGACGAAACCGACGAAAGTAACGACCATGATCAACGGTCCAGGCGTGGTTTCGCCCAGGGCCAGCCCGTCGATCATCTGGTTGGGCGTGAGCCATTGATAATGTTCAACCGCGCCCTGATAGACGTAAGGCAGAACCGCGTACGCGCCGCCGAACGTGAGCAGCGCGGCCTTCGTGAAAAACCAGCCCATCTGCGTGAACGCTGCGTCCCAGCCGTAGCGCGCGTACAGAAGTCCCATTACTCCGGCCCACAGGACCAATCCGGCGAGCATCACTTTGCCCAGCCCTTCCCAGCTGAATCGCGCGTGTTCTGGGGTCGGCGTGTCATCGTCGATGAGTGCCGGACCGTACCCGTGTTTTGTGTCGCCGTGGCCGGCGCCGACCGCGAATTTTTGCGGTGCGAATCTGCCGCCGATCGCGCCGAGCAGCGCCGCGGCAAGAACGATTAGCGGAAACGGCGTATCGAATACGAAGATGGCGAGGAATGCGAGCGCGGCGATCGTCCAAAGCAGCCCGTTCTTCAACGCGCGGGAGCCGATCCGATAGGCCGCGAACAGTACGATAGCGGTGACCGCGGGTTTGATTCCATAGAGCACGCCGGCAACGACGGGAACATGGCCGAACGCGAGATAAATCCAGCTCAACCCGATCAATATCAGCAGGGAGGGGAGAACGAACAATCCGCCCGCGATGATTCCGCCCAGGGTGCGGTGCATGAGCCAGCCGATATAGGTTGCCAGTTGCTGGGCTTCGGGGCCCGGCAGCAACATGCAGTAGTTGAGCGCATGCAAGTAACGCCGTTCGGAGATCCAGCGTTTTTTCTCGACCAGATCGTGATGCATGATCGCGATCTGCCCGGCCGGGCCGCCGAAACTGATGAAACCCAGTTTCAGCCAGTACCAGACGGCCTGGTTCAAGTGAACCGGTTGCGGAACCTGAGAGACTTGCGCCTGAAGCGGTTTGATTTTTGTTTTTTTCACGGGCGGTTTTCCTTGAAAACCAGATAAAACGAATCGAAGACGTTACAGACGTCGTGCAAAAGCATGCCGTCATGTCCGTAGCTTTCCGGTAGAGCGACCTAAGACAAGGTCAGATCATCCAGCGGCTCGGATTCTTCGACGATCAGGCCCGCAGCAGAACCCTCGCGATCGTTTATCGCGATTTCGATCATCGGTACTTCCCATCGTTCGACTTTGCAACGCGACTGGTACTGCTCGTCGTTATCGGTTTTATACCGGGTGATCATCGCGATTACGGCGCCACCGCGAATCGTATCCATTCGATCCCACCACTCCTGCCGGGCTTTTTTCGAAAATACGGCCACGGGCACGCCATTGTTCTGCACGACAATCTTGTCGTTTTGCCGATTGATCGCGACGGTAGAACCCGGATCCAGTCCGGCCAGGGCCGCATGAATGGGATGATTCTCGGGAAAACGTCCGGCATAGCTCAGCTCAATATCCTGAAGGCCCAGGATCGAATAGCGTTTGCTGGATACGCATTGCCCATCGCCAGGCTGAACCGCGCTGTCGCGTTGCAGTATACCGTCGTCCCGCAAGGACGGCAGATAAGGATTTTTCAGATCCAGCCTGCGCAGAAGGCAAAGGGTTTCTTTTGCGCGGGTCATGGCCACGTAAAAAAGACGCCTTTGTTCTTCGTTTGCGCTCGATGACCAACCTCCGTCCAGAATGAATACATGATCAAATTCCATGCCCTTGACCGAATGGATGGTGCTCAAATGAACGCCATGTCCAAGCCGGCAATCCCGGCGGCGTTCCAACAGCGACTCATAAAGATATTCCAGCAACTGTTGTCGGCTTACCGCGGTATCGGCCGTTTCCGTTTGCCAGGTTTGTAACAGCTCGATGAGCTGCCGCCGCCAGATATTGGCCGGTCTGTTCAGCAGGTAAGAGAGCCAGTCGCTGGCGTTGCACAGGGAACTCGAGCTTCGCTTGATCGCGTTTAGCAGGTCCAGATTTTCCCGGATGCGAAACGGAGGCGGCCGATGCGGTTTGGTCAAGGGCAGGCTGAATGGAATTTTTTGCGCTTCCAGACCGTTCCTGACCGGATCCAGCAATTGCCATTTCGTCGTAAGCACCGCGCATTGGGGCCATTCCAGTCGGTTGTCCAGTTGCCGCAGGCGCGACAATTCCCGCGCCAACGCTTGTGCCTGCCGCGGTTCATCATGACACGGAAGAACCTGCACCCGGCCCCTTGCGAGCGGGTCCAGTTTTTCCCAACGCCCGCCGGCCGGCAAAAGGGCGCGTCCCCGGTTAATCCGGATCGGATGCTGTTGTTTCATCCGGTCCCGGTTCGTCCTTATCAACCCATTGGCGGTGGCGATGATATGGCCGCTCGAACGGTAATTCTCGACCAAATAATGCTTGCGCGCTTGATAGTCCTGTTCGAATCGACCGATATATTCGATGTTTGCGCCTCGAAACTGGTAGATATTCTGATCGTCATCACCGACCGCCAGAACCGCGAGCCTGCTGTCCTCATCCTGTTTTCGTCCCGCGAGCGCCGAAATCAGTTCGTATTGCAACTCGTCAATATCCTGGTATTCGTCAATCAGGATGAAGCGATAGCCCGCCATCAGCCGATTGCGCATCTCGTCACCGTCGACGTTCAGATTTTGCATTTTGCCGGTCAGAAGATCAATCGCCTGCTGGATCATGGCTTGAAACTGTTGCTCGGTATTCTTCTGTTCAGTCCGGTCCAGATCGTTCAACGCGTGACCGGACAAGCGCAGGCTGAGCCCGTGGTAGGTCTGAATGGTTACCGCCCGGGCATCGGATCCAACCAGTTCGAACAGCCGTTGCCTGAGTTCGGAGGCGGCATAACGGTTAAAACAAAGGACCAGGATACTGTTCGCGGGGACCCGCTTCACGCGCAACAAATAGGCGCAGCGGTGAGCCACCACGCGCGTTTTGCCGGATCCGGGACCGGCCAGTATCAACAGGTTCTCGTCTTCCGGGCTCGCGACCAGCGCTTGTTGCTGCGGATTTTGCAAGTCACTGACAATCCGTTGGAATGATTGCTGACTCGCCGCCCTCTCCAGAATCTCCTGGCGTCCCTTGAAATAGCGTTTCACGAATTCGGTTTTGTCCTGCGTAAAGTAAGCCACTACAAACGCCAATGCGTGGCCGATCTTCTCCAGACCTTTACGGGCATATTCATTCATGACATGAACTTGAAATATACGTTCGCCGTAATGCTGGGATAAGGGTTCATAGTCACCCTTGCCATAGCGTCTGCGCCTGGATTCCGGTAATACGCGGATCGTCATGGCCTGCCGGAAAACCGCCAGGCCTTTTTGCAGACTGATGATTTTCTGCTCGTGCAGAAAATTGAGACCTCTTTCGACGGCGGCCAGACGATCGTGCAAGGCCGAGCATATTTCCATATCCTGCGTCAGCGCCGCGAGCAGTTCTTCGATCGAAAATTCAATCAGCAAATCCGCTATCGTCTGCGTACCGGCCGGGATTTTTTCGAGCAAGGTTTGCAATACGATCCGGGCCACGCCCTGCCTGCGCTTTACTATTTCCAACAGGGATTCCCAGCCCCGATTCAGTTTGATCCGATATTGGTCCCGCGACAGATGTCGGATCAGCAAACTGCCCTTGTTGCCGGCCAAGCCCTGTCCGTCCCGGCTCATCGATACCAGCAGCATGCGCAGTATTTCGGGGTTACACTGTTCAAAGCCCAGATCCAGCAGATGTTGATTGATATGCCTTATCGACAAAACCTGCCAGTCACCGGCGGCTGCATCGGGCGCCTGTTCCCGCAGCACATCAATCAAGGCCTTCTCCAGCGCGCAAATTTGTTGCAGCAAATTCGTGGACGCATTCGGGACCCGGTAACGCACAAATGCGGTCAGCAACAGGCTTTTCTGAATAATTCCCGCTTCGGACATGTCGTACAATGTCCGGATCACTCGCTGGCTCGCGGTGATATTCACTTCCGCATCGGAGTCCTCGGAAAATTCACTGGCCAGTGCGAGTTCGTCGGCGCTGAAGCCCTCGTCCGGGTCCGCATTGAACAAGACATCCAGAATCGCAAGCCAGCGCTTTTGCTGCTTCGCGGACAGATCCAGCCGCGCAATCTTAGACTCGGCTTCCGCCATGGTTCTGACCAAAGGGCGCCCCTGAAAAACCTGGGTTTTATTTTCGTTGCGTTCGATGAATCCGGCGCGTTCCAGCCATGAAACCGCGGTGATGACCCTGGTGTCGGCGTTGTAATCGCCGGCATCGAATGAAGTATCGACGGCTTCATTTTGTAATAATTCGCCGCTCGTGATCACGACATTGCCATTCCTGTCTTTTCGGGTACGGCGCAAACCTCTGAGGATCTGCGCGATATCCCGCTGATTTAATTGGGACGAAGCGGTCAGCCTGAATTGAGCATCGATATCGTTTTCATCGTACAGCAGAATGCAATCGGCATTGTGCCGATCCCGTCCGGCCCGTCCTGCTTCCTGCAGATAATTTTCAAGAGACCCCGGCACATCGGCATGGATGACCAGTCGCACGTCTTCCTTATCGATTCCCATGCCGAAGGCGTTGGTCGCACAGATCACCCGGGTGCTGCCTTCGATGAAGTTTTCCTGGATATGCTTTTTCTCGGCGGCATTCTTCGCGGCATGAAAGGCTTCCGCCGGCCAGCCTTGATTCTGGAGGAACTCGGCGACCTTTTCGGTGTGGATTCGTTTCGCGCAATAAATGATGGCACTGCCGCTTTCCTCGGCGGTCAGGCGTTCATGCAGCAGGTGATCGATGCGCGCTAATTTATCCGCGGCGTTCACGGTCTGCACTTCGAACGTTAAATTGTCGCGTTCCACGCCGCCTTCGAACACTTTGAGGTCCTGCGCCAGATTGGCCCGGAAGTAATCGAGAATCTCTTTCTTGACATCCTGTTTGGCGGTTGCGGTAAAACATTGCACCGGTGGCAACATGGCATGCTGTTTTGCGGCGAATTCCTTGATAAAACGCGCGGCGTATAAATAATCCGGCCTGAAGTCATGCCCCCACTTGGATAAACAATGCGCTTCGTCGAATACCCAGCAGCCGATTTCACGATGCCCTATCGCCTTTCGAAAACTCGTGTTGCGCAACTGTTCCGGCGACACATACAGCAGCGCAATATCGCCCATTTCGATGGCTTTCAGCACCTCGCCGCGCTCGGGTGCGGTCAGCATGCCATACAGCGCCGCGGCGTTCGGCGCGCCGGTTTTGTTGCGCAAATTGTCCACCTGGTCTTTCATCAATGCCTGCAACGGTGAAATCACGATCGTCAATACGCCGAGCCGTTGATAACGCACCAACGCCGGCAATTGATAGCAAAGCGATTTGCCGCCACCCGTGGGCAGTACGGCAAATATCGGGCTATCACTCATTCCGGCCTGCACGATCCTCTGCTGCAGGCTCCCCCCTGCCGAATTTTCAGATTGAGCCCTGAACATCGTGAAACCGAAGTAGCGCTGCAATTGAAGCGCCGGATTGTGGGTATGCCGGCAATAGACGCAATTCGCCGACTCGCAGGAAATATCGCGCAACTGCCGCAGAGCCGGCCCGACCGCGGGAAATTGCCGATGCACCCATCGCGGCAACACGGAATTGCCGTCCGCGACCCTGAGCCAGGCGAGGCAGTAGGCCAATGCGGGACGCAATCGTGGATCAGGCAGATAAGTCAGAATCATTTGGTTGAAAGCGGTTTTACATACCTTGTCCTGTGTCAATATTTTTAGCAGATTGAAGGCGGCCGGGGCTGTCAACGCCTCGGCGCCCATCGCTGACAATGCCTGCTGCAATCCCTGAAACAGTGGATTCTGGGCAAAGGCGTAATAATAAAAGGACAATAATCTGGATCGGGCATGCTGTTCCCGTAACGCCTGCCACTGGTCATGAAACAGTGAAAGAGCCAGTTTCGCGTCGGTGAGTGGATCGTTAAGACTGTCGCGAACCAGTTTGTACTCTTTAACCAGCCGATGGTAGGGATTTTCCGGAAAGGCCAGCGGTGATAGAAACAGCGTATCAACCACGGGTTTGGCAAAAAGATTCAACTGTGGATCGACCGCCCGGCATAACGGTAAATCATGGATACTGATGTTATGGCCCAGTATGAATTCGGCCTCGCTCGCGAAGATGTCGAGTTCAGCGAGCATTTTCCTTACATTAAACGGAGCCTTGCGTTGAAATTTCCGATCCCGATAAACGGCGCCCAACGCAAAAATTTTCCCATCTGCATCGGCTTCGAGATCAACGCTGCATATTTTAGCGAGAAAGGTTTCCCAATCCATTGCCGTGACTGGATCAATTATCATTCACATAGGATTCTAACTTACCAAGTGGTCCTTCGGATACTAAGTCCGGCCGTTGGTGACCATCGAACTCGCTTAGGGAAGCTCTGATTTAATCAGAGCTTCCCGCAGTGTAGGGATGCACTGCCAAAATCGGACGCTGTAAGCATCTGATTTTGTTAGGCAACTCCAAATCATATTGGCAGGGTTGCCGAGTGCTGAGAGATCCAGGATGGATTTATTCAGCGTTTCCCTCGGGATCCTTGCGACCGTTTTTGCCTCGTGAAGAAAATATGCTGTTATTTGGGATCGGAATGGCTGTCCAAGGCAGTTTCTGGACTCCAATTATAGGCTTCAATGAGGCCCCGGCGTTCTGCCGGGGATAACCTTATAGTGCAGCGCGCTATAGGCCGGGATACCGACAGCTTCAATGAGGCCCCGGCGTTCTGCCGGGGATAACATCAATGGTGTGCAGGAGGCATCCAACTCCACCAGTAGCTTCAATGAGGCCCCGGCGTTCTGCCGGGGATAACTAACGTGGTATGCGCGATCGGTACGCCAGTGCGCGGCTTCAATGAGGCCCCGGCGTTCTGCCGGGGATAACAAAATGCTCGATGAACACGGAAAGCATTTTCCGGAGTATTACGCCGAGCTTCAATGAGGCCCCGGCGTTCTGCCGGGGATAACAGCACCGAACTGCAGCCGCGCTGCAAACTCTTGCGGCTTCAATGAGGCCCCGGCGTTCTGCCGGGGATAACGCACGTCGGCCGCGGCGGGACGATCACGATCTTTCCGGGCTTCAATGAGGCCCCGGCGTTCTGCCGGGGATAACCGGAGAGGACGGGAAAGGTCGGGCGCGGAACGGAATGGCTTCAATGAGGCCCCGGCGTTCTGCCGGGGATAACAGGCCCTCGACAATCTTGACCGCCTGCAAGAACTGGCTTCAATGAGGCCCCGGCGTTCTGCCGGGGATAACCTGAATCAGGCGCTATTCCCGTCCGGCGCGGACGAGTTGCTTCAATGAGGCCCCGGCGTTCTGCCGGGGATAACAAATCAGGTTCCTGCTGCCGCTTCGAGGCTATCACAGGCTTCAATGAGGCCCCGGCGTTCTGCCGGGGATAACTTTGTCGGTTTTGGGACTTAAAACGATGGGGTTGGTGCTTCAATGAGGCCCCGGCGTTCTGCCGGGGATAAC
>JBGTCG010000067.1:0-8024 GCA_041748915.1 Methylococcales bacterium
GTAATCCGCCATATCGCTGTCAACCTGATCAAGAAGGAAAAATCCTCGAAAGTCGGCGTCAAGACTAAACGCTTGAAGGCCGGGTGGAACAACGATTATTTGCTTCGGGTGATTGGCGGAATTTAAGCCCGATTGCCCTGACACCCAAGTCGCTCGATGCCGATGTTCGTTACCAGAACCATCCGCGGATTGTCAATGGCGATGCGGCTTGCCAGTCGATCGTGCAGATTGGCGTGGGAGATAAAGGAAATCGCCGCCACCCGAATCGGGTGTTCATGCCGTCGGCGACACCATCGCGGCCGCCAGTCGGCAGTCAGAATACATTGGTCGCATTAAAAAAGCCCTTCTGTAATTATTGACTTTTGAGGCGAAATCCTTCAATTTACGCATACCCGGTTGACTGGAAAGCGACTCCGTTTTTTTGGAGCTTTTCCGCTTGGCAAATCATACCTGGCAGTACCTGAACATAATTTCTTAACAATAATCGGATTCTGTTTCCGTACAGAAGACTGAGGAGGAAAAAATGAAGAAGCCGTTAAAAGGTTGGCTGATCGCGTCAACTGTGGCATCCATGCTGGCCGTGCCGGGAGTCGCTCTCTCGAATCCAAGCATCGAAACGCTGGCAAAGGAACCGAAGAACTGGCCCATCTGGGGCGGTAATTATTCCGGGACCCGCTTCAGCGCGCTCGATCAGATCAACAGTAAAAACGTCAATGACCTTCAAGTTGCCTGGACATTTTCTACCGGCGTGCTGCGCGGTCACGAAGGCGGCCCCCTGGTCATCGACGACGTCATTTATATCCACACTCCGTTTCCAAACAAAGTCTACGCCCTGAATCAGGAAGACCAAAGCATCATTTGGGCATACGTTCCAACCCAGAACGCCGACGAAACGATTCCTGTTATGTGCTGCGACACCGTAAATCGCGGCTTGGCCTATGCCGATGGCAAGATTTACTTGGTGCAGGCCGATACTACTCTGGTCGCATTGGATGCCAAAACCGGCAAACCAGTCTGGAGCGTCAAGAACGGCGACCCCAAGCTCGGCATGACCAACACGAGCACTCCGTTCCCGGTTAAGGACAAGGTATTGATCGGCATTTCGGGAGGCGAATTTGGGGTGCGGGGATTTATCGCGGCTTATAACGCCAAAGACGGCACTCTGGCCTGGAAGGGCTACAGCATGGGTCCCGACGCGGATACGCTGATCGATCCCAGCAAAACCACGTCTCTGCTGAAACCGGTCGGCAAAGATTCCAGCACGAGCACCTGGAAGGGCGAGCAGTGGAAAATCGGTGGCGGAACAACCTGGGGCTGGTACGCCTACGATCCTGAACTCAATCTGATGTACTATGGTTCCGGCAACCCGAGCACCTGGAACGCCACCCAACGTCCGGGCGATAACAAGTGGTCCATGAGCCTTTGGGCCCGCGATGTCGACACCGGCTCCGTGAAATGGGTGTATCAGATGACCCCGCACGATGAGTGGGATTATGACGGCATCAACGAAGTGGTGCTGGTCGATCAGCAAATCGGCGATAAGCCGCGCAAGACCCTTGTTCATATCGACCGGAACGGTTTCGGCTATACACTCGACCGCGTCACCGGTGAACTCCTGGTCGCTGAAAAATTCGACAAGGCTGTGAACTGGGCTACGCATGTCGACATGAAGACAGGGCGTCCCCAGGTTGTTGCCCAGTACAGCACCGAACAAAACGGTGAAGATGTGAACACCAAAGACGTTTGTCCCGCTGCCTTGGGCAGCAAAAATCAGCAGCCTGTCGCGTACTCGCCAAGGACCAAACTGTTCTACATCCCCGGCAACCATGTCTGCATGGACTATGAGCCATTCGAAGTTGAATACACCGCGGGCCAGCCGTATGTGGGAGCAACCCTGAGCATGTTCCCCGCTGGCCGCAATGCGCTGACCGGCGAGAAAGACGGTTCGACCAACCTCGGGCAATTCACCGCCTGGGACGCCACCACCGGAACGATCAAATGGTCTAATCCCGAACGTTTCTCGGTCTGGTCCGGCGTTCTTGCGACCGCAGGCGATGTGGTTTTCTACGGGACACTCGAAGGCTATCTGAAAGCGGTTGATGCGAAAACCGGTAACGAGCTTTACAAATTCAAAACTCCATCCGGCATCATCGGCAACGTGAACACCTGGGAATACAAGGGCAAGCAATACATCGGCGTGCTCTCAGGGCTCGGCGGCTGGGCCGGTATCGGCATGGCGGCGGGTCTTGAGGGTGACACCGAAGGTCTGGGCGCTGTCGGGGCTTACAAAAGCCTCAGCAACTACACCCAGTTAGGCGGTGTATTTTCTGTGTTCGCGCTGCCGGACTGATTAGGCCTGCGGCGGCTGGATCCATAACGCCCCTCCCGGAAATCCGCCGGGCGGGGCGTTGTTTTTATGCCAGACTTGTCGAATCATAGAATGCAACCTCCAAACAATCTGGAATTCGAAAAGCTATCTATCGTCCACTACAGGAACGCGGAGATGCCTGATTACGTGAATACCCGATACCGCAACTCGCTTGTTGCCTGGGGTTTATATACTCTCCTTCTCGCAATCCCGCCGGCGCAAGCGGAAGAACCTTTCCGGGTTTGCGCAGACCCCAAAAACCCGCCTTTCTCGACCCAAAAGCTCGAAGGATTCGAAAATCAGATCGCGGCGATGTTTGCAATGGAACTAGGCCAATCCGTTAAGTACACCTGGTTTCCGCAACGCATCGGTTTCATCCGCAATACTCTGAAAGCAAAGTTACCGAAACAGGATATTTACAAGTGCGACGTGGTGATGGGCGTACCGGCCGGGTATGAAGTGACATTGACGACACGACCGTATTACCGCTCGATCTATGGGATGATTTATCCGAAGGGGCGCGGGCTGGATGAGATCAAACAGCCCGCCGATCTAATATCGCTGCCCCCCGAACGCAAAAATCAATTGAAGATCGCAATGTTCGACCGCGGCCCAGGCACGGCGTGGATCGTCAAAAACGGCTTCGTGGAACAAGGGGTTCCTTATCAATTTATGACCGGCGACCCGGATAATAACACCGCAACCACGATGGAGCGGGACTTTAAAGCCGGTCTAATCGATGTTGCAATCCTCTGGGGACCCATGGCCGGACACATCATTTCCAACAGCCCGCCCGGCGCCTATGCATTTCTGCCGATGATCCCGGCGCCTGGAATGAAATCCGACTACGCGATCGCAATGGGTGTCCGCCACGATGACAACAAACGAAAAGAACAGCTCGATGCGTTGATCTCGGAAAAATCCGTGGAGATCTTGGAGATATTGAAAAAACACAACGTACCGCTTGTGGACCCCGAAGGTAATCTGATTTTCGTTCCCGGCAATTGATTTATCGGTCACTTTTCGTCGCCGAATTTGGATTGCCTGGCCGGAGGTTCCGATCGCTCGGCGCCGTAAAAAGCCGGGATTGTCCAATCGAATCGCCTGGATTAGTCCAGGGAGCGCGGTGGCCACGGGTCAACAAACCCTCTTCGCGGCAGCCAGACATTCCATTTGAGGCCGCCAAGTTCGCTGATGGCGGCTTCCAGACAGCCGCCCGAGAATCGTACCAGATCGGATACGACCGCCAGCCCGATTCCATGCCCTCGGGTCTGTTCATCGGCGCGAACCCCGCGCCTCAGTACTTCCTCCAGTTTATCTTCGGGAATTCCGGGCCCATCGTCTTCGACTACAATATGCAATCCTGCCGGATCGGGCCGATAATCGAGCGTAACCCTGACCGACCCTCGGCACCATTTACAGGCATTATCGACCAGATTACCGGCAATCTCGAGGAGGTCTCCCTCTTCACAGGCGAAATGGAGACCTGCGGCGACCTGGAGATTGATATCGGGCGCCTTTGACGCATAAACTTTTCGAAGCGCATCAATCAGTTTTTCGATCACCGGCACAATTGCAAGGGGAGGGGCCATATGACTTTTTCCGCTGGCGGCCGCACGCTGCAATTGGTATTCAATCAATTGATCCATCCGGCAAACCTGCTCACCAAGGGTGTTTTTCGCGGAAACCGCAAGATCCGGCTCGTTACAACAGCCGCGCAGTATAGCCAGCGGTGTTTTCAGGCTGTGCGCGAGATTGGACAAAGTTTTGCGGTAGCGGTCCAGATGAGAACGTTCGGCATCCAATAGCGCATTGATATTCACCGCGACGCCCTGGAGTTCCCTGGGATAGTTTTCGGTCAGTCTTGCCTTCTCTCCGGCTTCAATCGCTTCAATTTCGGTGGTCAGAAAACGCAAGGGACGCAAACTCCACCCGAGCACGGCAACCTGAACAATAACTAGAATCAGGCCAATTCCTCCGAGCCAGCGCCAAAGCGTACCGCTGAAACCGGAAATCTCCATTGCCACTGCATCGGCATCTTCCGCGACCACGAACAAATAGGTTCGAGTCAAGCCCGATTCGTCTTCCCAGACCACCGGATAATACAACACATATCGGCCGAATTCGTTGGTCCTGAATTCGGCCTGCCCTGGTTTCAATCGTTGCACGGGTTTCAAGCCGATTCCGATCGCAGAACGCGATCGCCAAACCCGAAGGCCTTTAACGCTGAACACCGCGGCGTACAGTCCCGATCCGGGTGTTGAAAAACGGGGTTCCGGTAAATGTGCAGGGAGCTTCAAATGGCCCGCTGCGTTCATATTAGCCGCGGAAAGCAGCGCATAAATCCTGGCCTGTAACCGCTCCCGGGCAGCCTGCTCGGCGCCCCGGATGAACGCGCTCTCCAGCACCAGTCCGGCAGTTCCGAAAAAAGCCGCGAGCACAATGCTGGCTGACACCAGGAGCCTGAAGGTTAGAGAATACCTCACAAATGAAAGCGGTAGCCTCGTCCACGCAGGGTTTCGATCGGTTGCAAACTTCCGTCGGGATCGAGCTTTTTGCGCAACCGGTTTATAAACACTTCAATCACATTGCTGTCGCGTTCAAAATCCTGATCGTAGATATGATCGGTCAGGACCGTCTTCGATACGACACTGCCCTGATGCAACATTAGATATTCCAACACCTTGTATTCATAGGCGGTTAACTCCAGCGTGACCCCGCCGACCCGGACCTCCTGAGTCATCGTATCCATTTCGATCGGACCGGCGCTGATGACTGGGTGGGATTTGCCCGCCGACCGGCGGATCAACACGTTGATTCTCGCGAGCAGCTCTTCGAAATGAAATGGTTTTACGAGATAATCATCAGCGCCCGACTCCAGGCCTTCAACCTTTTCCTGCCAGCGGGTCCTCGCGGTCAAAATAAGGATTGGAAATTCACGTTTCGTGTTCCGCAGCCGGCGGATCAGTTCCATTCCGGGAAAGTCGGGCAACCCGAGGTCAATGACAGCCAGATCGATCGGCAATTCCGTTCCGCAATAAAACCCTTCCGCGCCATTTTCCGCCTGATCGACGGCGAAGCCCTTTCCCGCGAGAAACTGCGCCAACTGCCGTCTCAGCGTGGATTCATCTTCAACAATCAATATCCGCATAATCGGTTCCGCGTTCGTCCTGGTTTCATTGCGTCCGGAACGAAGCTAGCGGCCGCCTATGATCTGGCCGGATTCCGCATCGACCTGAATATACCGGACCCGTTTCCCGTCCGGCGTGAGCACTTTGATAATGTGGACGGTTCGGTCGTTGACGTTTCGCGTTTCAGCGCCCAATATTCTGCCGCCTTCGCGTCCGCGGACCATTCGCGCGGCCTGCTCGATACCGATAACCGCGACGGCCAGACTCCCCGGCCGGAAATCCGCGAGTACCGGATTGGTAGTGATCAGCCCGGCCATGATCAAGCACGCCTTTATTATTTTAGATTTCATAGACGCCTTAGATGATCGAAGAATTGCCGGATGTTAACTTCGGTTCCGGGACTGCCACCTCGATCGGCCGGACTTCGGACCCAAAGACTCAGAATCTGATTCTGGGCGCCACGGCTTCGTCGAGGACCTGCCCCATGACAACGCCGACTTGATGTGATAAATAGTCGAACACGTTTTCCTCGGGCGTGAAATTTACGATGTTCTCGGCGCCGATTACATCCTTGGCAACCGAGCGAATGTCGCCCTCCCCATCGGCGAGGCCCAAATCGATGCTCTGTTCGCCGGTCCAAACCAGGCCGGAAAATAAATTGGGATCATTTTTTAACCGGTCGCCCCGCCCATCCCTGACGGCTTCGATAAAATGTGCGTGGACATCCTTTAACAGACCCTGAACATGGGCTCTCTCGGATTCGTTGACCTGAGAAAAAGGATCCATAAACGCCTTGTGGTCCCCCGCGACGACCAAACGGCGTTCCACTCCGAGTTTTTCCAAGGTTGAGACAAAGCCGAAGCCGTTCATGATGACCCCGATCGAACCGATTAAACTGGAGGGATTTACAAATATTTTGTCGGCTGCCGAGGCGACATAATATCCGCCCGATGCGCAGAGATCGGTGACTACCGCGTGAATCGGCAGGTCTGGATTTTCCTTTTTCAGACGTTTGATTTCTTTAAAAATATAATCCGCCTGAACCGCGCTTCCTCCGGGGCTGTTGATCTGTACGATGAGACCTTGGGTGTTTTCATCCTTAACCGCCGCGCGCAGCCCCTTGATAACGGCCTCGGCATCGGCCTTGGTCCCGTCGAATATGATCCCGCTGATATCAACCACCGCGGTGTGTTTGCCGCCGGTTGAAAACGACCGGTCCGAAAGCGGAAAATACGCGGCGATGGATACTGCCAGCAGATAGAGAAACAACAACGACTTAAAGAAAATTCCCCAGCGACGGGCCCTGCGCTGTTCCACAACCGAGGCCAAAACAAGTTTTTCGATTAGTTCGTGTTCCCAGGCGGTGCCGGTTACGCGAGGCGTGCCGCCGTCAGGATCCCGAGTATTTTGTTCAATCATCAGATTACCTTCGTTCGTGTTTGCGCGTACCCCGGACCTTCAAGAATGCCGGCGCGAAGATCCTTTCAGATCGATTCCTGACAAATCTGGAAGTGGAATCCGCCCGATTCGGGACGACCGCCGCCCTCCTTAAAGGAATTCGCCAACCGCCCGGATTGGTCTGGCCGGAGCAGTCAAAAAGGCTCTGCCGTTTCAGGCGCATTGTGCCGAAAGGATCAACCCTCGTCAAAATAATCCACACGCACTCCGCCCTTCGATGGTATTTGGCGAGAGGACTTACAGATCACGATGGCGCAACCGCGGATTCTTTGCGCGCGGCACGGCCCCTTGGTAGTTAAAAATCAACACAAGTCGACCGCGTATTTTTTCAGATCTTCCAGGGAAATGGTCTTCAGTGCGAGCAGATTGGTCGAGCGCAGAAATACCCGCGGAGCCGCGCCGAATCGGAAGGCTTCCTGCCACCGCGAGGCGCACAGACACCATTTGTCTCCATTCTTAAGCCCCGGAAAACCATGCTCGGGTATGGGCGTGCTTAAATCATTCCCGCGGAAGCGGCTGAATTCGAGAAAAGCTTGAGTGACCTGGACGCACACTGTATGCGATCCAAAGTCCTCTGGACCGGAGTCACAACTCCCGGTGCGCGTGAATCCGGTAAGCGGTCTGCATGAACATTCTTCAATACGATCGCCAAATACGTTTCTCTGTTCCATTCTCTGATTGCTACGAGCCGGTCGCCAAAAACCCCATTTTAAATCAAATTCTCCACGCAGGTCACCGGGAAAGCGGTCGAATCTCCGAAGACCAGTTGTTCAATTCGGACCTGAAACGAGCAAACCACCGCGACAGATGAAATCTGCCACGGCATTCAGCGCGGGATCCGTGAGGCGAAAATCCACGGTATAAAGGGGACGCCACCCTTTTTTTGGAGGGAGTTTGAGGCGACTCGGGTTTGGGTATGATTTCCCGCCTAACGAATAAGGTTAGATTGTGCGAGTGAAACGAGCCACAATCTAAGCCGTTTGTTGGACGAGCCCGGCTCATAAAATTTTGATTGGTAAATTTGGGAAGTTACCGCTTGACAACGGGCGGTGGTCAAGGTATTTAGA
>JBGTCG010000068.1:0-15753 GCA_041748915.1 Methylococcales bacterium
CAATATCCGGCATTTTCTGGCCCGCTTCCGACGCCGCACAAAGGTCGTCTCCAAATGCAAAGAAATGGTGGATCTCTCCCTTCGACTTTACCATCACCTCCACGATAATCCGAAACCTTCACCAATTATCAGGTGGCCTTCCTATCTATATTTAGTTAGGACTCTCAAAAAGCCGTCGGAGCGGAGTCGTTTATACCGGCCAATCGAACAGGCCGACCAGCTTTTCCAACAGACGCCCGACGTCTTTTAGACCATTGGCGAGATTCGCTTCAATTTCTGCCATCGTGATCTCCGAATTGCTTTTCCCCGCCGCCCAGTTGGCCATCACCGCGCAGCAGGCGTATTCGATCCCGGCTTCGCGCGCGAGCGCCGCCTCGGGCATTCCGGTCATTCCGACCATGTCACAGCCGTCCCGTTCCAGGCGCAGGATTTCGGCCACGGTTTCGAGCCGGGGCCCCTGCGTGCAGCCGTAGGTCCCGCCGACCGCGACATCCAGGTCCGCGAGAGCCGCGGCCCGTTCCAGGCGCTCAATCAATCGCTTGCTGTAGGGCCAGGTAAAATCGATATGGGTCACCGGGGTTCCGGAGTTCTCGAAAAAAGTGCTTTTCCGGCCGTGCGTATAATCGATCAACTGATCCGGCACCGCGATCCTTGCGGGCGGCAGGTCCGCCCGGATACCGCCCACCGCGGCGACCGACACAATAGAGGTCACGCCGGTCGATTGTAGCGCGCGGATGTTCGCGCGGTAATTGATTTGATGGGGCGGAATGGAATGATCAGCGCCATGCCGGGCCAGAAACACGATTTGGCGCCCATGGTAGCGGCCGAAGCTCAACCTTGCGGAGGGCGCGCCGTATTCGGTGGCCACGCGTTTCCGCTTCTCGATTTCCAGCCCTTCAAAGCGGCCCAGTCCGGAACCCCCGATAATCGCGAGCATCGCCCTCACGGTCCCTTGCAGGCATAAATACCCGGAAGGTTACGCCAGTAGCCCTTGTAATCCATGCCGCAACCGAACAAATACCGGTTTTCCGCTTGAAGCCCGACAAAATCCGCCCGGTAGGGTTTTTGATGACCCAGCATTTTTTCGACCAGAACCGCGCTGTACACCGCGGCGGCGCGCTGCCCGTTGCAAAATCGATCGATCGCTTTCAGGGTCAACCCCTCGTCCAGGATATCATCGACGATCAGCACGGTCCGGTCCTTCAGAGAAGAACGTGGACGACAGATCCATTCCACCTCGCCGCCGATCGTTTCTTCCTGGTAACGGCTGGCATGGATCACATCCTGGGTCAATGGAAAGTCCAGCCGCTGCGTCAGCTTCGCGGCCGGATGAATGCCTCCGGTCAACACGCAGATCACGATCGGGTTACTGGCCTTAAGTTTTTCCGTGATGGCCGCTGCCATCCGGTCAAAAGCCTGGTCCACATCGCGTTCCGGAAAAAGCAGGTCCGCCTCGGCGCGGACTAGGTTGATTTCTTCTAGCAAGCCCATTTTAATGCTCGTCCATTTTTTGCAGCGATTGCATCGCGGACCGCCATCGCGCCGATTTTTTCAGACCGGCGACATCGAATGCGGGACGTCCGCACATCTTCGGCAGCCGGCGCCCGCTCACGGGGGATCCGTGCGCTACGGCGAGATCCAGAACGCTTTCGGCGGCGTCCGGCTGGTTACAGATCAGGACCATATCGCAACCGGCCGCCAGTGCAGCCTTGACCCTGTCGCCATAAGACCCGGCGTATCCCGCGCCCGACATGCTCAGGTCGTCACTGAACACCACACCGTCGAATCCGAGATCGCCGCGCAGAACTTTCCCGATCCAGTATGCGGAGAAGCCTGCGGAGGTTTCGTCGATCCGGCGATACACCACATGAGCCGGCATGACGCCTTCCAGCCCCTCGCGGATCAGCCGCCGGAAGGGGACCAAATCCCGTCCGGCCAATTCGTCAATATCGCGGTCGTCCTCCGGCAGGGCCAGATGGGAATCGAGCGCGACGCCGCCGTGCCCCGGAAAATGTTTGCCGACCGCGGACATTCCGGCTGTATGCATGCCCCGCCGGAAAGCCGACGCGAAATCGGCGACCCGTTCCGGATGTGCGGCAAACGCGCGATCACCGATCACCGAGCTGATTCCACAGTCCACATCCAGAACCGGCGCAAAGCTGAAATCCACTCCGATGGCCAGCAACTCCGCCGCCATCAGCCAACCCGCGGATTCGGCCAACCGCAGAGCCGCATCGCGATCATGCGGATTCGTCTCGGCGTAACGGCAGGCCGCGGGCAGACGAGTGAATCCGTTGCGGAATCGCTGTACCCTTCCGCCTTCCTGATCGACCGCAAGCAAGAACCCAGACCCGCGAATACCTCGGATCTCCCGGACCAGGTCACCGGCCTGTTCCGGCGATTCGAAATTACGCGAAAACAATATTACGCCGCCGGCTCCGGGGTGCCGGAGTTTGTGAATTTCCCCGGGAGCCACGGACAAGCCCTGAAGATCGAGCATCAGGGGACCGGCAGGCAGTGTCTTAACCATTGGAACTCATCCACGATCATTGGCGAAAAATGAATCTATAATTCTTTTAGACTCGAAACTTGCCTTCCGTACCGTTGGCCCGTACGCAATTGTGACCGGCGATTTTGTCAGTTTTAATACAATTTCGGCAAGTGCAAGGGTATCGACCGTGAATCGATCGACAACCGCATCGACTCTCGAAGTTCTGTTTCCAATCCCTGAAACCTAGGGTGTATCAAGGAGAAATCAGATTGAAAAATCAATTACTGACGTTCCTGCTCGCTTCGTTATTGTGCTTTTCCGCGTTCGCCGAAAATCCCGAAACGGGCCCCGTGCTTGAATATATCCCCATGCAACCGCATTTCGTCGTGAATTTGCAGGGGAACCGGAGAAGTTTTCTGCGAGCCGATATTCAATTGCTGGTCGAGGGCAAGGAATCCGCGGAAAAAATCAAAGTTCATTTACCCGCATTGCGGCACTCATTCATCATGTTGATCAGCGAATATTCCGCCGACCGACTCGGGACTGCAGAGCAGCGTGAAGACTTTCGGCGAAAGGCTTTGCAGGAAACCCGTACGACCCTGGATAAATACGCGAGCAGCAACGGTCTTACCGATCTTTTCTTTACCGAATTTCTGGTCCAATGATACTCTGTCGCCAGGAAAATCATTTGCATTCATCATCCAGCTAAGCAATGCCATATCTCAAAATCAAGACCAATCAGCCGATCGACGAAATAGCAGTCAAGCATATTCTGGAGCAAGCCTCGTCCAGGATCGCCGACGCGTTGAGCAAACCCGAGCGGTACGTGATGGCCGATCTGTCGATCAATCGCCACATGATCTTTTCCGGCACGCCCGCCCCTTGCGCCTACGTCGAACTGAAAAGCATCGGTTTGGCGGAAACCCAAACACGTGAGCTGTCGCAGACGATCTGCACCCTGATCGAGACCGAACTCGGTATCGCGCGCGACCGCATCTATATCGAATTCATGGCGGTCCCGCGCAAGTTTTGGGGATGGAACGGCAGTACGTTCTAAGGAACGCTGAATAAATCCATCCTGGATTTCTCAACGGCCGCCAACCCCGAATGCGATTTGGGGTTGACTCACAAAATCAAACGCTTGCAGCGTCCGATTTTGGCGGCGCGTCCCTGCACCGCGGAAAGCTCTGAATTAATCAGCGCTTCCCTAAGGAACGCTGAATAAATCCATCCTGGATTTCTCAACGGCCGCCAACCCCGAATGCGATTCGCGGCGCATCCCTGCACTGCGAATCATGCTCCTCCTTTGCCGGTACGTCTACCCTGCCCGGTCTATCCGGAAATCCTCAGGGTTTTGAACGCATATGCGGAAACAACAATACATCGCGGATCGACGGCGAATCGGTAAACAGCATGACGAGCCGGTCGATCCCGACGCCCTCCCCCGCGGTCGGCGGCATACCGTGCTCGAGCGCGATGATGTAGTCCTCGTCATAATGCATCGCTTCCTGATCGCCGGCTTCCTTGTCCACGACCTGTTTGCGAAACCGTTCCGCCTGGTCCTCGGGATCGTTCAGCTCGGTAAAACCGTTCGCGATTTCACGCCCGCCGACAAAGAATTCGAAGCGGTCGGTGACTTCCGGATCATGGTCGTTACGCCTTGCGAGCGGCGAAACCTCGACCGGGTACTCGGTGATGAAAGTGGGTTCGAGTAACCGGTTCTCGACCGTTTTCTCGAAGATCTCGACCTGAATCTTGCCGAGCCCGTAACTGTCCAGAATCGAAATACCCAGATTCCGCGCGGCGCGGCAGGCTGAATCACGTGACCCCAGGGCCTTGATTTCGAGACCCGGATTAAATTGGAGAATCGATTCCAGCACCGTCATGCGTCGAAACGGGCTCGCGAAATCATACCGCTCGCCCTGATAACGGATGTCCGTACCGCCCGTGACCTCTTCGGCGAGGCCGCGCAGCATGGTCTCAGTCAGATCCATCAGATCCGTGTACTCGGTATAGGCCTGATAGAATTCCAGCATCGTAAATTCGGGATTGTGCCGGGCCGACAATCCTTCATTGCGGAAATTGCGGTTGATTTCGAAGACCTTTTCAAAGCCGCCGACCACGAGCCTTTTCAGGTACAGCTCGGGTGCGATGCGCAGATACAACCCCATGTCGAGCGCGTTGTGATAGGTTTCGAATGGCCGTGCCGTGGCGCCGCCCGGGATCGCCTGCATCATCGGGGTTTCCACTTCCAGAAAGTCTCTCGCGGTCAGGAACTGTCGGATGTAATGCACGATTCTCGAGCGCATGCGGAAGGTTTCCCGCACCGTTTCGTTCATGATCAAGTCCAGGTAACGCTGCCGGTACCGGATCTCCTGATCCGCGAGGCCATGAAACTTTTCGGGCAGCGGGCGCAGCGCTTTGGCCAGCAGCCGGATCGCATCGACCTTGATGCTGAGTTCACCGGTCTGGGTGCGGAACAGTACACCTTCCGCGCCGATGATATCGCCGATGTCCCATTTCTTGAATTCCTGGTTGTAACAGCCTCCGGGCAGATTGTCCCGGGTCACGTAAAGCTGAATCTTGTCGGACATGTCCTGAAGATGGCAGAAGCTCGCCCTACCCATGATCCGCCGGGTCATCATCCTGCCCGCGACCTTGACCCTCACCGCATGCGCCTCGAGCGTTGCGTGGTCCTTGTCCTCGTATTTCGCGTGCAATTCCCCGGCGACCACGTTGCGCCGAAAATCCGTTGGAAAGGCCTGGCCATTTTCGCGCGCGGCATCGAGTTTGCTGCGTCGCTGGCGGATCTGTTCCTGTTCTTCCTGATCGGACATTTTTAGATGCTATCGATTAAAAATTGGTGGTGAACAGAATTTCAAAGCCCTTGTTTCAGGCTGGCTTCGATGAAGAAATCCAGATTGCCGTCCAGAACCGCCTGCGTATTGCCGGTTTCGACACTGGTGCGCAAGTCCTTGATTCGCGATTGATCCAGCACATAGGAACGAATCTGGCTGCCCCAGCCGATATCCGACTTGGTCTGTTCCAGTTGTTGCTGTTCCGCGCTCCGCTTGAGCAATTCCAGTTCGTATAATTTCGCCTTCAATTGCTTCATCGCGGTGGCCTTGTTTTTATGCTGCGAACGGTCGTTCTGGCACTGCACGACCACGTTGGTCGGCAGGTGGGTAATCCGCACCGCCGATTCGGTCCGGTTCACATGCTGGCCACCCGCGCCGCTCGCGCGATAGACGTCGATCCGGAGGTCGGCCGGGTTGATTTCGATGTCGATATCGTCATCCACCTCGGGCGAGCAGAACACGGCCGCGAATGAAGTGTGGCGGCGATTACCCGAATCGAAAGGCGATTTGCGCACCAGTCTGTGGACGCCGGTTTCGGTGCGCAGCCAGCCGAACGCATAGGGCCCGTCGAACTTGATCGTGGCGCTTTTGATGCCCGCGACCTCGCCGTCGGAAACCTCGATCAATTCGGTCTTGAAACCTTTCCGTTCGCCCCAGCGTAAATACATCCGCAGCAGCATTTCCGCCCAATCCTGCGCCTCGGTGCCGCCGGAGCCGGCCTGAATATCGACAAAGGCGTTATTCGGATCCATTTCCCCCGAGAACATCCGGCGGAACTCAAGCCGCGCAACTCGTGACTCAAACGCTTTCAGGTCCCGTACGATCGTGCCCACGGTTTCTTCGTCGTCTTCTTCGGCGGCCATTTCGAGCAATTCCTGGCTGTCCGCCAACGACCGATCCATCTCCTCGATGGTGTTTACGACCTCTTCCAGTTGTCCGCGTTCGCGGCCCAGTGCCTGCGCATGTGCGGGGTTCTCCCAGAGTTTGGGATCCTCGAGTTCCCGCAAGACTTCCACCAGACGCTCTTGCTTGGTTTCGAAGTCAAAGATACCCCCTCAGAGCCTCACAACGGCCCTGGAGATCATCGATTTTATTGAAAATGGGATTGAGCTCTTGCATTCTGTGTCTAACTCGAAATCGGAACGGTCCAAAGATTCAAGCGTCAGGGCTTGCGGGGGCGAAAAGGATATCATAATTCGGGGCGCCCGCTTCGACCATTATAAGACGCCCGCGGTTGCCCGCGCCTCGCGGGGTTTTGGGAATGCGAACACGGCTGGAAGGCCCGATTCGAACCGGAACAATTTCACGACTTTACTTGAGCCGCAACCAGGTTCCGGTCCGATTGGGAGGATATCCTGTAGGTCTCGTTCAAACGCGACCGTTGATCTGGAAAAATTCCGGTTGCGATAGTCGAATTCATCAGACACTGGGAGAGTCTATTTCTTATTGTTAACCGCGATAGAAAAAACATCGACCAGATCAAAGGTCGGTAGATTTTCCGGGTCGAAATCGGATACCGGCTGATTGATTCCGATCACGTGGCCGGTCAATCTATCCGCTTCCAGTTTGAAGCGGACTATATGCCGGTAGCGGTCCGATCGCGCGCCGCCGCCGGTTTCGTTGTAATGCCCGCGGTAGGTACTCGCGACCGCAAGGTACCAGCCGAACCATACACAACTGAGCATCGAACCGGTCAAAAACGCCGCGGCCATTCGGCCGGCGCTGACTTCGGCCGCGGCATTTCCGGCCAATGCAAAGAACAACTCACCGCTGCCAATCGCGAGCCAGCTGACCAGCAGAAAAGCGGCGATCACTTGCTGATCCTTGAATTTCGGGTATCTGTCCATCATGTGGGGCACCAGGAAGCCTATCCCCACGGTTGCGGCGGTTAGCGTTACGAGCGCAAACGCTATTGTCGGCGCATCGTGATGGGCCACCAACAGCACTGAAGAAAATAGCTGCAGAACCAAATGCCAGAATCCAATCAAAAGGATCATGATCCTGGCGCGGCGCTCCAGGCCTATCCCACCGATTCCGGCGGCATAGGCGATCAATCCGAAAATCACCAAAGCGAGCACCACGATGAACACGCTGTCCGAAAAAGTCACCGCCGCCTTGTAAACCCCGTATCGCCATAATCCGAATAATACGTTGAAAATCGCGCTGATCATCAAGATCCACGAGGGCAGGTAATCCCAAAATATAAACTGCTCGATCCAGTAACGGATGCTGAATTGCCGGGACGAATCCTGAGCGCCGCCCGGATCCGATAACGACTTGAATCGCACGAAAACCAGGTTGATGTAAAGGCGCGTCAAGACGATCGCGAGAATACCGCCGACGATAAATGAGACTCCGAGAAAGCTCGCGAGCAACGGGTGCGGGATGGATTCCTTCGGCGTCAAGATCAACGTGATTACGAGCGCGATCGCGATCAAGCCGGCCAGACCGAGGCAAGCTTTCAGGATATTCCATTCCTTGGTTTCGATCCGGAGCCCGGCTTTCCGACGTGCGCACCGAACGGCCCAATAGGCGAAGCCGCCGATGACCGCTATCGCAATCAACAGATCCGGAATGTACGGGAAATTGCTGATTGTCCTCGCGCCCTGCTTCAGTTCAGGCACCGACAAATCCTTCTGAAGTGCAGCCAAAATCGAAGTGACGAATGTCCCGTCTTGCTGACTGAGCGGCCGCGCATCGTCGGCGACGATCGGAACCAGCGACCAGGTGCTGTCGGGAATGCTTCCGGCAAAATATAACAGCAGCGACAACAGGCCGCCCACGGCCCAAATGTATCCGCCGCGCGCAATATTCCACGGATTCAGCAGACGGCTCACGAACAAACCAATGGACTGCACGATATCGGGATACAAACGGGATTCGGTGATCCCGTCGCCATGCGTGTGGGTCGGATGCAGGAAAGCCCCTCCGCCGCCGGCTATCACCGAGGCATAATTTTCCCTGCTTTGAGCGGTCCTTTCGCCGTCGGCGTCGCTGCCCCAATAGCGGGCGTAATGGTGCATGTCCCCCGATATATCGAGCCGGCAATGACCTTCCGGGAGTTTGCCGTCGTTGCATAGCAGAAACGCGCGATCGAGTTCCAGTGATTCGAACGTTTTTACGAGTTCGGCCTGATCATCGATCCAGCGCCGGTACGCAGTCGAAGGTTCAGGCGTCGCGACGATCAGTTTATTCGGTGGCTGGTAGTTGCTGTCATCGGGCGTCCCGCGAGAATTCGAATCCGAACTAAAGAGGCTGCGGAAGAAGGTCTTCTGACGAAAATCGATCGCTCCCGCTTGCGTGTCAAGCCCCCAAAACCACCAATCGAACGGGAGTTTCAGCGCAACGTAACTCGCATCCTGGGCCCGGCAAAACCCGTCGAGCTGGAGTTGCGGCCCCAGGTCGGAATCCGAACTTATGAGCGGTTTTCGGAACTGCCGGTTGAAACCATCGATCGCATCGTAATAGTCGTGATTCGCGGGAATTGCATAAATCGATCGCTGATCGGGGGGAGCCCCGTCATTCTTCGTCCGGCTCTCGAACGCCCAATTGAATGGATCCCGGAATCGTCCGGACAAGGTCTCATAATCGGAAATATGATAGGCCGCATCGCCGCCTACGAACAGGAAGCGGCCGCGCGGAAGCCGGCTGGCGTCCGCGGATGGCTTGAGTTCCACACGCTGTTTGCCGTCGGCCTTGCGCAACCAGAGGTCGCCCTGGCAAAGATAGGCGATGTTGTAGACCGCTTTTTGCCCGTCGCCGGAATCGGCAATATAATCGAACCAAAATTCGCCGTCTTCCGATTCGTGCTCGTGCACTTTGATCGGCTCCGCGCTCATCCAGTCTTTCGAATCCAATTTTGGTCCAAACAGACTGTAAACTGCGATGAACTTGAGCCCGGCCACTAACTGTCGGCCCAACAGCCAACCTACCGGAGCGTTAAATTGCCGGTTCGCTTTACCGGAATCCTCAGAGATCTTCTTCATCCAACGCATCGTCGTTTCGCTATCGGATCCGCCGGCGGTATCAACCGTGCACAATCTGAGTCATATTCTTTCACGCTGCTCAAATCAGTTGCTGCTCCATCAGCGCACCGGCGATTTTGGTTTTCAGGTAATTCATCACCTTTGGTTTGATCAGAGTCCGCCACCCCAATCCGATAAGACCTTGCCGCACCGGAGTAATCAACCTGCGAAGCAGATTACCCATGCCGTCGGGAGTCGCCAAATAGTTTGCGTTGATCGAGTCGAATATCGCATCGAGCCTGCGCTCGACGGCGTCGTTAATGGACTCCGGATTGAAGCGGCTCCTGGGCCAGGGTAGCATTTGTTCTTCTGCCCGGGAACTCCCGTAAAGAGGAATGATCAGGCCTTCCCCGTTGTGGATCAAATTCGGATCATCAGTATTTTTCAAGGTCTCCGACTCCGACCAGTTTACGAATACCTTATTGTCTTTCGGAAGAGAAAAAACCTTTTTTAAGAAATCCTGGCAGTTCTTGCGGCCCAGGAGGTAGTCGTGCCGCCGGTAATCGACCGACAGAAAACCGGAAAATCCGTCCAGGGCTCCACTCGCGATCGCGGCGGATCCATCGCTGTTGCCACCGGGTCCTCCGCCGAATGGGGTGATCGCGAAGCGGCTGTAGACATTCTCGTCTTTCGCGAGTGCGATGTCCTCGGGTTTGAAACGGGATTGCTCCTTCCAGGCGCTCAGCAAACCAAACAACGAATTCACGATATCGTAATCGCCCAAGTCGCGGCGTTCAGTGTGCGCGATGTTCGGAAAGGGGTCGACAAGGATGGTGGCGCGGACGGCCTCCGCCCCATTGCGTGGATTCCGCCCGAGCGGTCCGGCCAGCACCCGTCGGGCCAATTCCAGGGGTTCGTTGTCCATTGTGCCGCCGTCGACGCAGACAAAGTCATAAGTGGGTTCACCGAGCGTCTGCTCACTCCAGGCCGGTACGATCCGTTCGAGCCTCAATTTGCCGGGGTCATCGCCGGGCACCAGCACCTTCCGATAATCGTATTGGTCCCGCGGACGACTCAGGGCCCTCGGGCTGAGACCGACCGGAAAGGCCGCTGAAGCTATCGCCGTAAGTCCCAGCGTATGCCATGGATTATCCACGCGGCTGGTATCGCCTTTCGGGAACGATAACGTGAATTCGTCCGCGCAGATCGGGGCCGGAGGGCTGACGCCCAATCCGGTCAACGCGAAACGCATCTGGTCGGAATGAGCCGACATCTCGTAATCCAGTTTCATGGTCCCTTCGAATATTTCCCGATAGGGAACGCCGCGCAGATTCGCAACGGTCAAAATCGCGCGCAACGGATTCCTCACCCAGGGCCGGTCAATTTCCCGATCGGCGCGAAATGCGATGGCTTTGCTGCGGACTTCATCAAGACGGCTCGAATCGAGCAGCGACATGACCGGCGGCCGCATCTGATTGTTGCCCGCGAGGTCGTCGACCTGCAGCAGATAGCGGATATCGATGTCGCTGACCCAGGAGTCAAAAAGCGGATTGCCGGACCCGGCGTCGGCCGCGAGGTTCTCGATTTCATTGCGCCGGAGATGGGGAAACGGATAACGAAGCGCCGATAGCGTAATCGCTCCCGTGATTGCGCCTGCCGATGCGCCGGTAATGACTTTTAGTTTGACCTGATGCGGAGGCACGGTCCATCGGGAATAGTCGTCGCCGAATTTTTCCCGTTCCTGCCGCTGGGCCGCCGCGAAATTATCCAGCGCCTCGACCAGATAATCAACCACCCCGGCGGTATAGGCGCCGGCGGAGACGGCTCCGGCGAGAACGAGCCCGATCTCAAAAATTCCTTCTCCCGGACCCTGTTCCAGGTCGGGCCTGCAATCGCTGGTACCTGTGGTCTTCGATTCCAAAGCATTCATCGGTCCTTTCCCCTGCGCTATCCAAATTGTGTCCTGTCCCGAGCCTCGAATTCAGAGGCCACCGTTGAAAAAGTCTGCGTGAATCGTTTCTCCGGCCGCGGGTCCAAAATCGACTTTCGAACGACTTTCCGGTGTAAACCGGCAAAGCCGGTTGCAGAAAAAATGAACCCACGTTCAGCACCGCGAAACGCTACTACGACTCTCCGAAGTTGTCAAACAAATAGCGGGAAGGTCCAAGGTAAATACCGCAGATCGATCCAGCCGTGAGCGGGGTGAATGGGTGCAAATGGCCATCGGAAGGACCCGATTCGTCCGTTGGCCGCGTAAACCCGGTCCGGCCCGCAAACGCATCCCTGGAAAGTTTGGCTTCAGGATCCCGAGCAGTCCGCGGACTACTTCCGGTCCCGGTCCAGCAGAATCGCCACGAGCATATCGCTCATCACGTTTACCATCGAGCGGCAGCGAGCGATGATCCAGTCAACCGGCAGAATCAACGGAATGGCCGCCGCGATCAGCGCTTCCGGCAGACCGACGGCGCCAAGCACCAAAGGCAGCACGATCAACCCAGCCTCGGGAATTCCCGCTATTCCGGCTCCGGCCATGATCGAAGCCAGCACCACGATCGCCTGCTGCGGCAAATCCAGCGTGAAGCCCGCGGCCTGGGCCAGGAAAAGGACGGTCATGGCTTCATAGAGGGTAATGCCGTCATTATTCAGATTGGTTCCCACACAGGCGGCAAGCCGCGCCGAGCGTTCCGAAACGCCCATTTTCTCGGTCAGGCAGCGCAGCGTGACGGGTACCGTCGCCAAGCTGCTGTTCGTGGATAAGCCGGTGATGATCGCATCCGCCCCCTGACGCAGGTAAACGCCGGGTTTCTTCCCGCCGACCAGCCAAGCCGCCAGCGGATAATAGATCAGCGCATGAATGGCGAGACCCGCAAGGATGGTGACCAGAAACAACCCCAGGATGCTGAATACGCCAAGACCCGCTTTGCCGACAACCTGAGCCACCACGCCGAACACGGCAAACGGCACGGCCTGAATGATCCATTCCAGCATTTGCAGGAGCAATTGATAGATCGACGTGATTGCGCGTTCGATGGTTTGAATCCCGGCCGCATCCTCTTCCGCCATTGGTCTGCGCCGCACCGTGCGCAGCGCGCAGCCGCCAAGCAATGCAAGCAGGACGATGCTGATCACATTGTTGTCCAAAAACGGCTCGATCAGGCTCTTCGGCAGATACGCGGACAAATTGGCCAGCGGATTCAAAGTTGCGTCGGGCGCCTTCGCTGGCGACAACCCGGAACCGGAAGTATGCTTTTGCAGGTCCTGCGTCATCACGGATAGCTCGCCGCTCCAGACCGCGCCCGGCTGAAATCCGTTCATCAGTGCGAGACCGATGGCCATCGCCACGCTTACGTTGACCAGACAAATCAGGATCAGCCGCGCGAAGTGCCGCCCGGCAAGGTCGGTGTGGATGAATCCGTCGAGGATCGCGAAAAAAATCAGCGGCGTCGCGAGAGCCTTGAGCACACGCACCACGAGCATACCCATCTGACCCAGATGTTCGTTCCTGACGCCGAAAAAATACTCCCCGGTGCCGAACACAACGCCGAACACCGCGCCGAGGGCCACTCCGACGAGCACCTTCGCATACAGTGGTCGCCCCCGGCTCACGCGAATCCTTCAAGGCGGGCGGGTCGAGTCGTGGCGATGTCGCGACGGTGTATGCGAATATCAGGGGTCATTAATGATTGATATAAACGTGGTTCACGGAAGTTGCGGCGGAATTGGCGTGTGCCCGGCAGCGAGTAAGAAAATCGATGGCTCACTTCGTTGCAGTGAACGTCCTGCTCAATTGTTCCGATGCGATTCCCAGTTGTCCCGCGATTTGCCGAGCCAATTCGTTGAATTCGCGATAGCACATCCGCACGGCTTCGACGTGCGCGCCCCTCACGCTGGTCCGTTCGGTACGGTCGGACTCGAGGTCGGTCATCAGGGAATGCAGAACTTCGTCGTTTGGCATGTTCGTATCCGGATTATTGTTTTCAGTCTTTTACCACAGGATTAAGCCAGGGCGAAGCCGTTTTGTCGATGGGCGAAATTTTAACCGTAGAGAACTAACAAACTGTCCGGCTTGGCGGCCCGCGGTTTGTCCGGTTTATTCGGTTACGGGAAGGCAGCCGGATAAATCGGATCTGGTAGTCTTCTCGGCAATGAGTCCCTTAACGCTGCATAACGTAATAAAATAGGTCGTAGCCTGATCTGACCGGACCCGCTGAACATTCCCGAGCCAGTACTTTTGTGATGAAACACCTGCCTGTTTTTCTGAATCTCGATGGACGCAAATGCCTGATTGTTGGCGGAGGCGAGGTCGCGTTACGGAAGTTCGATCTGTTGCGCAAAACCGGCGCGAAAATCATCGTGGTCACGCCGCGCATGACGCCCGCGCTCGAACGACAGATCGACGGCATTCGCGCGCTCCACTGGATGCGGGAGTTCCGCGCCGAGGATGTTTCCGGCTGCTTTCTGGTGATCTCGGCAACCGGCGACAGCCTGATTAACGCGAGCGTCGCCGAAGCCGCAAATCGCGCCAATATTCCGGTGAACGTCGTGGATAATCCCGAGTTGTGCAGCTTCATTTTCCCGGCCATCGTCGATCGGTCGCCGGTGGTCGCGGCGGTTTCGACCGGGGGTGCGTCTCCGGTTCTGGCCCGGTTGCTCCGGGAACGCCTTGAATCCCTGATTCCGTCGGGATACGGAAAACTGGCCGGCCTGGCCGGCCAGTTTAGGTCACAGGTCAAGGAAAGGATCCGCAACTCCGGCCAGAGGCGGCGCTTTTGGGAGAAAGTTCTGCTCGGCCCGGTCGCCGAAATGGTGTTCGCGGGTCGCGAAATGGATGCCCAACGCCGGTTGCGAGCCGAACTCGAACACGCCGAACGCGGTGATTCCGGAATCGGCGCCGTCTACCTGGTCGGTGCCGGTCCCGGCGATCCGGACCTTCTGACCTTTCGCGCGATGAGAATCATGCAGTTGGCCGACGTCGTCGTGTATGACCGACTGGTTTCTCCCGAGATCCTGGAACTGGTCCGGCGCGATGCGGAAAAAATTTACGCCGGAAAGCAACGCAATGAACATTCCTTGGCCCAGGAGAGAATCAATGAATTGCTCGCGCGCCTGGCCAGACAGGGAAAACAGGTGGTCCGGCTCAAGGGCGGCGATCCTCTGATTTTCGGCCGCGGCGGCGAAGAAATCGACACCCTGATGGAACAGGGCATCGCTTTCCAGATCGTGCCCGGCATCACCGCGGCGTCGGGATGCGCGTCGTACGCGGGGATTCCACTGACCCATCGCGACCATGCCCAGTCCTGCGCGTTTGTGACCGGCCATCTTAAAGACGGCAGAATCCAGCTCGACTGGGACCGGCTGGTCGTCCCGAATCAGACCCTGGTCATCTACATGGGCCTTGTCGGCCTGCCGCAACTGTGCGCCGCACTGATCGAACATGGCGCCGCCCCGGACCTGCCCGCGGCGCTCATCGAGCGCGGAACTACCCCCCATCAACGGGTCATCAGCGCCGATCTAGGCACCCTGCCCGCCCTCGTCGAAAAGGCCGATGTGAAGGCCCCGACCCTGATAATCGTCGGAACCGTCGTCAAACTTCACGCCAAACTGGCGTGGTTCGAAGGACAGAAACGGTTGTGATCCATTGCTCTCGATCAAAGAACCGGGGCCAACGATCAGGTTCGGCTCGGCGTGAATTCGTGCGCACAGCCCACAGTACGCTTGCTTCTGGTGTTCCGAAAAGTGACACTATGCTTCGCGCTTTCCTCTCTCCGATGTCGACTCGCTTAGCCTGTCATTGCGATGTTATGATTTCACATTCCCGATCAAAACCGCGCCGAGCGGACTCAACACCGCATTCCCGCCGCGTTGCAACACGTGTGTATAAATCTGTGTCGTGCGCACGTCCTTGTGGCCCAGTTGCTCCTGCACCGTCCGGATATCCATGCCGCGTTCCAGCAGATGAGTCGCGAACGAATGGCGCAGCGAATGACACGAAGCCGGTTTTTGAATCTGAGCGTTGCGAACGGCCTTTTTGATGGCCCGTTGCAACGACTGCTCGCTGAAATGATGCCGACGTTCGATACCGGAACGGGGATCGACACTGCGTTGGGGCGCCGGAAATACATACTGCCATGCCCACTCGCGCGAAGCATGCGGATATTTCCGTTCCAGCGCAAAGGGAAGGTACACCGCGCCGAAACCGTCGCCAAGATCTTTTTCATGGGTGCTCTTTACCGATTCCAGGTGGCGTTGTAACAGCGGGATCAATTCATCCGGCAAAGTGACCACCCGGTCCTTGGCGCCCTTCCCGTCCCGCACGATCAACGCCCGGTGCGGATAATCCAAGTCTTTAACGCGCAATCGGACGCATTCCATTAAACGCAGCCCGGAACCGTACATGAGGCAGGCCGCAAGCCAATGGATGCCGTCGAGATGTTTCAAT
>JBGTCG010000069.1:0-9253 GCA_041748915.1 Methylococcales bacterium
AGCCTGCGCCGAGCTTGCGATGGTGTGGCGAAGCGGCGCGGACGCAGGGCGGCCGGGGCCCAATGGTTGTCGCGTAGGCGAGTCGATTTTGGTGACTTGGATGTCCCAAAATCTTTCACGAGGTAGCGACACACTTTTCGATCTGGCTTCATGATTGCCCGTAGTTTGCCGGCAAGTCAATCGCGCAACCGTCACAAGTTTTGAAATCGACCGTCGGGTTTTTGCGACCCATTGCTTCAAATCAAGCAGATATGATGGAATTCACGCCGTACGAAGCGGGGGAGTTGATCGAAAAACCGGCGGCCATTAGCTATTCCGTTTCCTCTTCCGCGTCTGCAATTGCCAGCACATCTCCCGGAATCTCGCCGAGCTCGATTGCGACCATGAATCTGGCCTTGTCCTCCGGGACATTGGCAACCTCCATCAACTCCTGAATTCGTGCATTGCGTTCCGATTCGGTCATTTTTTGTCTCATTTCCGCCACCCCAGATTCAATATTGCGTTAATCGCCACGGCAATCGGACCAAATTCTTCATCCGGCCATTGAGCAGAATACGTTTAAAGGCTTGCTGCCTGCTGATTCTGGATCTTGGTCAATTGGATTTTCAAATCGTCAATTCGGCCGCGCAGGGCGATATATTGCGCATACGAAGGCACCCACATCTCATGGGTGCGCAGCCCGCGTAGGATGCCTGACGAAGGAAGCGTATCGGTCGCGATTGATGCGGTTCATGCCGGACTTCCATGTCCGGCGCCCTGCGGGCGGCCGTGCCGCGCAAATCGTCAATCCTGCCGATTTGTCGTGCCTCGGCACATCCTGCGCATTCTGGTCGAAATGAGTGTACACCTTTTGTCGAAACGTTCTCCTAGTTTCCAACCATGGTTTTAAGAGCAAGTATCCAGCCGCGAATTAAGCGCTGTCTGAACTTCGGACGCCTGCCCGGTCTGAATCCGGTTTTCCCCAGATCTCATCGATCGGATAATGAATCCCGGGCGGAAGTCCGGGCAAACATTCGTTCCACCTGGCGAACAGCGCGGCGCGAAGTTGTACTGCGAGCGAAAACAACTTTCCCGCGAACGGGAAGTCGCGGATTCTGTACTTTGACTGGATCCGTGCGATTTCCTGTTCTCCGGTGGTCGCGAGCTGGGTAGAAGATTTTGCATGCTCGTGGACCCGAAACGCGGCCAGAAACCGGTTGACCCGCTTAAACCGGCCTGTTTTCATATAGCGGACGAGCAAATCATAATCCATCGCAAACCGGAAACTTTTGTCGATATTGCCGTGCGCTTCGAACAGCCGCCGCCGCCAAAAGCAGGTTTCCTGCGGGATTAAATCCCAGCGGCGCATCATGAAATTGCAATGAGGAGGCAGGATCCAGTGGCCGATCACCCGGTTTTCCGCATCGATTACACATCGATGGCCATAGATCAAATCGACGCGCGGGTGGCGCTCGAAAAAATCTGCGACGAAGTTCAAGGTTCCAGGCAACAACAGGTCGTCACTGTTCAGATAAGCCAGGATTTCCCCGGTTGCCAACGAAAATCCCTCCGCAATCGCGGCGCTTTGGCCCTGATCCGCCGCGGATTTGAAACAGGCGAATCGAGCCTGGTAAGGCGCGATGCGGTTCAGCGTTGCGTCCGTCGATCCGCCGTCCATGAACAGGTATTCGAGCTTCGGATAGCGCTGCTCCAGCACTGAACGCACCGTGGCTTCGACGAATTTTCCTTGATTGAACGACGGGGTCACGAGGCTGATGACCGGCAGTTCGAGCTTAGTCATCACTGTCGTCCCGCATGGCCAGAAAACTGTAATCCCCTTTGCCCAAACGGTTCCAGATCAGGCGATGCCAGAAATTGCTCCTCTCGGCCCGGATCGCGATGCCGCCATCAAAATGAACCGCATGCGAGACACTGCCGCCCAAACCGACCCAGTTCTGGGCGAGCGACATGGACGACCAGTAACAATGCGAGAAGGTCCTGAAACATACCGGCCTGAACCCGGCCTTACGAGCCAGCGCGCAGAGTCCCTTGCGCGAAAAAATGTGCCGATGGTACGGAGGATGCCAGTGCGCCCAGGTCGGTCCGAACCAATCAATTTCCCGCGAATCCAGATTCGGTGTGCTGACCACCAGTACCCCGCCGGCCGCCAACAATAAGCGAAGCCTGCGCAGGACATTCACCGGATCGCCTACGTGTTCGATACTCTGACTCAGAAAGATCACATCGAACCGGGTGTGTTCCGGAATGATTTCGAGCGCCGATTCGGCATGTCCGGACCAGACCGGATGCCCTTTTTCGCGGCATCGTTCGACAGCGTGTTCATTCGGTTCGAGGCCGCTCGCTATCCAGGGCGTGGCATCACGGATGCGGTCCAGCAAAGCACCCTCGAAACAACCCGCATCGAGGCAGGACAGCGGCGCTTCGATATCGACCTTCGCGGCTTTCAGGACCAATTTCAGTTCGGCAAGGGTCTGATCGTTCCAGCCGTCATACAGAAAGCGGCACACCCTTTCGACCGGCAGACGCAACAGCGCTTTTTCCCAGAATCGTTTGTGATTCACCAGACGATAAGGCGAACTGCCTTGCGGCTCCTGGATCGTCGTCGGAGGCGACGAATAGTGTTTCCGGTACAGTAGGTCCAGCCGCTCCACGCCGACCGGCGGATGGGTAACCGCGATATTGTGGCGCGTATCCAGATAAATATGATGAATTTCGGGTTCCCCGAAGCGCGTATCGGGTACGCTGAACAGCAACCGTTCCGCGGGTTTCCCGTCGATCGGGCTGCTTGGGTTGCCGAATTCCGATCCCGCGAGCAGCCGGGACGGCGGCGGCAAATTGCCAAAATCGATCGGAAACAGCAGCCGATCGTTCTCGACACGCAGTCGTTTCAGAAAATTACGGACCAGCCTGATTAAAAAATTCCTGTCCCACATCAATTTCCGCAACGGCGAAACCGTCCGCAGAAAGTCGCGCCGCGCGGTTGCGGCTTCCTGGTAGTACGCGCCCATGTTGGCGCTGAGCTGTCCCGGCCGGATCCGGAAACAGCTTACATGTCCGGGTCTTCTAACCAGTTTGCAATGGGCCGACAGGCGCAGCCAGAGATCATAATCGCCGGCCAGCCGCAAATCCCGGCGGATACCGCCGATGGCTTCATACGCCTGGCGCCTGAAAAATACGCCGTCCTGGAAAAGAATATGTTGATTCAGGAGATCCACCGTGCCGATCCCTTTCGGCTGGCGAACATTCGGATATTTCCAGGCATTCACCAGCACGGTGTCGTCATGATAGATCACACTGACTTTCGGATGCGCGGCGAAATATTCGCCGACCCTTTTGAGGGCCGCGGCTTCAAGCAAATCATCGGCATTCAGATAGCCGAATACCTCTCCCGTCGCCGCGGAAAAGCCCTTGGCAACCGCATCGTACATTCCCTCGTCCGGTTCTGAAATAATGCGGCTGATGGTATTCGGCAACGTTTCGTCTTTCCGGACTCGCTCGATAATCTCGAGCGTGTGATCGGCCGAAGCCCCATCGACGATGATATATTCCAAATCCGGATAGTCTTGAAACAACACCGAGCGCAACGTGGATTCGATATACTCACCGCCATTGAACACGGGCGTAACCAACGTAATTTTCGGCAACGGCGGCTTCCGCGGGCCGTTTGCGAGGCGCCACAGTGCAACGTAAAGCCGGTGTTTCACGAACATTTTCGTGTAACGCCAGTCCGCGCGAAGGCGATCGCGGAAACCCATGTGTTGCAGGGCCCGAATCTGTTCGCCGAGTTGTTTGTTTCGGGCCTGTGCCTGATGCAGTTGTTCATCCAGCGCCGTGTTCCGTTCCAGCGCCTGAGCCAATTGCTCATTTAGCAGATCGTTTCCTGCCTGAACCTGGTCGGCTTGGTTCTCGAGCGCCTTGTTCCGGTCCTGGAGACCGTCGATGTGTTGGGTCAGTTGTTTGAGTTGCTCCTGCAGATCGCCCAATGAATCCGGTTTTTCGCATGCTGCCTTGCGCTGCGCGGCATAGTCTTCGACCACGGCGAGCAACTCGACACACTCGTTGCTCGGCACAGGAGTGTTCAATTCCCCGGCGACTTCCGCGCAGCATGGCCCGTAGCCCAGCCGTTCGAACAGATTTTCACCGAGCGCGCCCAAAAGAATGTCCAATTCCTGCCGCGAGAAATAAGTTTTATACGCATTCACGGACTGCTGGTGCACGGTTCGATCGGTCAATATTTTCCGGTCGCCGAACGAAGTCTTCGCATATTCCGTGGAATTGATAGCAATTTCCGTCGAAACCGTATGCCCGGATAGGCCGAGATGCGCAAAAATCCGATTCATTTCGGCATCGGTCGATGCAACCAGGTCTTCATAATGAATCATGAGCACAGGATTGTGTTCCGCGAATGCGATCAGACGGTTGAATCCCAGCACGTAATCGAAAAGAAAAGGTGAATCCGTTCTGCGCGTAATCAACTCCGGAAGGTTCACGTTCCAGGATTGGCCGTAGGAAGCCGCCACATCGAGCGGATTGCGCAGCAGCAAAATCACCTTGCTTTCCGGCAAAAAGCTCCGCACCAGATCAAGGCTGTGATAGTAGCGCGGGGTTTTATCGACGAAAACCGATTTGCCGGTTGCCTCCAGTATTTGCCGGTAAATCGAACCGGCCGCCGCGTTCAGCGCGCGCACACGCCGGTCCGCCAAAAATTCAGCAATGGCCACCGCGACCAGCGGCGGATCCGCGGCGTGTTTCAGCGGCACCTGTCCGAGCGCGTCCATTCCGAGCAGAAGCCAGGGTTCCGGCGGACAGTAAATTGACGGGTGCTGATTCAGCAGCAATGAAAGCAGGGTCGTCCCCGAACGCGGGACTCCCAAAAGGAAGGCGATCGAGAAACCGGGTTTCATTCGGTCCGGCCCCCGTTCAGAAAGCATGACCTCCGGGACAGGAATATTTCTTCGGCGCGAGCATACAACGAATAATCGATTTTATTGGCCCGTTTGAAATCCTCGGCGAGACCCGGATCAACCCTGTAGACACTATCGATTGATTTTTCGGTATTAATATTTTCTTCCCTGACGTCGAGTCCTGCTAAAACCGGAAAAACCCAACCCAGCATTTCCAGACTATTCCGGTAATGTTCTGCCAGACCGATAAAATTGAATAGCTCGATCGGAAAACGCCAAACAAATTGCGCCTGAAAATCGACATGCTCTGTGCTGAGTAGGAATCGTTCGAGGCTCCAGTTTTCCCGGGTGAAGCGTTCCCAGACCCGATGTCCGCCCAGATAGGTTCTTTTCCAGAAATGATAATGCGACACGGCTCGCTGCAAGGGCTCCCGAAAAAAAATCGCATAATGAAACCCCGGCCTCTTGATAAATCCTGATCCGGTAAAATGAGCGTATTTGCCGGCCAGAAAATGGCCGAAGACCACCTGCCCGCGTGGTTGCCGGGTCAAACAGCTCGATATCAGGCAATCGCCGTTTCGGCGCCACCGGGCTTTGGCCATCGGACGGTGATAGTCATAAACCATATTGGCCGGTCCGATCCGCTCCGAAATGGCCTGCTTTAACGAGGTACCGGCGGCCTTCGGGATATGCAGGAAAACTATCGTCATGGATCTTGTTCCGCCGGACCCTCGAACGAATAGCCAAACAGCGATATATCTTCGGCAAAGCGCCTGCCGACGATTCGAATCAGTTCGTCATCGTAATATTTCGGATAGGAGAGCCGGTCCGCGCGGTTGCGGACTGGAATCACATGCCTGCCGATGCCGAGGACGTCGCACACTTTGTCGAAGTCCTGCTGCAGACGCTCAAAGCGAATCAGAAAATCCACATTCGTTGCCGGGACCACGCCGGGCGGATCGTCCGGCAATCTCAGATAACCCGCCATCGGACGGATATCGTCGAGCACCCGGATGAACTCATCCCGGTTCCAGTTCGTACGGCCCTTGTGCGGGGAGAAATAAAACGAAATCGCCCAGTCCCAGGGATTTCGAATACACGCGAACCGCGTTTTCGACCAGAATGCCGAAGGGCCTAAAACCGCAAGGTAATCGGATAACGTCGAATGCTTTCGGGTTCCGAACGGACTCACGAGTCCAAACCGGTGGAACCCGTCCTTGCCGCCTCGTATGACCCTGGAGTCCTCCGAATAATTGAGCAGGATGCTCTGCAGCGCATTACCCGCCGTCTTCGGAATGTGCACCAGCACGAACTGATATTTTTCCGAGATCAATACCGTTTACACAGAACGATCAAAGCGATATCCATGCAAATCGATCTCCACGGCGAAGATTTCGCGAATACGTTGCGCTTGAGCGGGTTTCAGTATCTGTTGATAGGGGCGCCGGTCCATTCGATATTCCGATTTCGCGAACACACCGAGCGCTCCGTGGAACGGCACGCCGACGCGTTCAAAAACTTCGGCAAGACCTTCGTTTAATCGTTCGAAATCAATGATTCGATCCACGATGATCCGATACTTATCGTTGGGCTCCGTATACCTTGGGTAATTGATCGGAAAAGTATCCCCGGCGAGATACTCGTCCAGCGAAAGTTCGCCGCCCGCCCGCCGCCGGGCCATGTAATAATACGAAACCGCCTTGTCCCAGGGATTTCTTTCAACACAAAACTTGTAATAACGGTTCCAGATCTCATCGCCGAGACGCTCGCGAACTTCGGCGCCGCTCATGCGGTTATAGAAACCCTCGTAATTTCTCGCACAATGCGGCTCGACAGCAGGATGGATCGGCGTCACGATATCCGATGCGGCACAGATCCTGGACAGAAAGACTTCGATACTGGTGCTCGCGGTCTTCCCGTTTTTTATGAAAATGAATCGATGTTTGTGGGAAACGATCACGTTGGCCGGCGCGTTGGTCAAATGAATTGTTCCAGGTCGAGATCACGGAATCCCAGTAAACTCTCGTGGCCGGCATTCACGATATCGAATGACAGAACGCCGGGAATCTTGTGGAGAATGAATGATTGTTTCGGATTTTTGCGATCTTCGAGTCGCAGGGTCACGAAATATCGGCCCTGATTGAATTTGGCCGGAAACCGGATCTTCAGTGCGACCGTTTCACCGGCTTTACGCGGTTGCTCGAGACGGAACCAGCGGCCGCCGATTCCAACCAGATTGACGGCCTGCACGACAACCGATAGACACGGAGTCCGAATATGATCCCGATACCGGCAAACCACCTCGAATTCGATCGTGTCGCCATAACGGTACGACGACCGGGTGTGCCCGGTGCCGGTAAACAGAGCCGAAACGATCTCACCGTCCTCGGTTCCGTATCCGCCCCCGCTTTTTTCCTGAATGATACCGGTTTGGTTCTGGTTTTTCTGGCGGAGATTCCGGGTTTGTTCGGCGTGCACGTCCATAAAATAGAATTCGGCGATGGACTCCGGTTCGCCTTCCATTTTTTTTTGGCCCTTTTCCAGATAGATCGCGTGCGAGCAAAACGCCTTTACCGCGCTCATATCGTGAGAAACAAAAAGCAGCGTCGTGCCTTTTTCAATGACGTCCTGCAAACGGTCCTTACATTTAAACTGAAAGGCCGCATCCCCGACCGACAGCGCCTCATCGATAATCAGTACTTCCGGTTCGAGACAGACGGACACCGAAAACGCAAGCCGCATCGTCATTCCGGAGGAATAGGTTTTGACCGGCTGTTCGATAAAGTCACCAATATCCGCGAATGCGGCGATTTCATCAAAACGGTGTTTGATTTCGCCGCGGCCGAAGCCGAGAATCGCACCATTCAAATAGACGTTTTCGCGGCCGGTGAATTCCGGATTGAAGCCGGCGCCCAACTGTAACAGCGCCGCAACTCTGCCGCTCACCCGAACCCGCCCCGAACTTGGCCGTAACACGCCCGCGATCATCTGCAGCAGCGTACTTTTGCCGGCGCCGTTACGCCCGATAATCCCGACCGACTCGCCCGGCCGTACGTTCAACGAAACGTGCTGCAACGCCCAAAATTCGCGATAGAACTTCCGGCGGCCGCCATATATCGACTGCAGCAGGCGGTCGCGGGGTTTATCGTAGAAGCGATAGCACTTGCTGACATCGTCCACCTCAATCAATCGCGCAACTCCATTTCATCAGGATGTCCTCGATCAGATTACGTCGGCGAACCCGGCCCGTAATTTCTGAAAGCACCCGAATCCGGCCCATGCGACCGCCAGGGAAACGAGCAAATAGATGAGATATTCGCGCAGTTCCGGGATTTCGCCGCGAATCAGACCGGCCCTGATATTCTCGATCACATACGTGAGCGGATTGATTTTCAGCAGGGAACGGAAAGGTTCCGGTACCGAACTTGCCGGATAAAAGATCGGCGAGAAAAAAAGCAGGGCCTTGCTGATAAAATTGACGATCTGGCCGATATCCCTGAAATAGACGGCCGCCGCGGCCAGTAACCACCCGCAACCCGCGGCAATCAGGCATAACGGCGCAAGCAGCAACGGAATGAACAGGATGGCCCACGGCGCGCCGCCGTGGGTGATGATCCATACCAGAATCAGCAGTAACAGACTGATCGCGGTGTGAAATATACTGGAGCCCAGCGACACCACCGGTAAAACCTCGAGCGGAAAAACCACCTGCTTGACATAGACCGGATTGCCGAGAACCAGGTAGGGAGCCGCACAAATGCAGTCGGACAACAAAGTATGCACGATTAGTCCGGCAAAAAGGATCAATGCGAAATCAAAGGTGCTTTCCGACTGAACCCCCCAGCGCGCGTTGAATACCACGCCGAACACGAAAGTGTACATCGCGAGGGAAAACAGCGGGTTCAGGAATGACCAGAAAAGCCCGGCCAAAGAACCCCGGTAACGTCCCGCCACGTCACGCCATATGAGCGTTGCAACAAGATCCCGCGAACGCATGATTTGTACGGACGCCCGGAACGGGGAAATGGAAAACTCTGGCATTGCATTTTCAGTCAGAGATTAAGGGCACTTGGAATTTGAAACAACAACCGATGCTCGCGTGGTCGCGGAGTCTACTGTGGGTATCTTTCGATGTCAAACAGGAGCATCGAAACCGACAAACTTGAAGGTGAATACTCCACCGGCTAAAAGCCGGTGGCTTCAGGTTACGGCTAAAAGCCGGATTGATCGGCCATTCGGCCGATTGCCTCGCTACACCACCTCGAAATCATCATCCGGTTCCGGCGGCTTCTGATTCTTGATGTACTCCTTCCAGACTTCATCGGTCACATTGCCACTCGAGGCAATCC
>JBGTCG010000070.1:0-5405 GCA_041748915.1 Methylococcales bacterium
CGGATCGGGTTTAGATCGGGATTTGCCGCGCCAGAATCGCATCGGGTCGGTCTGGCGTCGGATTCGGGCGGATATTGAACCAAGGTTTGTTCGAGGAACGCGGCCGCGGTATTCGCGCGTTTGTTATCATGCAGTTCCACAACACAAAGCGGGTGGCCCGGTCGATCGCGACGAACAGGTACCACTTATCCTGGCTCAGGTTGATCTGCGCGGTGTCGAGGTGCAGGTAGCCGGGGGCATAGTCCTTGAAGGCTTTGGTCTGACCTTTCTCTTCCGGCGGTAGCAAGTCGGCCAGGCGGCTAACACCGTGGCGCTGCAGGCAGCGGTGCAGGTTGGAGCGCGTCAACACCGGAATCAAGGGCACGAGCACGTCGTAAAGGTCATCCAACGGCAACAGGGTCTTGCGCCGGGTTTCGATGATGACCGCCTCGTCTACCTCGGTCAGAACGCTGCCTTGGCCGGGTTTGGAACCGCACTGGAGATCTTCTACCGAGTCTCGGTTTTTCCACTTGCAGACCGTTTTGGGATTGATGTTGTACCGTTGGCCTAGTTCGCGGATACTCGCTTCAGCCTCCTGTATTTTTGCTCTGGTGGCGTGCGTAGTCGTGGCTGTGCCGTGTAGTATTTGTCCCATCGTCTTTCCTCTTTAAGTTGATGATATCAACATACCATCTAAGTATGGGACCAATCAACTAAGCTGTAACCCATCATCCTTTTTCGTATGCCTGTGACCGTGAGTGCTCTTCCCAGCTACTGATTGCCTTTTCTTCGCGTGCCTTGACTTAGATGGCCACGAAGACTGGATGGTCAATCGATGATGTTTTTGGACCTGGAATACTGAAATTTTCAGCCAAGTGGTGTACTGGATGGTGGACTGAATTATTACCCGCAAAAATTGTTTTTTTAGGTCAACAACATGCGAATCGTATAGGCGGATGACAGTCCGACTATGGCCTGGTCGGGCACTTGATATCGAAACACCTGCGAATAAAACTCAAACGATAAAAACGTCTAGGCCCGGCACTGTTCGGCTATCCGTTAGGATGTTCAGGGCTTCTCCCCGACTATTGCATCAGAAGGGAATCCGCCCCATCCATATCGATCCCTTTGATATCGGCGTCTCCGATCAGATATCGAATATATTGGCTCACGGCTTTCCGGCGGACTCTTTCGTTCAGATATTCGGCGATTTTCGCGGCGACCTGGCCATATTCCAGAGTACGCCCTTCTTCTCGGCGTTGAACATCCACAATGTGATATCCATAGCGGGTTTCCAGCGGGCGGCTTGCCAGACCTTCCGGTAACGCGAACACCTGCCTTTCGAATTCCGGCACGGTTTGTCCCTTGCTTAGCTGGCCGAGGCTGCCTCCGTCTCTCTTTGATGGACACGCCGAATGCCGGGTCGCGAGCTCCGCAAACTCTTTGGGATTTCCGTTTAACTGTTCCAGAAACTGGTCTGCGAGCTGTTTCGCTGCCCGGCGCCCTTCCAGATCCTTCGCCGCCGCCGGAATCAGAATATGGCGGACCTGAACCAGGGGAGCGGTTCGGAAGCGGTGCGGATTTGATTCGTAATACTTTCTGCAGGCGGCCTCGTCCGCTCGCGGCGTTGCGATTTCCAGTTCGAATAACGAACGGATTCGCGATTCGTCGGCGGTTTCCGCGTCGGAGACTTCAGTCACCTCGCCAATCCCCTTGACGGCCGCCCGTTGTAATAATAATTCCCGGACAACCAATGCGCGGGCAGCGAGCAAATAGGCCTGCTCCCGTGAGTCGGCGGGATGGTACTGCATTTCCTGTGCAATATCCCGCTCCGGGATTAGAACATTATTGACCGAGACCACGGAAGCCATAGTTTCTACCACTCATGCATAAATACCAACAGGATTTCGGGACGTCATCGACTCAATCCCGTATCGAGTGGACCGTCTTTGATCAACATCCCGACAGCGGCGCCGCCGGCCATTCCCTCCACGAGGCCGGTCAACGTCCAAACCAATGCCATGACGTGCGGGACCGGCATGAAAGCATACGAACCATAGCCCATCGCCGCGCCCGAGGCAGCGCCGAACATAGATCCGTAAACAAATCCGGTCCAGGATCCCTTCGGCCTCACCAGCATTGTATAAATCAACGTGAACATAAACGACGACACCAGGGTAACCACTAAATTCAATACCATTTTCTCTTCACCCTTGGGCCGCCAGAGGTGTGCGGTTTGCTTATAGTATTCGCCCAACAGTAGACCGTGAAAAAGGAAATCCAGGCTCACCCATATCGCGAAGACCGCGCTGGTCCCCAATAGCAGCATTCTAAACATGGTTAGTCTCCTCCAGAGGGGTGCCCGTCGTTGTGGTTGGTAGCGGACCTTGGACTGTTGTCCTGAATTATTCATGATACCGGGGACAATGATCGGCTTTTCCCGGTAACGAGGATATTCATGGCTCAAGATCTGTCAAGGCGCTTTCTTGCGATCCTCCGAACCCGTGCCGGGCAGCCCCGGTTCAGGGTTAAGCGGGAATGGGAAATTTCCGGCTGCGCCCGCACCGGCAAAATTCCAATCCTCGCCCGCCCCTGCCATGCGGTCGATACACCGTACGTCATTATTTCTTGGGCTGTTGACATAGCTGCTGACCGGATAAGCATCCAGCCATTCTCCGGGACAGGCCTTAAGCAGAGAAACGCCGACCTGACGATCCGAGTCCAGCCAGCACTCGTAATCATCGGGGCTCAGAATAACCGGCATCCGGTCGTGAATCAGGGCCATGAACGGATTGGCGTCGGTCACAATAATCGTGCAGGATTCCAGATTGATCCCGTCCTGTGCGTTCTGCCAAATTTCCCACAAACCGGCGAACGCGAACGGGGATTTATCCGTCATTTGGATTAAAAATGGCTGTTTACCGGACGCACCTTTCTTCCATTCATAAAAACCATTCGCCGGTATCAGGCAGCGGCGCTTTAGGTAGGCCTTGCGGAACGCCGGCTTTTCCGCGACGGTTTCCGCCCGGGCATTAATCATCCGGTAGCCGAATTTGCTATCCCGGGCCCAGTGTGGAACCAGTCCCCAGCGCGCCAAAACCAGTTCGCGCGACCCGGTTGCTCGATTCAATCGAACAATCGGCACATGCTGTGTCGGCGCCACATTGTAGTTGGGCGACAAATTCGAGATTTCCTTTCCGGCACTGTCGGGCAAGCCGAATGCGGTCAACCACGCGGGGACATCGGGGATGATATTGTACCGGCCACACATCGGTCAGGTGCGGGACCTCCTGTCGGTTGGAGGCTCGAATTCCGTACCGAAAAACGCATATCGCGCGAAAATCAGCCGCCTCGTTAATTGCCACAAATTGGACCCGGCGCGTTTTGAGATTTCCGGGAAGTACAAAGACATGGAGCGTCCCCGATGGACCAAGCGTGGTTTTCAATTTCTGAATTATACATACTATTTCCTGAATTAGGCTTGATATCATGAGAAAACCAGTAGGAATTTCGTTTTATTCGATTAGGCGCTTACTGAGGAGTTCAACTTATTGACCTGGTCCTTTGCCAAGAGGTTGCTGAGCATATTGATTCCGTTGATCACGGCGTTGGCCCTGGTCCTCAGATGGCTTTATCGATCCGACGTCAACGCGCTACAGACCGAAACACACGCCAACGAGTGGCAGGTGACCCAACGCGCGACGCGGGTTATCGTTTCGGAATTGAACAGCCTGCGCCTAGATCTACGGTTCCTCGCCGAACTGACACATTGGGCCATGCCTTTGGTGACGCCCTGTTGCAGCAGGTCGCCCGAAGACTGCAAAGTAGTCTCAGACCGAACGACACGATTGCCCGGCACGGTGGAGATGAATTCACGATTCTCGTGGACGATCTGGCCAGCGCCGAAATGTGATTGCCGTGCTACGTAAACTGAACAAGATGTTCGAACGCCCGGTGCTCGCCGGCGTACAGGAAATCTATGTAACCTTCAGCACCGGCATTGCCCTGTATCCGCATGACGGCGAACAACTGGATGACCTGCTCCGCCATGCCGATACCGCGATGTACCAGGCCAAGTCGTCGGGATCCAGCCAGTACCGTTTCTATGCACCCGATATGAATGCGCGCGGCCACGAATTCCTCGCTTTGGAGGCTGATTTACGGCGAGCGCTGGAGCGTAACGAATTCATTCTCCACTATCAACCTCAGGTGGATATGCGCAGCGGCGGGACCGCCGGTGTCGAAGGGTTGATCCGCTGGCAGCATCCAACGCGCGGCCTGGTTTGCCCCGTGGATTTCATTCCCCTCTTGGAAAATTCTGGTTTGACACGCCGGTCGGCGAATGGGTATTGCGCGAAGCCTGTAAATTGCACCGTAATTTACGCCGGACCGGATTTCAAGATTGCCGAATTTCCATCAATGTCTCCGCCGTTCAGTTCAATGACGAAAATTTAGTCGACAAAATCCGCAGAGCGCTCAAGGACGAATCGATGCCGGCGCAGAATCTGGAACTCGAAATTACCGAAAATGTGGTTATGCACGATTCCTTGAATGTCGTCGAAACCTTGCAGGCGCTCCGTGTTTTGGGAGTACGCACGGCGGTCGCCGACTTCGGCAAGGACAACGGCGATGCAGCAATCGTCGAAGCCAGTATTTCTCTCGGCCACAAGCTCGGTCTGGAAATCGTTGCGGAGGGCGTGGAATCGAGGGAGCAACTGAATTTTCTGCGCGATCACGACTGTGATCTGGCGCAAGGCTATTACCTCAGTCATCCGTTGTCGTACGCGGAATTCATGGAGTCGTTGCAAAGACCGCGACGTGGCAACGGGAAGCGCGGGCATTGAATGATCAATCATACGGTCTATTTCGAGTGGTCACAAGGGAAGATCAACTGAATGATGTTGAACCCGCAATTGATCGGTCGCGCGTAATGCTTGACAATCCAAACCAAAACGATAAAATTTTTTGTTCACTTCGACTTGAATCATACGGTCCGTAAAAATCATCGGCAAGGTAGCTCAGTTGGTGAGAGCGCAGGATTCATAACCCTGAGGCCGGGGGTTCGAGCCCCCCCCTTGCTACCAAAGACCGGTTCAACGGCATCCAGTAAAGTACACAGAGCCCGTACCGCGTGAAGCTGTCCGCCGCGACGATCCAAGCCAGTATTGCCCAAGCCGGCGCTGCCCTGATCTCGCGTGTCGCGCAGATCGCCGCCGCCGTGCGCGAAGCCCCGGTCGTGCACTTCGATGAGACCGGACAGCGGGTGGGCGGTCGCTTGCGCTGGATGCACAGCGCCTCGACCGCCACCTTGACGTGGTCTGGCAGCCACGCCAAGCGCGGCCAACAGGCCATGGACGATTTCGGGATCCTCCCCACCTTCGAGGGCACCGCGGTCCATGACGGCTGGGCGCCCTATCGGAAATACC
>JBGTCG010000071.1:0-4847 GCA_041748915.1 Methylococcales bacterium
GTGATGGTCGGGACCACCGACACGCCGATCGACGAGGCGCCGGTCGAACCCGAGGCGCGCGAGGAAGAAATCAATTTCCTGCTCGAATACGCCGCACGTTATCTAAGCAGGGATCCGGGCCGAGCGGACGTGCTGAGCGTATTTACGGGGGTGCGGCCGCTGGTCGGCGATATCCACGACGAAAGCACCGCGAAGCTCTCTCGCGATCATTCGATCTTGATCTCGCACTCCGGACTCCTGACGGTTACGGGCGGCAAATGGACCACCTACCGTAAAATGGCGGAAGACACGATCGACAAGGCCCTGGTTCTGGCCGAGCTCGACTTCAAGCCTTGCGTCACCGAAAACCTGCGGATTCACGGTTACCATATCCGGGCGGTCGAATTCAAGGAATTGTCGTGGTATGGCGCCGATGCGCCGGCGATTCGGGAACTGGTCCGGCAGGACTCCGACTTGGGCGCCCGGCTGCATCCGGATCTGCCGATCATCGGCGCGGAAGTGGTCTGGGCGGTCCGCGCGGAGATGGCGAGAACCGTTGAAGATGTCCTGTCCAGGCGCACCCGCTGCCTTCTGATCGATGCCCGAGCCAGCGTGGCCATCGCGTCCAGGGTCGCGGAACTGATGGCGGTCGAACTCGGGGTCGGCCAGAAATGGCAGAAGGATCAAGTCGACCACTATCGGCGACTTGCGCGCAATTACATTCTCGAGTAACGCGGTTTTCTTGAATTTGCTTGGTTCCCATAACATCGACGGTGAGCGTGTAAGCAGCACTCAAGGGTTATTGAAAAAAGCCGATAGTTTGGGAACGAAAGCTGACCGGCTAAAGCCGGTGGTTTAAACCTTATGATGGAAAATTAAACATTATCGCCGCGTATTTTCTCGCTTCGATAAAACCGCTCGTAACTTCAAGGGTTTTCTACATTTTGTCGGTACCTTCATCTGAAACCGGTAAAATGTCAACAGAAACTAGAAGTTTTTTGTGAATCCCGTCACGTTTTATATTCGACTCGCCATACATCCCCTCCAAATCCGCAGTACATATCCTATACCTTTAGCGATATGTTCAAAATCAAAACCGAAACGCTGAATCTCCGCGTCGAGCCGCGCATCAAAGACGCTCTGCGCGCCGCAGCCGAGCAGGAACACCGCAGCCTCGCGAACATGATTGAGGTCATGGTGATCGATTTCTGCGCGCGCCAGGGCATTTCGATACCGGAAAGACCGGCGCGGGACAGCGGCCCAGAAATCAATCGTTAGCAGGAACCTGCCGATGTTAAAAACCGTGAAGGATGCCTGCGTGCTCCACGAAAACGCGATCGACTTTTCGATGGCGGATCATATTGAGAATCTACAGGACGTTATCGACGGCGCGCGGGACGGCGTCGCATTCTTTGACCAGACCTTCATCACCCATGGAATGGATCAACTGTTTCGACACGGACTCAAACGCCTCGCGGGTAAATCGGACGACGCCGTGTTCCAGCTGACCCAGGCCATGGGAGGCGGCAAGACCCATCTGCTGATCGCGCTCGGGCTGTTGGCGAAAAACCCGGCGTTGCGCGAAACGATCACGCCTGAATTCGCGCGGGAGGCCCATTTCGGCGCCGCAAAAGTCGTCGCGTTCAGCGGCCGCAACTATCCCGAGCACTTTTTCTGGGGCGAAATCGCGGATCAGCTCGGTAAGGGCGATTCCTTCACCAAATACTGGGCGAACGGCGCGCGCGCGCCGGATGAGAACGCGTGGTCCAAACTCATTGGAGATAAGCCGGTACTGATCCTGCTCGACGAAATGCCGCCCTATTTCGACTATGCCCTCACGATCAAAGTGGGTGACGGCAACCTCGCCAAAGTCGCGACCGCCGCCCTGGCCAATTTACTGTCCGCGGCGCTGAAACTTCCGCGTTTGTGCGTGGTGATGTCGAATCTGTCCGGCAGCTACGACGCCGCGTCAAGAGACCTCAGCAAAGCCTTGCGCGATGCGGTTGCCGAAACCAACCGGCAGGCGCGGCCGATTACGCCAGTGCAGCTCGGCGGCAGCGAAATCTACGAAATCCTGCGTAAGCGTCTGTTCAAGCGGCTTCCCGAAGCACATGACATCGACCGCATCGCCGACGCCTATGCCAATGCGATCGCCGAGGCGGAGAAGTCAAAATCGATCGGCAAAAGCGCGGAGCAGATCGCGGCCGAGATCCACGCGAGCTACCCGTTTCATCCGGGGCTCAAGGATGTGATTGCGATGTTCAAGGAAAACGAAAGCTTCCGCCAGACCCGCGGCCTGATGCGCTTTGTCTCGCGCCTTCTGAAATCGGTCTGGGAACGCCCGGCCAATGATGTCTTTCTGATTGGCGCGCAACACCTGGACATGAACAACTCCGACGTGCGCGACGAAGTGCTCACGATCTGCAATCTGCAGAGCGCTGTAGCGAAAGACATCGCCGATCGCGGCGGCGCCCATGCCGAGCTGATCGACGCGAACCGGAACAGCGATGCGGGTTCCCAGGTTGCGCGGCTGCTCATGACGGCCTCCCTGGCCAAAACCCTGGACGGCATCCGCGGGCTCGACAAACAGCGCCTGCTCGAAACGCTGATCGCACCGCAACGCGACCCGCTGGAATTTGCGGAAGCCTTTGACGAATTACGCAAGTCGGCCTGGTATCTGCACCCGGGAGAACGCGGTGTCTATTATTTTTCCGATCAGGAAAACCTCACCAAACGACTCGAAAAAGAAGCCGAAGCCGCGCCGGAGAACAAGATCGAGGAAGAAATGCGCCGGCGCCTTAAGGACATGTTCGAACCGAAAGCCAAAAATGCGTACGAAAAGGCCATCGCGTTGCCGAAGCTCGACGAGGTGAATCTCAAAGGCGGACGGATACTCCTGATCCTGAGTCCCGACAAGAAGATTCCGCCCGAGGAAGCAAGGCGCCTGTTCGAGTCCGTAACCGAGAAAAATAATTTATGCATCGTGGCCGGCGACGGATCGGATCTCGCGAGCCTCGAAGATACCGTGCGGCGCGTCTGGGCCGTGGCCAAAGTAGACAAGCAACTACCGGCGAATCATCCGCAAAAGGAAGAACTGCAGGACAAGAAGGAAGACGCGGAGCATGAATTTCGGAGCACCGCGATGGCCACCTTCAATCGGCTGTTTTTCCCGATGAAGGACGGGTTGAAACCCGCCAAGTTTTCGATCACCTTCCACAACAATGCCTGGGAAGGCGAAACGCAGGTGGAACGTTCGTTGACCGACACCGGGGCTTCCAAGCTGGTGACCGATGTGGCCGGCAACGCCGAGCAATTGATCACCCGTGCTGAGGAACAACTCTGGCCGCAGAGCCAACACCGCGTGCGCTGGGTGGACATTACCGAACGCTCAAAAACCAACCCCCGCTGGCTGTGGCTGCCGCCCAAAGGCCTGGAGCAACTGCGTCGGATCGCCGAATCGGAAGGCCGCTGGCTGTATACAGACGACGGTTATGTCGATAAGAACCCGGCCAAGGCAAAGACCTCCGTGGTAGTCTCGGAAACCCATTATGATGAAACCACCGGCAAGACGAACCTCAGAATTTCCGCGAATAACGCGGGGCCGAACCCGCTGATCCATTATTCCACAACGCCCGGGGTGAGCAGGGACAGCCCCGAACTCAAGGAACTCAATTTCGTAGCGGAAGAAACCCGGCTTTACTTTCTGGCTGTGGACCCGACCGGGAAGCACGAAACGGGCGATGCGGCCGTCTGGCAAAACAAACTTTTCATTACCCATCAGCCGCTAGAAAAAGGCTTCAAACGCTTCTTGGAACTGAAAGTCGCCCCGCGTGGAGAAATACGCTACTCGATCGACGGAACCCATCCGCGCGATGGGCGGGTTTATACCGAAGCCTTTGAAATCAACCGCGAAGAAACCCTGATCCGGGTATTTGCGTGCGATGACGGCGTCGAAGCCATGCGTGAATTTCGCGTTCCGAAAGCCGGCCAGACCGCTCCCGTGATCGACCCGGCGAAGCCCGCGCAACTCGGTAATAAAACGGAGAACAGAAAATTCGAGTTCTCCGGCGCGGCCGAAGTTTTCAAAATGCTCAAGCACGCCAGACAGTTCAACGCGAACCTCCAGGGTATCCGGCTCGGCGTGGGTCAGGGCGACAGGAATGCACGATTGCACTTCGGCAGCGGCTGCGAGCTCGCGCCCGATATCGTCACGGAATTGCTGGCATCGATCCGGCTGGCCATCGCCGACGAACAGGCGCACGTCGAGATCACCGTGACCGGCATGATCTTTCCGAGCGGCCATGACCTGCTCGCGTTCAGCGAATCCATGAACCTCTCGCTCAAAACCTGTGTAGCCGGGAATATCGAAATCAAAAAGCCAAATGGCGCCGCACGAGCGTCGAGAGTCCGGTCACGCCATGCCGCCCCGGTTGAGATGGACGGGGCGCCGGTATGAGCAAAGTCCGCAAAACCCTGGACTTTGGCTGTCCGAATGACATCGACCCGCACCATTTCGTCGTGCATATCCCCGCGGACCGGAACGGCGATGTCATCCTGACCGAGCACTTCGGTTTGCTCGGCGGCGCCAATGGCGTGCCGGAACGCGAAGAACGCGCGAAAATACCCCGCGCGCACTGGAGCAAAATCGCCGACACGGTGAAACGGGTGTTCAACGAGCGGCTCAAGGCGCACAAGCTCGCGTCCAGCCGCTGGACAATCGGCGACAACAGGGTGGAACGTTTGCTCGGCAAGGAGCTGTGCATCCTCGCGTGGGGAATCGAACAGGCCGAACTCGATCTTGTGCCCGTCGCGCTGAACAATTGGCTCGGTTTTAAACCCGAGGAACGCTGGTGGCTGTTCAGCATGAC
>JBGTCG010000072.1:0-1880 GCA_041748915.1 Methylococcales bacterium
GCTGCATACAGCCGTCTCTGCCGCTCATCGAGTATGCTTTCGAGAGCTATGTACCGCGCCGTGATCCATTCATCTGTTTCCATACATCAAGTGTAACAACTGATGCGAAAAAGTCCAATTTATTAATTAACGATTACTTAGGGATCGCTTCGGATTTGCTCGTATCCTGGTTTGACAATACAATCCTGCCTTGTTCAAGGGAGCATTTATCGGCGGAGCGCATCAATTCCACCATGATCGATTCGCGTGATAAGTTGTACTTCCATACCCCGGCCGGAATATTTTTTTGCACCCGCTTCGATCACAAATCCGATGCCCGCAGCCCCGAAGATTCTGAGTCTACAAGCCATTCCATTAAATGTGCCTCTTCTCGCCGATTTTGCGATCTCCTCGTCGACTTTGAAGACCGTCAATAATGTCGCGGTGCGCATGGAACTTGCGGGCGGAATTGTCGGCTGGGGCGAAACGTCCATTCTGCCACCATTGACAGCCGAGAACCAGGCAGATGCGTTGAAAGCAATCGGCGAAGCCGAGGCGATGCTCGCGGGGCGGCCCGCAAGCGCCTGGCGGCCGATCGCGGGGCTTTTGCTGGAACGCTTTCCGAATTACCCATCGATTCGGGCCGGAATCGAAATGGCCTTATTCGATGCACTAGCCCGTAACCGGGAAATGCCGCTGTATGAATGGTTCGGAGGCGCCGGCGTGAATCTCACGACCGATATCACCATTCCGATTTGTCCGTCCGATCAAGCGTTCGAACTCGCGCGCGAGTATCGCCGGCGAGGTTTCGAAATTCTTAAGGTTAAAGTCGGCCGGGATCCGGACACCGACTTCGAGCATTTGTGTGCGATTCGCGAGGGCTTTCCCGAATGCCGCCTGTTGTTGGACGCGAATTGCGGTTTCAATGCCGGCGAAATGATCGATCTGGTCAATCGATTGGCGGCGGCTGGCATGAAACCAGTCCTGCTCGAACAACCGGTTGCGCGCGATGATCTCGCGGGTCTTCGCAGAGTCGGCGACGCGACCGGAATACCGGTCGCCGTGGACGAGTCCTGCACGTCGTCGCTAGATGCGATCCGGATCGTGGAAGCCAAGGCCGCCCAGGTAATCAACATTAAACTCGTCAAGTCCGGTGTGGTTCAAGCGCTCGACATCGTATCGATTGCGCGATCGGCAGGGCTCGATTTGATGATCGGCGGCATGGTGGAAACCCGGATCGGCATAGGCTTTGCCGCACATTTCGCGGCGGGCGCCGGCGGATTCACCTGGATCGACCTCGATACCCCGTTGCTGCTCGCGGACGACCCGATACAAGGCGGCTATCGGATAGAGGGTGCGCGGTATATGCTGGATACCGATCAATCCGGCCACGGCGGAAGTCTGAAACAGCCCTGAAAATTTGAACGTTCTGGTTGATGTGTCGATGGTTGCAAGCGGCGGGACACAGACCAGCTGAGGTTCGGCTGGAGCTTGCGCCCGCACTACTGCCGAAAGGGACAGAAGGACTACTGCAAAGGGTGTCACCGCTTTCATAGCGCCCAACGCTGAGGTAAGGGGCGCGCCGCCAACCGGCCATAAACGAAGCCCCCGAACCCGAATTTACCACAAACCTTCAAAACCGCATCAGGTCGGCGCGTCCCTTTGACCGCCTGGTTGGACGGAGCCGCTACGCGGAGAAAAAGCATCGTCGTTCGATAAAGATACAATGTAACCTCATGCCCTCGATCCGAGCATGCCCGCCAAAGGTAGAGTAGAGGACAGGCTCTCGCCTGCCCTCCCTCATCAAACCGTGCATGCGCTATTAACGCACACGGCTTTCCGATGTTCTTCACACCAAGGCATGCGCTGTTTTCCAGCCAGCCTTTGTCGGAACCTTGTAT
>JBGTCG010000073.1:0-4968 GCA_041748915.1 Methylococcales bacterium
TTAGGGCGCCTGCCGCCTGACACCGGGGCAGGCTTGGGTGCTGCTTGCGGCGATGGTGTCCCGCCGGCGGTCGCGCCCCCACCCTTTCGGACCGGCGCTTGAGCTTTGACCGCTTCCCACAGTAGCTCGACTATCTCGGGCGCCCTGCCGTTCACCGACGACGCCGAGAACTCACGTCAGGCGTCGTCGGCGAGGCCCCTCGCTATCGCTTCGGCCCATGCGGCCTGTAGGACACGGATCAGCTCGGGCAGCTTGGCGAGCGAGAGCGAGACGCCCTCCCTGGTGGGCACGTTGCCTTTGCCGTTGCCGTTGTAGGGCGCGGCCCAGACACGCACGTCGATGAGGTCGTGCCCTTTGTAGGCGCCTAGCTTTACCCGCACCTCGGCGGCCCGGTTCTTCTGAATGGTGCCGATGAGGGTGTCCGCTGCCGGACCAGTGCTGGTCTTCATTGTGTGAGATTGCGCGCGCTACAGCGCAGACGCAAGGCACAGAACGTCGCACCGGAAGCAATCGCTTGATTAGAGGCCGGTTTTCAGTTGGGAAACCGCTCGTAACCCATTGAGCAGCTTAGGCCGCCTTCCTGCACAGTTGGGAGGAAAGCTTTAGCAATATCAATGATGCGATGCGGACTCTGACTCCGTTAGTCCAGGTTCGAATCCTGGTCCCCCAGCCAAATAACTCAAATACTTAGATTAAAAATCTGAAAGGAGTAGACTTTTATCCTACGGTTTTCCTACGGTCTGCCACGATAAAAAATCCTGGACCGCAGATCCATTCCAAGATCAAAAAATTAGTTAGGGATTGGAGCTTTTGTGTGAGCCACAAAAAACCCGGTCGATGCCGGCCGGGTTGTGGGTTTTAAAGTTACCAAGAAGGCGTCATGGTTACTTTGATCGGCTATCGACAATAGCCTTGACCAGTCCCACAATTGGCACGCCGACCAAGGCAACGCTGACAGTAGGGTGCGCGCCCAAATACACACTGGCAATAGCGCTACAGAGCGAGCAGAACGAAATGAAGGCACCAAGAAACTGGCCTCGTTTAGCTTCAGCAATTGCGGCACGGAACCCAGCGTTCTCGGTTTCAATCCTGTGGGCTTGTTCGGTTTCGGCCATCTTGAACACGCGTTCTGCGCCGTTAGGAACGATCGCGTTGAACTGCTCAATAACATCCGGCGGAGGCAATGGGCCGCTCCATTGCTGGGATACGGCAAGGGTATGATTTTGGTTAGTGCGGGAAGACTTTTTCGCTGGTTTTGGCCTAACGTGAGGCGGCTTTGCCATTTTCGCGTTCGATCACGGATTTGAAATCGTTGCCTACGCGCTCCCAATCGCCGCGCAAGGCATCGAGCTCGGAACCGTGCGGGTACCGATACTGGTTAACGTGATACACGTCACCCGGCGCGGCCATTCCCTTCAGTACGGCGGCAATCAACTCCTTGTATTTTTGGGTCAACGGATTCATGAGTGAATGTATGCTCGAACAAAAAACCTGCTCTGGTTACGGATTTTCATGGTATCAGAAACAACTATTGAATTGTAGTGCATTGTAGTTTGTCGTAGTGCGTTGTAGTCAATTGTAGTCAATATCAGTTTGTCAATCTTTAGTGTTAGTGATGCGTTCCCCTCACCTCTACCGGCTAGATGCCACTTTTGTTTGGAGAAGTTCTTGTGATCCAACCGCCCACCGACAACCTTTATAAGTTGGTAGCAATTTTTGGGCTAATCGTATGGGGCTTCAGTTTCTACATTCCACTCCAAAAACTTGACGAGGCCCAGCTGGAATTCGCGAAATGGAATGCTGAATGGAACCCGATATTATTTCGTGCGCTGGACGTCGATAACAATGCGCGAGAACAGCTTGAATGTGCAATCGCAGACGCGAAAGTTTCGGTTAACGATCCAAATCCAGATCAGTACTGCGAAGCGATTGAGGCAAAATTTCTCGAACAAAAGCTGGCTGCAAGCAACTTGGAATTGAACATGGCCGAGTTGCGGGGGAGAAAAAATATAGTCGATGAACTTGAAAAGCGGTACGACAGGTACCGATGTTATGGTCTGGTATGTACGTTTGTTGGCTTCGTAACAATGATATTGGGTTTCTGGTGCTGGTACGTGAAAGTCCAGAGACCTTTGGATCTAGCTTTAAGACGAGAGGCCGATAAGTAATCAAAAACAGATCAAAATATGATTGATGCGGGCTTACACTGCGTATTCTGATCAATTTGAACACTCATTCTGGTCGAAGTTGAGTAAGCGTCCAAGCAAACCACATTGAAAGCCGGATTTTGGGATTCAGGATGGTGTCCACCTATTTTTAAGTGGACACTTTCATGGAATACCTCGTTACTCCAGAGAAACGGAAACGCCGACGCCATACGGCGGCGTTCAAGCACCAAGTTGTAGAAGCGTGTCAGCGGCCTGGGACCTCAGTCGCCGCAGTGGCACTGGCCCATGGGCTCAATGCGAACCTGCTGCGTCGTTGGCTCAAAATCCGCCGGGATCCGCCGCCGAATGGCGGCGCGGGTCGCCCGGCGAGCGCAGCCGGTGAGGATCATCGCGCAATCCTACCGGTCGTCGTGGCTTCGTCCGGTGGAGGTTCCGCGGATGCGATCCGCATTTCGATTCAGCGCCGGGGCACGACGATCGAAATCGCCTGGCCAATCACGCAGGCCAAGGTCTGTAGCGAGTGGTTACGTGAACTGCTGCCATGATCCGCGTCGATGAGATTTGGCTGGCGGTTCAACCGGTCGATATGCGCCTGGGGGTGGATGGTTTGTCTTTGCAGATTCAGCAGCGCCTTGGGCGGTCGCCCTGCGATGGCAGTGCTTATGTGTTGCGCAATCGGAGCGGCAATCGCCTCAAACTGGTGGTTTGGGATGGCAGCGGCGTTTGGCTGTGTGCAAGACGCCAGCATCGAGGCCGTTTTACCTGGCCTGACACGCAGGATCGGAGCGGCAGGTATTGCAACCCGATGAATGGCGGTGGCTGACCTTAGGCGTCGACTGGCGACGGCTTCATGCTTCTCCTCCCGGGCATTGGCAGGTTTGACGAAAATTTGGATAAAAACCTTTTATTGGCAATGACTTGAGTGTTCATTGGTGGTATAATTTCCACCCATGAACCGCGCTCCCACCGGGCCTCTTTTCCCGTTTTCGTCGGACTCTTCCGTTGCGGATGGGGTGATGGCGGCTTGGCAAACCCGGCTAGCGGCTCGCGAGGCTGAACTCCTGGCCCGCGATGCTGACCTGACCTTGCAAGTGACCGAACTGACGGCACGGGCCGCCGAGCTCAAGCGGCAAATCGAGGAACGCGAACTCAAGATCCAAAAGCTCACCTTCGAGCTGGCGCGTCTGAAACGGATTCGTTTCGGAGCCAAGACAGAAGCCTTCAGCCAAGAACAACGGGATCTGTTTGTCGACACCGGTACGGAGGATGTGGCGGCCGTGGTCGCCGAGTTGGAACCGGCATCCCCGACCGCAGCCAAGTCTCCCGGTCCGCGCCAACATCCCGGGCGCAATCGGTTGCCGCCGGAATTGCCGCGGCGCCACGAACCGGACTCTTGCACCTGCGGACAGTGTGGCCGCGATCTGGTCAAAATCGGCGAGGACATCAGCGAGCAACTCGATGTCGAGCTGGCCAAATTCTTCGTGCACCGCCCTATTCGCCCGCAATATGCCCGCCGGCAGTGCGAGACGGTCTCAGCAAGCGCCGATTCCACCTTCGGTCATCGACGGCGGACTGGCGGCTCCCGGGCTCTATGCCTGGGTACTGATCCAAAAATACCAGGATCACCTGCCGTTGTATCGACTGGAGAAGATCGCCGCCCGTCACGGGGTCCCGATCGCCCGTTCGACCCTGGCCCAAGGCAGGTCGGGCAGTTCGGAGTTCGGCTTCAGCCGCTCGCCGATCGACTGGCAGAACGATTACGCCGGGGCCGGGTTCTGCACGCCGATGAAACCGAAAGGTAGCAGCAACTTGACACGGGCCAGGGCAAAACCAAACGGGCCTACCTTTGGGCTTACCGCAGCAATGACCTGGAAGAGGGTGACCGGATCGTCGTCTTTGATTACCGCCCGAGTCGTAGCGGCGAACATAGCCGAGATTTTCTGCGCGATTGGCGCGGGCAGTTGATGGTCGATGACTATGGCAGATACCAGGCCCTGTTCCAACAAGGGCGTGACCGAACTCGCCTGTCTAGCCCATTGTCGGCGGAAATTCTTTGACCTCTATGCGGCAGGAAAACACCTGGTGGCTGACGAAGCCTTGCGCCGAATCGGCGAGCTGTATGCCATTGCACAACGGGTTCGGGACAATTCGGTGGCCAAGCGTCTCGAGTTACGGCAACAGGAAGCCGCACCGCGCCTGCAGGCTTGGCGGGAATGGTTGATCAGCCAACGCCTGAAGACGGCCGATGGCAGCGGCCTCGCCCGCGCGATCGACTATACCCTGAAGCGTTGGGAGGCCTTGGCACGCTATGTCTGCCACGCGGGGATGTTCCGATCGACAACAGCCCCGTCGAAAACGCCATCCGCCCCGTTACCTTAGGAAGGCGGAACTGGCTGTTTACCGGCTCCGAACGCGCCGGCCGCCGTGCCGCTGCCATTCAGGGCTTGCTTGCTACTGCGGCACTCAATGGCATCGAGCCCTATGCCTGGCTCAAGGATACTCTCGAAAAACTCCCCACTGGCCGAATTCCAAAATCGACGAACTGCTCTCGATCCAACACACCGCTCAGTAACCTGGGTTTCCTTCAAGATGGATTGGCTGGACGCTTACGAAGTTGAACACCTAAAACCTAACGCATCAGTGGAAGTGAATTATTACTCTAAGTAATCGTTAATTAATAAATTGGACTTTTTCGCATCAGTTGTTACACTTGATGTATGGAAACAGATGAATGGATCACGGCGCGGTACATAGCTCTCGAAAGCATACTCGATGAGCGGCAGAGACGGCTGTATGCAGC
>JBGTCG010000074.1:0-9399 GCA_041748915.1 Methylococcales bacterium
CTGGTGTCTCATATCCAGTCGCCCTACGGGCTCCTTCCTATGCGACACCAGCGAAACATTAACCTTCCTCCAACTTATGCCCCCTGGTTCAAACAAAGACTGTCAAGAAGAGGCGACATCTACCCTGACACAGGGGGAATGTGACGGACGAAATGGTACAAGAGTACCTGGAACATCATCGTCATCCGTCAAATAGGGATACCGGGAACATTATCCTTGAGTAAAGTTCTGGGACTTTCAGTCCAAGTGCAACCTATGGACTTTCAGTCCATAGTGGTTGAGTTGGTTGTTCGAAACCGTCCCAATTTGACGCATCCCGCGTCGCTTGGGAAGAGGGAGGAGTCCATGTCATCAACCTACAACCTAAAAAAATTCTACGACAATGCGGGATTTGACGCGCTCAAACGTCTTTATGATCAGACAACACAGAAAATGAATGCAAAGCACGGCGTGTTTCAGCGCATAACACAATCACAAAGGGATCAACCAACAATAGCGGATAAACAACTTGGATTGAACAAAGTGACCGGTGCGGGAAAACCAACTGCCTTCGCGGCCGAGTTTCCGTCCCCGCGTTATTTTCAGGTGCATTTCGAATATCTGGATCGTCTGTTGTTGGATGCCACAAAGGCCCTGGAAGGTTTGCGCACGGAAGTTGCCGAGGTGTATCGGGTGATGCAAACGGACCCGGCATCGGAGCCGTGCCAGACGCATGGAACGGATCGCAATGCAAAGCTGGCATTGCGCATCGAGCCTTGCGGGAACCCAGAGCGATCCAAGCGTTCCGCCGCCCGGAAGAACCTGGGCTGCGCGGTCCGTCGATGAACCTGCAGTTGCTGTCGTCTTCGACTCCGCCTTGGCGTGCCCGCATGCCCAACTTAAGCGTGGATCTTTCGGTATTCAGGCGGCCGTTCGGGCTGGCTTTGGCCGCGGCTTTGGTCGCACTGATGCATGGCGGTGTCCTGTTCTGGTATCTCGAGCAGCCATTATTGGCGCCATTCATTGCAGCGATGCCTTTGCCCACGATCGACATCGCGCTATCGGCGCCGGATCAGGAGATCGCTCCTCAGCCAGCGAAGCCCGCAAAACCGTTACCGAAACCGAAGCCTAAGTCGCTGAGAAAAAATATTAAATCGAAGCCGAAACCGCACCCGGAGAAAATCGACGCTGCCCGGGAACAGCCCCGCGAGGATATTCAGGAGGCCGCGCCCGCTGGCGCGCCGCCGGCGCCGGTCCGGGCCGAAGCGGCTTCCCCGCGCGCGGAAACCTATACACCGGCCAGTTCCAACGCCGATTATCTGAATAATCCGCGCCCGGTTTATCCATCCGTTGCGCGCCGCCGGCACTGGGAAGGGTTGCTGTTGCTCAGGGTATTCGTGACCGCGGAAGGACATTGCGGCAAGGTCTCGGTGAGCCGGAGCAGCGGCCATAACGTGCTCGACGAAGCCGCGCTGGAGGCGGTCAGTCGATGGCGCTTTGTACCGGCCAAAACGCGGCGAAATCGCGCAGGCCAGTTGGGTGACCGTACCGATCGAATTCGAGCTGAGATAAATCAAGGGTGCGCCGCGCACCATGAAAGCGGTGCGCACAACCGCACCCACTCATTGGGGAGATTGCTTTGGAACTGTCAGAAACCAGTATCGTCGAGGGTACGCTTTACGTGTTGGGCGGATTTTCCGTGACCTGGAGTGTGATTCTGCTGAAAATCGGCGAAGTCATGCTCAGCGATATTCGCAACCATTTCTTCATCAGACGCTTGAACAGTGCGAAAGATTCGACGTTAAATGGTACGGTGAACACTCGTGCGAAGCCGGGCGCGTGTGGCAGGCTGGCTATGCCAAGGTAATGAAAATCGGGAATTCGCCCAATTCGAATTCCGGCCCGCACGAAGCCTGGTACAATCTGATCGAACGCGCGATGCGCCAGCAGATCCAGAAGGAAAAAGCCCTTCTGGATTCGGGTCTCGGCTGGCTCGCCAGCATCGGCAGCACGGCGCCCTTCATCGGGCTGTTCGGAACGGTCTGGGGCATCATGCATGCGCTCCAGGATATCAGCGCCCAGGGTTCGGCCAACCTCGATGTAGTCGCGGGGCCGATCGGAGAAGCGCTGATCGCGACGGCGGTCGGGATCGGCGTCGCCATTCCGGCGGTGATCGCTTACAACTGTTTCCTGAAACAAAGCCGCCGGATTGTCTTGGTCCTGGAGCATGTCGCGAGCGACTTCCTGCATGCTACGATGGAATCCCATTTAACCCAAACCGCGATCATCGAACATGGCAATCCATTTACCGAATGACGAAGAAGCCGGCGAAATGAGCGAAATCAACGTCACGCCGCTCGTGGACGTGATGCTGGTGTTGCTTGTGATATTCATTGTGACCGCGCCGCTGCTGACGCAGGTGGTCAGAGTCAAACTGCCCGAGATCGAACAGACCGAACCCGCGCCGGACCAGCAGATCACTATCCTGAGCGTCGACCCGAAAGGCCATCCTTCCATCGACGACAAATCCGTGCCGCTGGAATCTTTGGAAGGGGAGTTGAAAGCGCTGGTCGAAAACGACCCCGATGTCAATCTGCAGCTTCACGCGGACCGTACTGCGGTCTTTGAATCGGTTGCCAGGGTCATGGCCATCGCACAGCGTTCAGGAATCGGCAAACTTTCGTTTGTGACGTTGCAGCAATAAGGCATGGGATTCATCGGCTGCGCACCACCAACGGCCGGTCGGCGGAATCGCCCAAGTGATCGAGATCAGAATGTAGCCAGGGCGACAGAGCGTTGTCCTTGGTCGAAACCTTTTACTTTGTATTTTCCCTGGTTAGAAAAAATCATGAAACGACAAATAGCGACTGCCACGGTGATCGCGCTCGCCAGTGTACTGGAAAGCAGTGCTGGAACACTGGCAAACGGACAGTGGAAGCCCGCCGACTGTGGAATTCAACCTGCGGCGCCCGTGCTGGATTCGAGTAGCGTCGAAGCCTATAACGCGAGTCTCAAGGAAATCCGGGATTGGCAGCAGAAAGCCCAGGGGTATAACGAGTGCGTCGTCCGGGAAGCCAATACCGACAACGCCGCGATCGCCGAAGCCGCGAACGCCGAGCAAGTAAGCTTCCGCACCGCTGTCGAACGGATCGGCGCCGAGGCCACGGCCGCCAAGGCCAGGCTGGATCGCCAGTAAGTCCAGAGAGCCAAAATGACCGGCTGCAACCGAGTAGGCCATAACTCCAGCCGGGTCGAAAAGGTCGATTTGACCCTGCGCAATAGCGACACCTACCCTGCCGGAACAACCTTCTTTTTTCGTGTTTCCGGATGGCTTTTGGGCTTGGCGCTGGTCACGATGACCGGTTGCATGGCGGTGCCGGAGCGGGAAGCCGCAGATTTGGCCGGGACCTTACCCGGCCGCTGGACCGGAATCGATCAACCCGGCAAACCGGTCTTCGGGCGTTGGGTGGACTCCTTTGCCGATCCCGAATTGAGCGTTCTGGTGCAGGAATCCTTGGCCGACAACTACGACCTCAAGGCCGCCGCCGCGCGCGTCGAAGCCGCTCGGCAACAAGCCCGCATCAATGGCGCCGCACGTTGGCCCCAGTTGGCATTCGCGCCCGGCTACCAACGCGCCCAAGTGCGTAGCGCCGGTTTCGGCTCGACCGAGTTCGGCGCGTTCGAGGCGATCTTCGATCTGCGTTGGGAACTCGATGTGTGGGGCAGGATCCGGGATTTCCAGGAAGCGCAAGTACGGGAAGCCGACGCCACGGCAGCCGATTATCACTTCGCGCGGCGGTCCCTTGCGGCTCGGACCACGCAAAGCTATTTCGATCTGGCCGAGTCGAAGCTTCAGACCGAAGTCGCCGAGAGATCGATCCGCGACCGGCGCACCATCGTCGAATTGGTCCGGGGCCGTTTCTCTCGCGGTCTGACCCGCGGACTGGACCTGAGTCTGGCGCTTACCGATCTGTCAAACGCCGAAGCGCTGCTCGCCGTGGCGCGCAACCGGGTCCAGTTGATCACCCGCCGCCTCGAGGTGCTGCTCGGTCGTTATCCGTCGGCCGGAATGACGTTGGCGCCGCGCTTGCCGAAGCCGCCCGGCAGCCTGTCCGCCGGCCTGCCTTCGGAACTCCTTGAGCGCCGCCCCGATCTGATCGCCGCATTCGAGCGTCTGCGCGCGGCCGATGCGCGGGTGCATAGCGCAAAGAAAACCCGGTTGCCGCGCATTGCCCTGACCGCCTCGGGCGGTACGCGCAGCCCGGCCCTGACTGAACTCGCCGATCCGCGTGCTGCGGTGTGGAATTTGGCCATGGGTCTGGTGCAACCGCTGTTCACGGGCGGCCGCATCGAGGGTGAAATCCATCTGCATGAAGCGCGCGTGAACGAGGCGTTGAATAGTTATAAGAATACGATGCTGAACGCTTTTCGCGAAGTGGAGCAGGCACTGGCGGCCGAAGAATGGCTCAGGGAACAGGAACGCGCGTTACGCGAGGCGGTGGAACAAACCAACACGAGTCAAAAACTCGCGGTGTACTCCTACCGGCAAGGCTTGATCGAGATCCTTACCCTGCTGGACAGTTACCGGAGCACGCTCGAGGCGCAAAGCGCGCATCTCGCGGTGAAGCGGCAATTACTCAACAATCGGATCGAATTGTATCTGGCTTTGGGTGGGGTGATCTGATTTCATGCAGTCCGGTCGGCGAGCGAAAAGCCTTAAAATCATTCTGCCGGTTCTGATTCTGAGCGGCTTAGTAGCCGGCTCTGCGATGCTGATCGCCGGTAAAACGGAAGTGGAAACGAAGCCCGCGAAAAGCGAGCCGCCTTCGGTCGAGGTCATGACCGCGAAACCGCAAGCCATGCAATTGAACGTGCATTCCCAAGGCGTGGTTGCGCCGCGCACCGAAATCGATCTGGTCTCCGAAGTTGCCGGTAAGGTTGTAGACATTCATCTGGCCTTCGCCGCGGGTGGTTTTTTCAATAGCGGCGAAACCCTGCTTCGAATCGATCCGCGCGATTACGAATTTGCCGTGGTGCGTGCGCAAGCGCAACTTGCCGAAGACCGCAAGGAACTCCTGCGTGAACAGGCCGCAGCCGAGCAAGCCGAAAGGGAATGGCAAGCACTCGGCAGCGGAGAAGCCAGTCCCTACGCGTTACATATACCGCAATTGGATGAACGCCGCGCCAAACTCGCCGCGGCGCAAGCCGGGCTCGCGGAAGCCCGGCTGAATCGCGAGCGTTGCGTGCTTAGGGCGCCCTTTGCCGGACGGACTCGCGACAAGCACGTGGATATCGGCCAATACGTGACCGCCGACGCGATACTGGCCAGGTTGTACGCGACTGATGCGGCGGAAGTTCGCCTGCCGGTGCCAGGGGATCAGATCGAGTTCCTGAAATTGCCGCTGTACCAAAGCGGCGGTCCGGACGGCGACAAGCCGCGATCCAAAGTAAAACTGAGTGCCCGCTTCGGCCAGAATCGCTATGAATGGGACGGGACGATCGTGCACGCCGAAGCCGCGGTGGACGAAAAAACCGGAATGTTTTACGTGATCGCGCGGGTGCCCGAGTCCTACGGCCACTCCGATCAAGGTCCGCCGTTGGCGGTGGGCCAGTTCGTTCATGCCGAAATCGAAGGGATTACCCGCAATCATCTGGTCAAGATTGCAAGCACTGCGTTACGCTCGGGATATCAGGTCTATATCGTCGACGAAAACTCCCGCCTCAGACTGCGTACGGTCGAGGTGCTACGCCGGGAGCAGGATGGAATCGTGGTGAGCGGCGGCCTCGATCCCGGCGATGTCGTGATGGTCGGCGGCGTTGAATTGCCGGTGGAAGGGATGCGGGTCACCCTGAATACGCAGGACGCGGACGACGGGGCGATGGCTTCCGAACAAACCAAATCGCCATGAATTCAGGCAACCTCGGCAAGGGTTCCCTTCTGGCCTGGTTCGCGGCCAACCCGGTGGCCGCGAACTTGTTGATGATCTTGATTTTTCTGGGCGGCCTGGTCAGCGTTCAGAATACCGTTAAACAGGCCTATCCGCGCTTTGCTCCGGAGGCGATTACAATCACCGCCGAATATCCCGGCGCGGGGCCCGCGGAAATCGAAGAAAGCGTGTGCATCCCGATCGAGGAAGCGATCCACGACCTGGAAGGCATCAAGCGTCTGAATACCGAAGCCACGAGCGGCGAATGCAAGATCGAGGTCCATGTGCAGCAGGACTATAGCCTCCGCAATTTGACCAACGCGCTGCGCGCCAGGGTTCAGGCGGTGCGTAATCTTCCGAAGCCCGTGGAGCGCATCCACATCGACGACACCGGCTGGGAGTACCCGGCGATTTCGGTGGTGTTATACGGCGACAGCGACAAACTGACCTTAAGGCGCCTGGCCGAGCAGGTGCGCGATGATCTGAACACGCTCGAGGGGGTCCGCAATGCGAAACTCCGGGAGACCGCAACCTATGAGATCGCGATTGAAATCCCGCAGCAGACACTGCGCCAGCAGTAAATGACCTTCGCAGAAATCGGCGAAGCGATCCGGCGCTCTTCGCTGGATTTACCCGGAGGTTTGGTGAAGGCGCCCGCGGGGGAGTTTCAACTGCGCGCGAAGAGTACCGCGTACGAGCGCGGAAAATTGCTCGATCTGACCTTACGAACCTATCCCGACGGCACGTTGTTGAGGCTCGGCGACATCGCCACGGTGACCGATGGTTTCGGCGAACAGCGCTTCGAAAATTTGAGTGACGGCAAGCCTTCGGAAACCATCGGCGTGATCGCCGAACAGGACCTCGTGGAGGTCGCGAAAACCGTGAAGGCCTATGTCGAAGAACTCGCGCCACGCCTGCCCGAAGGGATCGAGATCAGCACCCGGCGCGACAATGCGCGATCCTTTTCCGAACTGTTCGACACCCTGATCGGCGAAGGCATCAGCGGCTTTTTTCTGGTGCTCGGTGTACTGATGTTGTTTCTGCGCACTTCGGTGGCCCTGTGGGCTTCGGTCGGGGTATTGATTTCAGTGTTCGGCGCCTCGTGGTGGATGCCGTTCTGCGGAGTGACCCTGAATATGCTGTCATTGTTCGGCTTCGTGTTGTCGATGGGCGTTCTGGTGGATGACGCGATTATCGTGAGCGATCGGTCGGATCGGTTTCATTGATGAAAATGTCCAAACCCTCGATGACCGGCGGCCAATCCGGAGGCTGCATGCGCTTCAACTCGGCCTCGGCCTGTTTCAGCGCGTCCGCGAAAGCGCGGCGTGGCCGCACTGCACGGGCGTCTGGATGGCCAGGGCAACCTGAGCGGCGACACGATTTTTAAAGACTTGCTCGAAAACCGTTACCCCTCTCTGGAAGTTTCCGGCGGGCGCCGCCAAGGAGGAAGCCGACCAGGGCGCCGTCCTGGACTCCGCGTGTAATCCGCCGAGGCCCCGGATTTGCAGTTCATGCACGGCCGAAGGCCTGAAGCAAAATACCCTGATCGCGCTGGCAGTGATCTATGCCCTAATCGCCGTAACTTTCCGGTCCTACCTGCAACCGCTGTTGTTCATGCTCGCGGTTCCCGTGGCCTGGACCGGGGCCGTGCTGATTCATTGGGCGCTCGATCTGACACTGTCGTTTCAGTCCCTGGTCGGAATGGTTGCGGCCAGCGGCGTCGTCGTCAACGACAGTGTCGTGCTGCTCGATTTTATCCGCAAACGCCGTGAGACCAATCTGACCCTCGGCGATGTGATTATCGAGGCCTGCGCGGACCGTTTTCGTCCGATCAGCCTGGTCGCAATGACCATGCTGTCGCGATTTTTTCCAATGTTGTTCGTGACCAGCGAGCAGGCCAATTTTTTGGTTCCGATGACCCTGTCTCTGACCTTCGGCCTGGTCTTCGGGCTCGCGGCCACTTTGATTCTGATTCCGGCCTGCTACGCCGTTTTGGAGGATTTCGCCCGGTTGACAGGCACCATCACCTCCAGTTGAAAAACCAGTTGTCTTGACCGGAATCGTCCTAACCCGGGGTGGCTTCCATTCTCTTGCTTTCCTGCGCTGAATTGGCTGGCCCGTTTCCTGGCTTGCCGCGAAACCGCGAAGGATCTGGTTCAGGAAAGTTTTTTGATTCTGACGCGCGTTTCGGCGCAGCAATGCATCGCTGAGCCGCGCGCTTTCTTGTACAGAACCGCAAAGAATCTCAGTCTGGACCACTTGCGGCGCTACAAGGTTATCGCGGACACACTCTGAATTGTGTCGAATCAGAGGAATTCTCAGACTGCCATTCGCTGGACGGAATGTTGGCAGTCTAGCGAGTCTGGAAGGAATCCGGCGGCCCGATATTGGGAACTCCAATGCCCGAGAAACGCAAATAGCTCGTGCAACTGACGTCAGGGGGCGTTATGGCATCTGCCGCATCATCTGTGTGAAATCACATAAGGTTCGAAGCATGGATGGTTCGCGGATTACTCCTATCCACAGCTTTTACTGAAATCAAAGAGGCATGGCATGTTTCTGGCCCTCAGTTGTACAAGCTCGCCTATGGAGCAGGCAGGAGGTCTTAAATCAACAATGGCGAGTTTTCGGAACCGCGGGGAAATTGGGCACAATTTCCCCCGTTCGGGGATGATCTTGGTTACTTTAACAGTCGAACCGGAATCAATTTCACATGCAATTTAGCCGGCAAGTGGTCGTGCGGCAATTATTCATTGACAGTCGCGACGAGCTTGAATCGGTGCTGTTACGGCGCCTGCGCTGCCCGAAAACCGCGTCCGACCTGTTACAGGAAGCCTTTCTCCGACTTTGCCGCACTAAAGACCTGGAGCACAGCGGGAATCTGAAGGCTTATTTATTCCGCATCGCCGTGAACCTGCTCAGCGACCACTTCCGCAGCCAGAAAGTGCGTGAAATCGTCGTTCACGAACCGACGAAATCTCTCGACGAGCATGCGGACAGGAGGTTGCAAGACGGCGAAACTCATGTTTTAGACTTGGAGCAGCTGGCCCTTTTCGTTCAGGCGCTGAAAGAGCTTTCCCCGCGTTGCCAGCGCATTTTTTACCTGAATCGTTTCGAGGGGTTGAAGCACAAAGAAATCGCAGCGCAACTGGGCATTTCCCTCCGCGCTGTGGAGGACAATCTGAAGCATGCGCTGATCCATTGCGGAAGGCGAATGGAGGAACTTTAAATCGGAGCAATTCTCATTTTAAGTGAAACGTGCGTCCAGTCGTAGGTCGGGTTAGGCACGCTCCCCATCAACCTTGTCCAAACTCATGCATAAACTGCGCGCCGTAACCCGACACAGACTTCGAACCAACCCTCGTCGTGTCGGGTTACGGCGTGCGTCAAGCCCAACGATAAAAGTCCAGTTTATTGGATGCGCGCCTAACCAGACCTACCAATATCGCCAAATTGACAATTGCTTTTTATTTTGATAGTAGTAGCCCCAATT
>JBGTCG010000075.1:0-6546 GCA_041748915.1 Methylococcales bacterium
GTATTCGATTGGTCCAAAATAAAACGTTTCATCTTTCACCTGCCGGGTGAGTCCGAAGCAGGGGATATTTTACCAGACTTCACTCGCTATTTCAGCAGGTTAGCCGTATTATCGCGGATCTTAAATCACGGATTCAGGAACCCTACAAACCCGGACAGTTTATTTGTTCTTAACACTAGAGTTGATAGTGTAATAACAATGTATTAACATCTGATGCTCACGATCGTACCAACAGCGATAATAAGCCATGCGAACCTTGGTCAGAAAAATGGGTAATTCCCGGGGCATCATCATTCCCAAGCCGTTGCTCACCCAGATTGGACTTGAGCATGAGGCGGAACTGGTAGTGGAAAATGATGCTATTGTCATTCGTAAGCCGGAACGGAAAGTCCGGGATGGCTGGGAAGCGGCTAGCAAGAGTATCGCGGTCACCGGCGATGACATTTTGGTTTGGCCGGAATTTGGCAATGAAGAAGACGCGAAACTGGAATGGTAGTTCGGGGCGAAGTATGGCTTACCACGCTTGATCCGACCATTGGCGCTGAAATTCAAAAGACTCGACCGTGTCTTTTGCTTTCACCACCAGAAATGCACGATTATCTGCGAACGGTCATCGTCGCCCCAATGACTACCGGCAATAAACCGGCGCCTTATCGAATCCCGGTCAGTTTCGCGGGCAAAAAAGGTTTAATCCTGTTGGACCAGATCAGAACGCTCGATAAGAGCCGTTTGCAAAAACGGTTGGGCGCCGTTAGCCGAAACACGCTGTCCTCAACCTTGAGCGTGTTACAGGAAATCTTTGCCGAATAGCAGGCCGGTTAACCGGGAAGTTCTGATTTCAACGGAACTCCCCAGGCGCAATATGAGCCAGATGACCGCTTCCGTATTCGGTAATTCCGATAAAGCCCAGCGCCGCGATGATAAACCAGAACGCGTAACGATACTTCGTGTTCTGTTCGGATCTAAAACCGAAATGGGGGCCTTCCACGAAAGCCCCCATTGGGGTGCTAAAAGTTTATAACTTATCCTGATTATAAAGATGCTTCAGCAGCAACGTCATGCCGGCACGGATTGCCGGTATCCAGACTACATGGATGTAATGACTGCTGGCCTTCCCTGGCTTCTGGGTTCCGGCAATCCGTGCCGGAACGACGTGATTTGAGCCATAGCTGAAGCATCTTACCAATCAGGTAACTTAGTGAATACCATTAGCGGTAGCGGCATTAGCCGTTCCGTTAGCTGGTGGATTTACGGGATTACATCCTGGATAAAAATGACCCGTAATGTTCAGCACTTGTTTGATGCCGGACGCGGTTTCTATCGCCGCGCCGTTGGCCAGGCCTAAAGCGGTCGCAAGCCGTTCGCGAACGCGCCATGCAAAAGCATGATCCGTACACGAGGTATCACCGGAAACACCGATCGCGCCAAGTTTCGTCGTCAATCCCGCATCGTAAATCGGCAAGCCGCCCCCGAATACATTGATTCCGCCGAGCCGTTTCGATTTGGCCGGGTCATTCGCCGTCCCGAAATTCTTCGGGTTGCCGGCATAAGCGGCTGCGGCATCCACGGGATTGCTGAACTGCAACCCGAACAGGGTCCCTTGCAATCCACTTGCGGTTGCTGCAACCAGTCCGGTGGCAGGATCGAATACCGGCGTTGCCGCCAGAAACAAGGCTCCCGACGCCCAGGCCTGAATACCGCCGTCGGATGCCTGATTGTCGAGGCTCAAGCTCGCCGACGTGTTGGCTTTCTGCATCGCGATCACGCGGCTGAGCGCCCAGGTCTCACCGCTCCTTTGACCTTCCCCCGCGGTATTCACGACATCACAGACCCGTCCGGTTTCATTCAGAAATGCCACCCACATGTGGTTTTTAAGCCCGACGGTTAAGGTTTGTTCAGTGCCATCGTTTTTTACGAATTCCGCCGCCGCGACCAACTGCTCCCTCGGAATATCGGAACATTTCGCAAACACCGGTTGGCCGCCCTGAACCAACAGACCAATGACGGTAACTAAAATTATTCGACCCAACGTAATACTCATATATCCTCTCCTATTTTGATTGGTGAGTCCCCCCCGAAAGCGGGACGCGGCGGAGTATATCGTACTGGCGCATAAAAGTAACCAATCCGAAACCGGAATAATTCTGATCCGTGGCGCAACTACATACCTTGAGTTGCCGCGGCGAATCCGATAGCGCTGATTCCTGGTCAGCGATTTTAAAAATAACCTAATAGGGCATCCGTGCGCCGCGCCTTAACCCGTGCGAACCAGGCGCAAATCGGATACAGCGCCGCGATCACCAATATCCAGATCAGATAAACAACCGGCAAACTAAAACCATATCCCGGGGGGAAATAAAATGGGAAGGTAAGCAATGCGCTTGCGTCGTATCCGGTCAGAACTCCGGCAATGAGCGCTAATCCGTGGATAAGATACAAATGCAAGATATAAAAGAACAACGGTACTCGCCCGAAAATAATAAGAAAGCGGCTCAATGGATTGGTTACATTTTGCACCAGTGCAAGCAGCACAACAGGCGGCCCCAGTGTCATTAGCAGGTAAAGCATCGACGGGGGGTACTTCGTAGTGTTCAGGAACGACATCACGGTAAATAAATCACTGTGCTGAAATGACCAGGGCGCAGGATCACCGTAGAGATTGGCCCAGCGCAAGATTATAAATGCGCCGGAAAGCGAGATACCCAGTAGGATCAATCGCAGCCGCGATGCTCCCGATACCGGCAATACAGCCCCGAATGCAAAACCCACGGCCATCACGCCGACCCAGGGAATCAGAGGATAAATCACCGGAGGATTCAAAAAATGAAGGACACTGAAAAGCCAGGCTCGCCATCCAAGCGTCCCATCCGGCTCACTGAAATCCTCGGGATTTACGCGGTCGAGAAGATTATGGGTAAAAATCATCAGGAGGCCTATGGCGGTAATGGCCCGCAACGGAAGAAAGACCAGGCCTGCCAATATCACCATCGACCATCCGAGAGCCCAGATCACGGCCAGCTCGATAAACGGCCAACCGACGTTGAAGGTCCACGCGAACGAAATGACGGTCAACTCCAGGATTACCAGACACAGGCCCCTGGTCAGAAGATAACAGGCAAGCTCGGATCGACTCCTGCCCCGCGATAGCGACAGGAAAGCCCCCGTTCCGGCCAGAAAAAAGAAAACTGGCGCGCAGAAATGGGTGATCCACCGCGTAAAAAACAGCACCGCGCTGGTTTGGGAAAGATCGGTCGGGCTGAACTCGGCATTCGTAAAAAAGTCCCGGACGTGATCCAGCGCCATAATTACCATCACCAGTCCGCGCAGGAGATCGACAGAGTCGAGCCTGGGTGAAACGCTCATTGGCGCCTCGACATCATTAAGGAAAGGTCGATTTTTACCGGTATTCAGGACAAAGTCGATATCTGGATCCATGCCATCTCCGAAAACAGCCAGGGGAAGGTTATTGTCATTACCATTTCCGTATTGGTTGTGGTCCGGCCCGGCAGAAAGCATCATACTGCCCTCGCCTTCAATCCGCGACAACACGCTCAGCACCCGAATTGACTTATCATTTGCTTTTGGGTACTTTTTTCGTTCAACAATCGAAAGGATAAGAGAAAAGGTCAGGGAGGATGCGGAAGGAAATCGCCACGGACCCGCCGGCGACGGAAACGACAGGAGATCACGCAATGCCCGATCCGGAAACTACACAGGTTGATCCGCGACGCGATCCGTCGCGAGTCATCCGCGCTTTTCGTGGAACACGGCTCACGGCGCGCTCGTGGCTGACCGAAGCGCCGCTTCGGATGCTCATGAACAACCTCGACCGCGAAGTCGCGGAAAAGCCGGAGGAGCTGATCGTCTACGGCGGTATAGGCCGCGCCGCGCGCGACTGGGCCTGTTACGACGCGATCGTCGAGACGCTGATAACCCTTGGAGACGACGAGACGCTGCTGATCCAGTCCGGAAAACCGGTCGGTGTATTTCGCACGCATGTCGACGCGCCGCGTGTGCTGATCGCGAATTCCAATCTGGTGCCACACTGGGCCACTTGGGATCATTTTCATGAACTCGACCGCCGCGGGCTCATGATGTTCGGGCAGATGACCGCGGGCTCGTGGATCTACATCGGCAGCCAGGGAATCGTGCAGGGCACTTACGAGACTTTCGCGGAGGCCGGCCGGCGGCATTACGGCGGGGATCTCGCCGGCACGTGGATACTTACCGGAGGCCTCGGAGGCATGGGCGGCGCGCAGTCGCTCGCGGCGACGATGGCCGGAGCATCAATGCTCGCGGTCGAATGCGATCCCGCGCGCATCGAGATGCGCCTGCGTACGCGTTATCTCGACCTCATGAGCCGGTCGCTCGACGATGCTCTTGCGCAAATTGCGGACGCCAATCGCGGCGGGCGCGCGGTCTCCGTCGGACTGCTCGGTAACGCCGCGGAAGTCTTTCCCGAATTGCTGCGCCGTGCGAAAAGCGGCGATGCATCCGCTCGGCCCGGTCTCGTGACCGATCAGACCAGCGCGCACGATCCGCTGAATGGCTATCTGCCGGCAGGCTGGACGCTGGAGCAGGCCGCGGAGCAACGCATCAATAATCCCGAGAACGTGATCATTGCCGCGAAAACTTCGATGGCGCAGCAGGTCCGCGCGATGCTCGGCTTCCAATCGCTCGGCGTGCCGGTATTCGACTACGGCAACAACATCCGCCAGATGGCTCAGGATATGGGCGTCGTGAATGCATTCGATTTTCCTGGTTTCGTGCCGGCCTATATCCGCCCATTGTTCTGTCGCGGCATCGGGCCCTTCCGCTGGGTCGCGTTGTCGGGTGAACCCGAGGACATCTATAAGACCGATGCGAAGGTGAAACAGCTGCTTCCAGAGCACACTTCGCTGCACCGCTGGATCGATATGGCGCGCGAGCGGATTGCATTCCAGGGCCTTCCGGCGCGCATTTGCTGGCTCGGCCTCGGCGAGCGCGCGCGGATCGGGCTCGCGTTCAACGAGATGGTCGCGAACGGCGAGCTGAAGGCGCCGATCGTGATCGGCCGTGACCACCTCGACTCCGGTTCCGTGGCCAGCCCGAATCGCGAGACCGAACGCATGCGCGACGGCTCCGACGCGATCGCCGACTGGCCGCTCCTGAACGCGCTGCTGAATTGCGCGAGCGGCGCGACCTGGGTGTCGATCCACCACGGCGGCGGCGTCGGTATCGGCTATTCGCAGCACGCGGGCATGGTCGTGGTCTGCGACGGCACCCCCGGCGCGGCGAGACGTATCGAACGTACGTTGACCAACGACCCGGCAATCGGCGTGATCCGCCATGCCGATGCGGGCTATGAAGACGCAATCGACTGCGCGCGCGAGCGCGGCCTGACCATCCCGATGCCGAAACAGTAACCACCGGCGAGAAAACCGATATGACCGTGAGACGGACTCTGTTTGCCGCGCAAGTGCTGCTGCCGGAAGGCTGGTCTGAAAACGTCAACATCGACATTGACGGCCAGGGCATGATCCTTGCGGTCAGGCCGGATGCGCCGGCCCGCAATGCCGAGCGCGTCGACGGCCCGCTGATACCGGGCATGCCCAATCTGCATTCGCATGCGTTCCAGCGCGCGATGGCCGGGCATACCCAGCGCGGCGGGGCGCAACAAGACAGCTTCTGGTCCTGGCGCGAATGCATGTACCGCTTCACGCAACGCCTGAATCCGGACGACATCGAGGCGATCGCTTTGCAACTCTACATCGAGATGCTGCTCGCGGGCTATACCAGCGTCGCCGAGTTCCACTATCTGCATCACGACACCGATGGCCGCCCGTATGCCAACCCGGCCGAAACCAGCCTGCGCGTCGTCGCGGCTGCAGAGCAATCGGGCATCGGAATCACCCTGCTGCCAGTGTTCTATGCGCATGCGAGTTTCGGCGGCATTGAACCGCTGTCCGTTCAGCGCCGCTTCGTGTGCGACGTCGACGGCTACGCGCGAATCGTAGAGCGCCTTGCTGCGGATGCAAATTGCACGCTCGGTTTCGCGCCGCACTCGTTGCGCGCGGTGACACCATTGGAACTTAAGATGCTGCTGCACTTGCGCGCGGCCATTGCTGCGCAAGCACCCGTGCATATTCATGCGGCGGAGCAATCCGGCGAAATCCGGGACTGCCTCGAATGGAGCGGCATGCGTCCGATCGAATGGCTGCTCGCGAATGTGCCGGTCGATCGGCACTGGTGTCTGGTGCATGCCACGCAGATGTCCGAGCTCGAGGCCGCAACGCTGGCCCGCCGCGGCGCGGTTGCCGGTCTTTGCCCGAGTACCGAGGCGGATCTCGGCGACGGCCTGTTCCAGGCTCAGGCCTGGCACGCTGCGGGCGGGCTTTATGGCATCGGCAGCGACAGTCATGTTGCGGTCGATCCGTTCGCGGAACTGCGATTGTTCGAGTATGGCCAGCGCTTGCAATTGCAGCGGCGCAACGCCGCCCAGGTCGCGGCCGGCGCCTCGGTCGGCGCCGCACTTTACCTTGCCCCGCTCGAGGGCGGCGCCCGGTC
>JBGTCG010000076.1:0-64286 GCA_041748915.1 Methylococcales bacterium
ACATGCTGAACCTGGTCTATCACGAAACCCGCGATGAGGATGTATTTGCCAAACTGTCCGAGCGCATGCGCGATAAATTCAATCTTTTCGGCTCGCTGCCCGATGTGATCGAGGATGACTGGATCGAGGACATCGAACAATTGGACGCGAAGCTGTCCGAATTCATCGAACAGAAAAAACGCGCCAACGCCTTCGACCTGCGTTACGGTTCGACCCTGGAACCTTCCGATGACCGCTGGGAACTTTGTGCGCGGGTGCTTTCCCGTCGGGACATTATCGACCGGCTGTCTGTGTCCTGGTAGCAGTCGCGCCTTACCAGCCCCGTACAATGCACGAATCCGTGATACTGACAAGCCATTTTTAACCCGGTTCGGCCATGAAAATTATTTCCTGGAATGTGAACGGCATCCGCGCGATCCAACAAAAAGGTTTCGAAACCGCATTCGACCGAATCAACCCCGATATCCTGTGCTCCAGGATACCCGCGCGCAACCCGATCAGGTCGTCGAGGCGCTCGGGAATCTCGACGGCTATCCTCTCTGCGCCGACGGAGCAATCAAAAAGGGTTATTCCGGAACCGCGATACTGTCGCGAATACCGCCGAAAACGGTGATCCGCTGGCGGTCGATCCAGACACGGAAACCGTGTATCCGGCCTGGGCGCAGGAAGTGAACGAAGCGGCGCCCGCCGCTCCTTTGAAAGCAGGTAAGAAAGCCGATCCAAAACTCCAGGCCCGTTCCGACGACGGCGGCCGCCATTTCGGCGAGCCGGTTCGGGTAAATCCGGCCGAGGACGATGTGCGCTCCCGCACCGTCCATGTGCGGGTGGCCCGGCCGGAAACCGAGTCATGAAACCGGTACGACCAAAAACCAGCGTCCGGCGCTGGATCGTCCTGTTGATAGCAACCGGCGGCCTTGCGGCGGCGTCCCGCGCGATGGAACCCCGGTCGTTACCGGATTACCGTGCAAGGATCCTCGGTTCCGGTCGGGAAGTCAGCATCGCCGGATTTCCCGGACAGGCGATCCTGATCAATACCTGGGCGACCTGGTGCCCTCCGTGCCGCAAAAAAATGCCGGACTTCGAAGCCATTCACCACGGTACCGGGGCCGGGGCCTGGTGGTGGTCGGCGTGAATATCGACTAAGGTCGGGCGGTGGCGCGCTATGTTCAGGGAATGAAAATCAGTTTTGCGATCTGGCGCGATCCGCAAAATCGGTTCAGCAAGCGCTTTCGCTCGCTCGGCGTTCCAGAAACCTTTCTCGTGGATCGGAACGGCGCGATCTTCCGGCACTCAATTGGTTAGAATGAAACATTTTTCGCCGGGTCGATAATACCTGATTCATCCCATGCAAGTTATTCGCAGTCCGATCAATCTCCGAACGATAAAGCCGGGCTGCGCTCGAAATATCGGGAGAATGGTTTCAGGAGAGCGTTTCAAGAATATGCTGGCCACAAAAAATGGCAGTTCGACCGCCCTTTCCTTCCGTCTCTCAAAAATACTCATTTTTGAGAGACGTGTATTTTGCCCCAGGCCACAGAATTTCCTTGCACTGGATACCAAAAAATATTAATAATTAATATAAAGGTAAAAGCGAGGCGCCAATCATGCCGAAGAACACAAGCGTCACCCTTGGGGAACACTTTGAAGGGTTCATTGCAACAAAAATCAGGGAAGGCCGTTTTGGTTCTGTCAGCGAGGCTGTCAGGGCAGGCCTTCGGCTTCTTGAAGAACACGAGATCAAGCTGGAGGCGCTGCGGGCGGCTTTGATCGAGGGCGAGAAAAGCGGCCCCGCCGCTGAATTTGACGTGGAAGAGTTCCTCGATGACATGAAGAAGGAATAAAACCCGGTGTCTGTTTTCACACTCCGCCCCAGAGCCAGGCAGGATCTGGAGGACATCTGGCGCTACACCTTTCAAACATGGGGCGGGTAGAATCCCTCCTGAGTAACTCAGCGGGTCGGCAACGCGGAGTACGATTTCGTGCTAAACCGGTTCCACCGCGGGCATTTTCCCGCGGTACGATCGCGCCCGTCGAATTATATGCATTCCCCGTTCAATTCGCCGGTTCGATTGGTTAGAATGAAACACTTTTCGCCGGGTCGGCAAAACCTAACTTATGCCATGCAAGTCATTCGCGGTCTGATCAATCTCCGAAAGATAGCGCCGGGCTGCGCCGTGACGATCGGAAATTTCGATGGCGTTCATCCGGGGCATCGAGCGGTGATCAGAAAGCTGGCGGACAAGGCCACTGAACTGCAACTGCCGGTCGTCGTGATGCTGTTCGAACCGCAGCCGATGGAATTCTTCCGTCCCGACATTACGCCGACCCGTCTCACGCGCTTGCGGGAGAAGGTCGTTCTGCTGCAGAAGATGCCCGTCGACTACGTATTGATCTTGCGGTTCGATCGTGTACTATCGAACATGTCCGCCAGCGAATTTGTCCGAAAAATCCTGATTGACCGGCTGAATACCAAATATGTCGTGGTCGGCGATGATTTTCGATTCGGCCGCGAAAGATCGGGCGATTTTGCGTTGCTTCGATCGCTTGCGGCAGAATCCGGTTTTATCGTGGAAAGCACCGTTTCCCATAGCATCGACGGTGAACGGGTCAGCAGCACCTTGATTCGCGATGCGTTGGCGGCGGGCGATCTGGAATTCGCGAAACGGTTCCTGGACAGGCCCTTTTCGATCATCGGCAGGGTCATCCCTGGCCGTCAGAATGGCCGCGCGATCGGTTTTCCGACCGCGAATATTGCGATGGGCCGCAAAAATCCGCCGGTGCGCGGCGTATTTGCCGTTACAATGACCCGATACCTTGACCAGGCATGGCCCGGAGTCGCGAATGTCGGCATCCGGCCGACGTTCGGACGGGACCCGACGGTTTATCTCGAAGTCCATTTGTTCGATTTCGCGGCCAGCCTGTACGGCCGTTGCGTTGAAGTGCATTTCCATGAAAAGATTCGTGACGAAATACGCTTCGATTCGGTCGGGGATCTGCAACAACAGATCCGGCGGGATGCCGTGGCGGCTCGGGATATTCTGGATCGGCGGTTCGGGATTACGAGCAATTTCACTGGCTGAAATGCGACGGATTGATAAACCCGACTGGGTCATCCGTTGACGGGCAGTATCGGTATTGGTGAATCAGATCTAACAAAAAATGGATTATAAAGCGACACTCAATTTGCCGAGCACATCGTTTCCGATGAAAGCCAATCTGGCGGCCCGGGAACCCGAACGGTTAAAGCACTGGAATCAAACCGCGCTGTATGCGCAAATCAGGGAGCGCTTCGCCGGGAAACCGAAGTTCGTTCTGCACGATGGTCCGCCCTATGCCAACGGCGCGATTCATATCGGCCACGCGGTAAACAAGGTGTTGAAGGATATCATCGTCAAAAGCAAAACGATGAGCGGCTATGACGCGCCGTATGTCCCCGGCTGGGATTGTCACGGTCTGCCGATTGAGTTGATGGTCGAAAAGAAAATCGGCAAACCCGGAGCCCAGGTCGAACCGGCCGAGTTTCGCAAAGCCTGCCGCGCGTATGCGGCGAGGCAGGTCGAATTGCAGCGGGACGAATTCAGGCGGCTCGGTGTCTTCGGGGACTGGGAAAATCCTTACCTGAGCATGGATTTTACGTTCGAGGCCGATATCATCCGCGCGCTCGGCAAGATCGGCGCGCGAGGTTATATCGAGCAGGGGGCCAAACCCGTACACTGGTGCACCGACTGTGGATCGGCGCTGGCCGAGGCCGAAGTGGAATATGAAAACAAACATTCGTCGGCAATCGACGTGCGCTTCCGGGTGCTCGACGCGGAGCAACTGCTGGGGCGCTGCCACCATGTTCCGGATCATGCCGGTGAAGGTCCGATTTCAATTGTGATCTGGACGACGACCGCGTGGACATTACCGGCCAATCACGCGGTGGCCGTGCACCCGGAACTTGAATACGCGGTGATTCAATGCACCATCGGGCAGCAACCCGAACGCATCGTCGTGGCGGAGGCCCTGTTGAAAGACGTGATGCTGCGCTACCACGTGGACAACTACAAAGTGGTCGCCTATTGCAAAGGCGACGCACTCGAATCCGTCCGGCTGCAGCATCCGTTTTACCAGCGCGAGGTCCCGATCATTCTCGGCGATCATGTCACGGTCGAAGTCGGAACCGGCGCGGTGCATATAGCCCCCGGGCACGGGCAGGACGACTATATCGTAGGGCAGAAATACGGTCTCCCGGTCGATAATCCGGTAGCCGATGACGGCACCTTCAAAAGCGGGACCGAGTTTTTCGCGGGCGAGCACGTGTTCAATGTGGATTCCCATGTGCTCGAGGCGCTATCCGACAAAGGCGCGCTGCTTCATGAAGAAGCCATCGAGCACAGCTATCCGCATTGCTGGCGGCACAAAACGCCGATCATCTTCCGCGCGACCGCACAATGGTTTATTTCCATCGATAAAAACAACCTGCGCGAGAAGGCTCTGGCCGAGATCAAACAAGTCACCTGGATTCCGTCCTGGGGCCAGGCCCGCATCGAAGGAATGGTTGCGGAAAGACCCGACTGGTGTATTTCCAGACAACGAAACTGGGGTGTGCCGATCGCGCTGTTCATCCACAAGGAAAGCGGCGAACTGCATCCGCGCACTCCTGATCTCATCGATACGGTTGCGGGTCTCGTGGAAAAACACGGGATCGATGCCTGGTTTGCGTTGAATCCGAAGGATTTAATCGGCGAGGAAGCCGACGATTACCGGAAAATCAGCGATACGCTGGATGTGTGGTTCGACTCCGGGGTCACCCATGCCTGTGTGCTGGACCGCAGGATGGACTTGAAATTTCCGGCGGATCTTTACCTCGAAGGCTCGGATCAGCACCGGGGATGGTTTCAGTCGTCTTTGCTCGCCTCGGTCGCGATGAACGAAGTCGCGCCGTATCGCGCGGTATTGACTCATGGTTTCACGGTCGACGCCGAGGGCCATAAAATGTCCAAATCGCGCGGCAATGTGGTGGCGCCGCAAAAAATCATGAACAGTCTCGGCGCGGATGTGCTAAGGCTTTGGGTCGCGGCAACCGATTACCGCGGAGAGATGAGCGTCTCGGACGAGATTCTGAAACGCACCGCGGACGTTTATCGCCGCCTTCGGAACACCGCGCGTTACCTGCTCGCGAACCTCAATGGCTTCGATCCTGATCAGCATCAGGTGCCGTTCGCGCAGATGCTCGGACTGGACCGTTGGGCGGTGGACCGGACTTATGGATTGCAACAGGGGGTGATTGACGCCTATGGGGATTACCGCTTTCTCGAGGTCTATCAAAAGGTCCATAACTTCTGCGCGGTGGAGATGGGCGGCTTTTACCTGGACATTATCAAGGACCGGCAATATACCACCGCCGAAAACAGTCTGGCCCGGCGCTCTGCCCAGACCGCAATGTTCCATATTGCCGAAGCCCTGGTCCGTTGGCTCGCGCCGATCCTGAGTTTTACCGCCGATGAGATCTGGCAGTACCTGCCCGGCGAACGCGCGGATTCGGTATTTCTTGAAACCTGGTATCAAGGTTTGCGACCGCTCGATCCGAATGCACCCATGAACCGGGATTACTGGGATCGGGTGATCCGGGTACGGGATTGCATTGGCAAGGAACTGGAAAAGCTTCGAGGTCAGGGCCACATCGGTTCGTCATTGGATGCCGAAGTCGAACTGTACTGCGACCCGGGATACGTTGATCTGTTGAATGCATTGCAGGGGGAATTGCGGTTCATCCTGATTACGTCCTATGCGACCGTGATATCCGATGAATTTCTTGTCGAGGATGCCCGTGAGACCGAGATCCCAGGTCTGAAGATAAAGGTAAGTCCTTCCGGACATCGAAAATGTGTTCGCTGCTGGCATCATCGGCACGATATCGGCGTTGATCCCGAACATCCGGAACTGTGTTCGCGCTGTGCCGAGAATGTGGCGGGTCCGGGTGAAACCCGGCATTTCGCATAGGATCGCGCATGCTTCGGTGGCTGCTGTTATCGGCGATCGTACTGATTCTGGACCAGCTCAGCAAGACTGGAATTGTCAACAGCATGGATCTGCATGAGTCGATTCCGCTCATACCCGGTTTCCAGTTGACCTACGTCCGCAATCCGGGCGCCGCTTTCAGCTTTCTGAGCAATGCGGGCGGCTGGCAGCGCTGGGTCTTCATCAGTCTGGCATCCGCGGTCAGCATCGTACTCTGCGTCTGGCTGATCCGCCTGCCGAAGAACGCATTGTGGCCCGCGGCCGGACTCTCGCTGGTCCTGGGGGGAGCGCTCGGCAATCTGGTCGATCGCGTGATCCATGGTTCGGTGATCGACTTCCTGGATGTGTATTACAAAACCTGGCACTGGCCGGCTTTCAATATAGCCGACTCCGCAATCACGATCGGCATCTGTATTCTATTGCTGGATTCATTCCGATCCCCGCGCAAGACCGTCTGAGCCACCCAGGCCCGAAGCGTGACCGCTCATCACCTTCAACTTTCCGCAACGATCGGGCCCTGCCCCTTCTCTGACCGGTTTCGTATCCCGGTTGAACAGGCCTGGAGCATGCTGCTGGTGTATTCGGTTTACCGAATTTTCCTGGCCGCGCTTTTCGCGCTGTTGGCTCATCTTCGAATCGGTCCCTCGCTGCTGGGCAAATTCAGTCCGGATTTTTTCCTGATTGTGAGCACCGTCTATTTTGCCCTGACCGTGCTCGCACTGGTCTGTCTGTTAGCGCGCAATCCCGGATTCCAGGTCCAGGCCCCGTTACAAATATCCGTCGACATTGTTACGTTGACGTTACTCATGCATGCGAGCGGCGGTATCTCCAGCGGAATCGGCATACTGATTGCCGTCTCGCTCGCGGCCGGTGGACTGCTCATGGGCGGGCGGTGCGCTCTGCTGTTTGCCGCGCTGTCGACGATTGCGGTGTTCGGCGAGCAGATTTATTCCCACCTGGCCAATTCCTTCGAGACGACCGCCTATACCTATACCGGAATGCTTGGCGCCTCGTTTTTCACGATTTCCTTGTTGGCCCTGGGGCTTGCCAAACGCGCCGAGCAGAGCGACGCGATCGCGGCCGAAAAAAGTATCGAATTGGCTGACCAGGAGCTTCTCAACGCCCATATCATCGATCATCTTCAATCCGCGATCATCATTCTCGACCAGGACGAGCAGATACAGGTCATGAACCCATCCGCGCTGCGGTTGTTCAATCTGGGTCCGAAACCGTCCCGGCTTGCGTCCATTTCGAACAATCTCGCGGAACATTTTCGTCGATGGAAACTGGACAATGCGCATGAGTCGGCCATTTTACAGGCCAGCCCGGCGCTGAACGTGAACGCGCGTTTCAGCCGGCTCGGCAACACCCATAAACCCTACCATATGATCTTTCTCGAGGATTCCCGCCTGACCAACCAGCGCGTCCAGCAAAGTAAACTCGCGTCGCTCGGCCGCCTGACCGCGAGCATTGCGCATGAAATCAGAAATCCGGTCGGCGCGATCAGCCATGCGAGCCAGCTGCTCGCCGAATCCACGGTCCTGGAAAAGCAGGACCGGCGTTTGATTGAAATCATTCGGGAACATACCGTCCGGGTCAATGATGTGATCGAAACCGTGCTGCAAATTTCCAGGCGACGCGAGTCGAAACCGGAGAACATCCATCTGGAGAAGTGGATGTACAAATTCATCGCCGATTTCATGTTGGAACAGCAATTGCCGGAATCACCGTTCCGTCTGTCGGCTCCGGCGGAAGATATTAGCGTCCGGTGCGATCCGGGCCACCTGCAACAGATTCTCGCGAATCTTTGTTCCAATGCGCTGAAATACGGGCGTGAAGCTTCCGAAGCGGTCGACCTTGAAATTGGACCGTCCAATTCGATGATCCGCATCGAGATCCGCGATCATGGTCCGGGGATTCCCGAGGATCTGGCCAACCACATTTTCGAACCATTTTTCACGACGTCGGCCACAGGCACCGGATTGGGATTGTATATTGCGAAAGAACTGGCAGAATTAAACCTGTCTAAACTCGAATACGAACCGGATATTTCCGGCGGCAGTTGCTTTCGCATTTATCTCCCCGCTGCCGATAACAGCGCGATCGCGATATGAGCAAACCGATGACTTTAGTCGTGGACGACGAGCCGGGTATCCGTGAACTCCTCGAAATCACACTGGCGCGAATGGATATCGACTGCCGCGCCGCGGGCGCTCTTCATGAAGCACGCTCACTGCTGAAGCGAGAAAATTTCGATTTGTGTCTGACCGACATGAAATTGCCCGACGGCGATGGCCTGGATCTGGTTGGGTATATCCAGGAGATGTTCCCCGCGCTTCCGGTTGCGGTTATTACGGCGCATGGCAGTATGGACACTGCGGTTCGGGCATTGAAAATGGGCGCCTTCGATTTTGTATCCAAACCGATCGATCTCGCGATGCTCCGAAAACTGGTCGACAGCGCGCTCCGGCTTGGCACCTTTCCGCAGAGAGACCGGAGATCCCGTCACCAATTGCTCGGCGATTCCACGGTGATGCGGGAAATTCGTTCCAAAATCGCAAAGGTCGCGCGCAGCCAGGCGCCGATCTATATCAGCGGAGAATCGGGAACCGGCAAAGAACTGGTCGCCCGCTTGATTCATGAAAAAAGTTCACGGCATGACAAACCATTTGTTGCGATCAACTGCGGAGCCATCCCGGCCGAACTCATGGAAAGCGAATTTTTCGGCCATCTCAAGGGAAGTTTTACCGGCGCCGGCGCCGACAAGCCGGGACTCTTCCGCGCCGCGGACGGCGGGACGCTGTTTCTGGATGAAGTTGCCGATCTTCCGCAATCGTTACAAGTCAAATTGTTACGCGCGATTCAGGAAAGACAGGTCCGACCTGTCGGAGGTCAGGAGGAAATCGCGGTGGATATCCGCATTCTGAGCGCGACGCACAAGAATCTCACGGAACTCGTGGATCATGGCTTGTTCCGGCAGGACCTCTATTACCGCATAAACGTGATCGAACTATCGGTGCCGCCGTTACGCGAGCGGATCGGCGATATCGCGGCGCTGTCCGATCATATCCTGTACAAACTGAGCGGCCAGACCGGACTGCCGGTCACGGAATTGATGCCGGACGCCTTGTCGGCGCTGCGGAAATACAGTTTTCCGGGAAATGTCAGGGAGTTGGAAAATATTCTCGAACGCGCATCCGCTCTTTGTGACAACAACCAGATCTCCGCCGCCGACCTCGGCCTTCCGGATAACCTGCCGCTCAACATCCACAGGCCGGAACCGGCCCCTGAATCGGTTTCCCTCGAAAACTATATGGACGAAATTGAAAAACAGGCCATCATTCAGGCCCTCGACCAGACCCACTGGAACCGGACCGCGGCGGCCAAGAAACTGGGCATTACGTTCAGGGCGCTGCGTTACCGGCTCAAGAAACTGGGCCTGGAATGAACGGGACCGTAGTCAGTTCGATAAACGGCGCCGCGACCACGGCCGCAAGGCTATCAACAATCATTTTCCTTCCTTGGTATTGTCAGCTATTGGTTGTCCGGGTTCCCGTGCACGGAAGTTGATGCAGGATTTCCAGCACCGCACTCAGATTTTCCGGCACGGTTACCCATAAATGAGTAGTTTCGCGGAAAAGTATCCGGTTGTGGATCAGATAGCGGTTAATCACGGTTTCGATTTCCGCCTTGCTTTTGTCGAACCAATACCCGTCTTTCGAAGCGACCAGCACAACCGACGGAATGTCAATCGGGAATTCCGCGTTTCCGAGGTTATGCTCATTGGCCCAATTGTACCGGGCGATGCTCACATAGGCCCACAACGTTCCCGCGAAATAGAACCTGGATTCGAGATCGTATTTAAAAAACGTTTTTTTTTGCGAACCATTGCGCCAGCATTTGTCGGCGCCGCATTCGGCGTTGATGAACGTAATCCAGTTATGATTCGGAAACGCGAACCAGCGATCAGACCGGTGCCTGAATCCGTTCAGCCGGTAGAAAATCCCCTCCCATGCGGTGGCTTCGGACCAATCCGGCGCACAGGCGATCCAGGCCAGCTTCAATTTGTTCCGGATCGCCCCACCGAGTTCCCGGTAAGCCGCGATAAAGTCGTAAAATCCGCTGCTGTTGACGATGACCGAAATTTCATCGAATCGCGCGGCAAGCGATGCAAGATCCTGCAGAATTTTAGCGTGCTTTTTCTCGAGATTTTCCGGGTTGTATTTTTCCCAGATTGGCCGGCGGGCGGAAAATTCGTTCAAGTATAAACACCGAATATAAAAATCCGCGCCAAAGCTCCTCGCAAAACTGGGTAACGCAAAACGGATCTGTCCCGGAACGCCATTGAATCCGGGAATAAAGTAAAACACATTCCGGGTATTGGCTGGATTCCCGTATTCGGAAAGGTCGTCATAAAAGCTTTTATAATCGCGCAATGATTGATGATAGCGGTTGGTAAACTGACTGGTCCACAAACCCATTCTTGGGCCCTCTTTTACATTTTTATCAATAGCCTATTAGAGTCAGGCGCCGTCAAAAGGGAAACGCGGGCTGCCGGATTCTTTTATTATATCGAATGGTTCTGGAGCTTCCAGCGCATTTCCGTTTGCAGACACCGGTTCCCCGGGCCGATTCTCCGGCCCCGCGCATTGGCGGCCGGAAGCGGATCGTTCTACAATAGCCGGCCTCGACCGGGCCAAAACAATGACTTCAACTTCATAAGCTGCCATGAACCCTGCAGACCAACCTATTCAATCTAACCCACTGGCCGCGACCGGCGAGGTCCTGATCAACACGATCCTGGAATTGGGCCGGGAAATGAAAATCAGCCCTTCGTTACTCGAACACCTGGATCTGGATTCGCCACTGGACACCGTATTGGGGCTGGACAGTCTGACGCGGGTCGAATTTATCGCCCGGATCGAAAAGCGTTTCCGGGTGCAATTGGCCGAGTCGGCTTTTAAGAACGTGGCCACGCCCCGGGAACTGCTGCGCGAAATTTCAGGCGCCGGGTCGATGGCCGATCCACGTTCGGAACAGGCCATCACCACGCTGACTCTCGAAACCACCGATTCGACCCCGAAATACGCTCAAACGCTCACGGACATCCTCAATTGGCATCTCAAGACTCATCCGGACCGTCCCCATATCCAGTTTTTTAGTGACCACGGCGTCGGTGAAATCATCAGCTACCGGCAATTGCATGAACGCTCGGAAGCAATCGCCGCCAATCTGCAGGCGGACGGATTCCAGCCCGGCCAGGCCGCGGCGATCATGCTGCCGACCTGCGCGGATTATTTTTATTCCTTTTTTGGCATCCTCGCCGCGGGCGGAGTTCCGGTGCCGATTTATCCGCCGGCGCGACTCAACCAGATCGAGGATCACCTGCTGCGGCACAAAAAGATTTTGAACAACTGCAGCGCCGCGGTTCTGATTACCGTTCCCGAGGCTTTGCCGGTTGCCCGGCTCTTGAAGAGCCATGTCCAGTCCCTGCGGTCGATCGCAACCCCGTCCGGACCGCAACGCACCCGCGCAACGCTGCTGCGGCCGAAATTATCCACTGACGACATCGCCTTTCTGCAATATACGTCCGGAAGCACGGGCATTCCGAAGGGAGTCACTTTGAGTCACGCCAATCTATTGGCTAACATCCGCGCCATGGGGAGCAAACTGGAAGTCAATTCCTCGGATACCTTTGTAAGCTGGCTGCCGCTCTATCATGATATGGGCCTGATCGGTTCCTGGTTCGGAAGCCTTTATTATTCGGCATTGCTCGTAATCATGTCACCGCTGGACTTCCTGGCCAAACCGGAACGCTGGCTTTGGGCCATTCACCGCCACCGGGCCACGATCACGGCGGCGCCGAATTTCGCCTATGAGTTGTGTTTAAAACGGACCACATCGGAGCAAATTGACGGGCTGAAGCTGGATTCGATGCGCGCGATGTTCAACGGAGCGGAGCCGGTCAGCCCGACAACCTTGCAGGGTTTTATCCAGCGGTTTGCCGCGGCGGGTCTGCGGCCTGGCGCGGTGATGCCGGTCTATGGTCTCGCGGAATGTTCGGTCGGGTTGACGTTTCCGCCACTCGGCCGCGGGCCCTTGATCGACCGGGTGTCGCGCGAAAAATTCATGAAAAAAGGAATCGCAGGCCCTGATCCGGAGAGCCCCGACGCCCTGCAATTTGTATCCTGTGGCTCGCCGATCAAAAATCACGAAGTCCGGATCGTCGACGAGAACGGACGGGAAGTCCCCGATCGCTTCCAGGGCCTTCTGCAGTTTCGGGGACCGTCGACCACGTCCGGATATTACAATAATTCGGGAATAACGCGGGATCTATTCGATCAGGATTGGCTGAATTCAGGCGACCTCGCCTATATTGCCGACGGCGAGGTCTATCTGACCGGACGCGCAAAAGATTTGATTATTCGCGCGGGACGCAACCTTTACCCTCAGGAACTCGAGGAACGCGTCAGTGAACTGCCCGGCATCCGCAAAGGTTGTGTGGCGGTATTCGGCAGCAAAGACCGTGAACGCGGCACCGAAAAACTGGTCGTACTGGCCGAAACCCGCGAGACGGACGCCGCCAAGAAACATGCGCTCGAAGTGGAAATCAACCGCGTCGTCTCCAATTTGACCGGAAGCGCGCCCGACGAGGTCGTCCTCGCCCCCCCGCAAACAGTCCTGAAGACCTCGAGCGGCAAACTTCGACGCAGCGCCTGTAAGGAATTGTATGAGAATAACCGTCTCGGAAAAGGCGTCCGACCGATCTGGCTGCAGTTTTCTTCCCTGGCCTTATCCGGAGTTGTGCCGGAGCTCCGACGCATTCAAAATTCGATCGCATCCGGTCTCTGGGCTACCTACGCCTGGGTCGTATTCTCCATTCTGACTGCACTTACCTGGACCAGCGTCGTACTGTGCCCGACCTTCGCGTGGCGAATCAAGATCATCCGTGCCGCCGTCCGGGTACTCTGCTGGTTGACCAACACCCGGATGGAAATCCGCGGCGCCGAACATTTGAACAGCATCGATCGACCCTGCGTGCTGGTCTGCAATCACTGCAGCTACCTCGATGCGGCGATGCTTTTCCTGGCTTTGCCACTCCGCTTCAGCTTTGTGGCCAAAGGCGAACTGAAGGAACAATTTCTGGCACGGGTTTTTTTAGACCGTATCCATACCGAGTTTGTAACCCGCTACGAAACCGAAAAAGGCCTCGCGGATTCGGAGAAAGTCACCAGGGCGGCGCGTGCCGGAAAAAATCTTCTCTTTTTTCCGGAAGGGACATTTACGCGCGTGCCTGGGCTCCGACCGTTCTTTATGGGAGCTTTCAAAACCGCGACCGAAACCGGCCACCCGTTGTTACCGGTGGTCATTCAGGGTACCCGGTCGATTCTGAGATCGGATTCATGGTTCCCGCGGCATGGGTCGATCGAGGTGGATATTCTGCCGCCGGTCATCCCGAATACCCAAGGCTCCCCGGAAGATCCGTGGCAGACCGCAATGACTCTGCGCGAAACCACGCGGCAGGCGATGTTGCGCAAGCTCAGGGAACCCGACTTGACCGCCTGAAAATTGAAAACGCACGGGATCCTTCGGCAAACGGAATTTCCAGGGAAACATGAAAAATTCCATCCTGGATTTCTCCGTGGTCGGCGGCGCCCAATGCGATTTAGTGCTGCCCTTTTTAATATAATGCCGAAAGCTTGAATTTGGCAGCGTATCCCTGCGCCGCGGGAAGCTCTGCCGAACCGGGAACCACATCGGTATCGCGCTTATGCCCTGCTTGCCTTGAAACGGCGCATCAATCCGTTGGTCGATGAATCATGCAGTTCGGGACGCAATTCATTGTCCATCTCCTGGAGCAAGCCGCTCGCAAGCTGTTTCCCGAGCTCGACGCCCCACTGGTCAAAGGAATTGATTCCCCAGAGGATTCCCTGGGTGAAAATCTTGTGTTCATAAAGGGCGATCAAGGCCCCGAGATTACGCGGACTGAGTTTGTCGATCAGCAGCATGTTGCTCGGCTTGTTGCCGGGGAAAGTCTTATGCCTGGCCAAAAGATGCACGTCCTCGGCGTTGGCATTCGAGTAACGCAATTCTTCGAGGGCCTGGCCGGCGGTTTTGCCTTTCATCAAAGCCTCGGCCTGCGCGAAACAGTTGGCAATCAGAATCTTATGGTGCAATTCAAGCCCCGATTCATCTTCCAGTACCGCGATAAAATCGACCGGAACCAGATCGCTGCCCTGATGAATCAACTGGTAAAAAGCGTGTTGGCCGTTGGTGCCGGGTTCTCCCCACAATACGGGCCCTGTTTTTGTGGCGACCTGTCGTCCTTCGCGGCCTACGGTTTTTCCGTTGCTTTCCATATCGCATTGCTGCAGATAAGCCGGGAAACGATGCAAGCGCTGATCGTAGGGCAATACCGCATAGGTTTCCGCTCCGATAAAATTCCGGTTCCAGATGCCGATCAGCGCGAGGATGACCGGCAGATTTTCCTCGAACCGCGCATTCCGGAAATGTTCGTCCATCGCATTAGCGCCCATCAGCAGGCACTCGAACTTTTCCATGCCCACGCTCAAAGCGACCGATAAGCCAATTGCCGACCACAACGAATAACGCCCGCCGACCCAGTCCCAGAATTCGAACATATTGACGGGATCGATTCCGAAGGTCTCGACTTCGGCCTGATTGGTCGAAACCGCTACGAAGTGCCTCGCGATGTTGGCCGACGATCCGGCTTTTTCCAGAAACCATTGCCGCGCCGAACGCGCGTTGGTCATCGTTTCCTGGGTGGTGAATGTTTTCGAGGAAACCACAAACAATGTGCTCTCGTGATCCAAATCCTTCAGGGTCCTGCACAGATCCGTACCGTCGATATTGGCCACGAAATGACTTCGGATGGTATCAACGGCTTGTCCGGCCAGCGCTTCGACCACCATTCGTGGTCCAAGGTCAGAGCCTCCGATTCCGATATTGACGGCATCGGTAATGGGTCTACCGGTACATCCTCGCCATGATCCGGAATGGATCGCTTCGACAAAACGTCCCATTTTTTCGAACACGGCCAGGATTGCGGGCATAATATCCGTACCGTCGACCACGAGCGGGGAGTCCGACCGCCGCCGCAACGCGGTATGCAGCACCGCCCGGTCCTCGGTCAGATTGATTTTTTCGCCGGTAAACATCCGTTCTATCCAGGCGTCCAACCGCATCTGGCGAGCGAGGTCACACAACAGTTTGAGGGTTTCCGACGATATCCGGTTTTTCGAAAAATCGAGGAATATCCCAGCCGCTTCCAGGGAAAAACGCGAGCATCGGCCTGGATCATCGCGAAACATCTGGCGCATGTCCGGCTCGCCGGTTTGTTCATGATGGGCCTTTAACGCAGACCAGGAGTCCGTTTGAACCGGATTGGAAGTCATCGTGCCTTGAAAGTTATCCTCTTTATCGAATCGATGTTCGCTGGCGCGAAAACCTGGCGTTCAAGTCCAAAACAGAACGCCGCGAAAGAAATACGGGAATCAGGCTGCCTGAACCGGAATCTCTCGATTGGTCCGGACTATCTGATTCTTTTCGTTCACATACACGAGTTGGGGTTTATATCCTGCTAACTCGCTCTGACTCAGCCCGATATAAGAGCAAACAATCAACAAATCGCCGGGCGCGGCGAGATGCGCGGCTGCGCCATTGACCGAAACGATGCCGGAATCCTTCTCCGCCCGAATCGCATAGGTCGTAAATCGATTGCCGTTGGTGATATTGTAAATCTGAATCTGCTCGTATTCGCGAATTCCGGATCGCTCGAGAAGGGCACTGTCAATTGCACAGGAGCCTTCATACTCCAATTCCGAATGCGTAACGGAAACCCTGTGCAGCTTGGCTTTCAGCATCGTTGTTTGCATAAGTTCAAAAGGTATGGGCAAATTTTGACTGGAAATTATGCATCAAAGCCACCGCGCAGGCAACTTGATAGCCGATTCCTGGACCGTTTCACGGAGCGATGCGGACTTCGATTTTTTAATCAGATCAATAGCTTTCGCGATAGCGACGAAACCGTCGGGCGGGAACGGTATAACCATCAGCTTAGCTTGAAAAGGCCCGCTCGTCATCCCGGCTGCGCCAGGTTCATTCTTCGACCCGATTTATCGAAACCTGCCCGGCACAAACGGCTTGGTTATCGATCAGGCGCGCATTTCCGAGCCAGGCCGCGGCCAGAATGATCAACTCGCGATCGCCGGGGCCAGGCGGCTGCAAATCCTGGATCCTGCCGACCGAAAAATAGTCGGGTCTGAAGTCATATTTCCTCAGTTTGATCATATTTCGCTGTTCCAGATCGCCGAATTCCGCGGTTCCCGCGCGGATCTCCGCGGCCGCTTCACACAGTAGCCGGTACAGATTCGGAGCAAGCCGCCTTTCCTGGTCCGACAAATAGCGGTTCCTGGAACTCATCGCCAATCCGTCGGGTTCCCGCACGGTTTCGACCGATTTGATCAGCACGGGAACATTGAGGTCGGCGGTCATCTTCCGAACAATCATCAATTGCTGAAAATCCTTTTGTCCAAATACCGCCACGTCCGGTTGCACCATGTTGAAAAATTTCAGGACGATCGTGGCGACTCCCGAAAAATGGCCGGGCCGATGTTTACCGCATAACCGGTCGGACAACCCTGGAACAGTCAAATGGGTAAATGGTTTCACCGGATAGACTTCTTCGGTCGGGGGCGCGAAAATCAGATCCGCAGGTTTCGTTGCAAGCCTGCGAGCATCTTCATCGAAGGTCCGCGGATAATCAGCAAAATCCTCTCCTTCGCCGAATTGAGCCGGATTGACAAAAATGCTGACGACCACACGTTCGCCATTTCGCGCCGCTTCGTCAACCAGTTTAAGGTGACCGTCATGCAGATTCCCCATGGTCGGCACGAGCGCGATCCGCTCGGCCGCCTTTCGCCATTCCGCCACCCGGATACGCAGCGATTCGATCGTTTCAATGATTTCCATGACCATCCCCGGTAATCCGCCATCCTGGACAACCAACTCCTGGTCTGCGAAAACTATTCCAGACCATGCTCCGGACCCGGAAACTCGCTGGACCGTACCGCTCTGACGAAGGATTTCACGGCCGCACGGATTCCGCTTTTGCCGGCCAGAAAGTCTTTCGCGAACTTCGGGGTTCGCTGCAAGCCGACACCGAGCAGGTCATACAAAACCAAAACCTGTCCGTCGCATGAATTACCGGCTCCGATTCCGATCGTCGGGATTTTGATATTCCGGGTGATTTCCGCGGCCAGATCTCGCGGGATACATTCGAGAACCAGCAAACCCGCTCCGGCTTCTTCGAGGATCCGCGCGTCCCCGACCATTTGATCCGCCGCGGCACGGTCTTTCCCCTGAACCCGGAAGCCGCCGAGCTGATGGATGGACTGCGGCGTCAAGCCCAGATGCGCGCAAACCGGGATTCCCTGTCCGGTCAGATGCCGGACGATCTCGGCAAAACGCCGGCCACCCTCCAGCTTGACCATCCGGGCGTTGCCTTCACGCATCAGACGTGCGGCATTGAAGGCGGCCTGATCCCGGTTCGCGTAACTCATAAACGGCATGTCCGTGACTAGCCAGGCGCGTTGGATTCCTTTCGCAACACACCGCGAGTGATAGACCATTTCATCCACGGTCACCGAGAGAGTGGTTTCCTCGCCTTTGATGACCATACCCAGCGAATCGCCAACCAAAACGATGTCGACGCCCTCTTCGTCCAACACGTGGCTGAATACCGCATCATAAGCGGTCAGGCAGGTGATTTTTTCACCGTGCTGTTTCATTTTTAGCAGGTCCGGTAGGGTCAAAGCCCTGCTTTTGTTATTCGCCCCCATTTAACTGCACATCCGGAAACCGGTTGATTTGGCTTACTTGATTCGGGTCAGACCATCGCTGGAGCATTTATTGAGCAGATCCGCGATCGGGCCTTTACCGGGAATGGAAATATGCGGCGCAATTTCTGCCAGGGGATACAGCACGAACGCGCGGTCTGCGATTCCGTGATGTGGAATTATCAGATCGTCGGTTTGTACGATGTCCTGATTATATAACAAAATGTCGAGGTCCAGCGTTCGCTCGGTCCATCGGACACCGCTCCTGATCCGCCCGGACCGGTCCTCAATAGCCTGAAGTTCACTTAACAATAATGCGGGCGGCAACGCGCAATCAATCACCATGACCGCATTCACAAAATCAGGCTGGTCCTTTGGCCCCATTGGCGGACTGCTATATAAACTTGAACAGGCCAGCGACCGGCATCCGTTCAAACCGGCTACCGCGGCAATCCCACGTCGAACCTGATCTTCCGGGCCGCACAAATTGCTTCCCACACCGATATAAACCAAAGTCCCGTGGACATTCATCCGTTCAACCACCAACTCGGGTCACCGCAGTGCCTTTCCCGCCGGCCGGAACCGGCCGCGCCGCCTGGACCTGCGGCCGGAACCACGCAGCATTTTTTTTTGTTCCGGTTCGTCCACGCGCTGAAAATTGTCCCACCACTCCGCGATCGAGGGATCGATATCGCCGGTCGCCGCGCGCAAGGTCATAAAGTCAAAGGCGGCCCTGAAACGAGGGTGCGCCAGCAATTTGAAAGGACGATCGCCGGAACGGTTTTTAAAACGCGGTTGCAAACACCAAACTTCGCGTGCAGGCATGGCAATTCTGCGCGGCAAGGCCGTTGTGCTCGACTGCAGCCGGATCACTTCGCCGGCCGCCTGCTGAATCGCCATGAATTCGTTCTGGCCGTTCTGGATCTGGGTCTCCATACGAGCGCGAACCGGCTCCCATAAAAATGCGGCGAACAAAAAATAGCCGGTAACCGGTTTATCCTGACCGATACGAATATCGGTATTCTCGAGCGCCTTGGCAAGAAATACCGGCGGAAAGCCGTCTTTTTCATGCGCGAGACACTTTTCGGTTTCCGGAAACAACATCTCGAACAGGTCGTAGTGCCTGAGGAGTTCAAAAGTCTGGACCGCATAACCGGACAAAAACAGCTTCAGCGTTTCATCAAAAAGCCGCGGGGGCGGTATTTCTCTGAGCAGGCCAGACAGTTTCTTGATCGGCTGCTCGCAGCTCGGATGAATCGCAAAGCCCAGCTTGGTCGAGAATCGAATCGCACGGAGCATCCGCACCGGATCTTCGCGATAGCGTTCCTCGGGATCACCGATCAGACGTAACACGGCATTTTCATGGTCTTTCATACCGCCGACAAAATCCACTACGGAATAGTCGCTGGCGTTGTAATACAAGGCATTGACGCTGAAATCCCGGCGCCATACGTCTTCCTCAAGAGTGCCGTATACATTGTCCCGCAACAGCCGGCCGTTCTCCATGACCCGGTCCCCATTCGAATCGGCGCCGCGGAAAGTCGCGACTTCGATAATACTCCGGCCGAAAAAGATATGCGCGAGACGAAAACGCCGGCCGATCAGCCTGCAGTTCCTGAATATCGACTTGATCTGTTCCGGCCTGGCATCGGTCACTACATCGAAGTCCTTCGGTTCCCGGCCCAGTAAAAGATCGCGGACACAACCGCCGACCAGGTAAGCCTGAAAACCGGCCTGCATTAGGCGGCTAAGCACCGTGAGTGCTTCATCGCTGATCTGGGAACGGGAAATGGAATGTTCGGAACTGGGATAGATCTTATGGACTGGGCCGGATTCTATTCCTTTCAGACGGTCGGATAGATTTTTTATAAACTTGAATATAATTGTTTATCCCAAAGTTTGAAAAGACGGGTATCTTATCATCGTGCATTCAGGGGACTCAATTCCATTCTACCCCGAAAGATTGTTTTTTCCATTACCCGGCTGTAGTAGAATTCCGTCGCGCCGCCGGAATGCCGCGGTCACCAGCAGCGCATTGCCGGTTTTTCAGGATCGCTCGTCCGGTCATCCGGGGTTGCCTGCACCGGGAATGTACCGATGAGTCTTGAATTACGCACTGAGTTTAGTCCATTTGTCGATCTCTGATCGAATAAGAGGCGTCAAGAAAAATGAATTTCAAACAAATTCTCGACCAGTTCAGTTCAACACCGCTGCTGACCAGTTTGTTTATCGTTGATTTCGCCATTTTGATGTTCCATAAACCTCCGGCATTTTTTTCTCTTCTGATGCTCGGGGGATTGGTCGCGCTGTCGATGTATTTTGGGCAGAAACTCGGGCTTTACTCGATTGATAAACAGTATTAACGATTCCGAGATTTTGGTTTTTCATCTATTCGTGATAGTTCACGTTACGCCGGTTTCTACTGCCATTTATCCGCTTGAACGCCGATAAATTGGTAAGAATCGAGCCGCCTGTTCGCGTTGCCGATAATCGCGGCTATCCGGGACTGCTCCGGCGGCTGGGAGCCATCCTATACGACGCCTTGGTATTGAGTGGCGTATGGTTTGCCGCCACCGCGTGCATCCTGCCCTTGAACGGAGGTGAAGCGATCGCGCCTGGACAATGGCAGTTTCCCGCCTATATCGTGCTTGTCAGTTATGTGTTTTTCGGGTGGTTCTGGACTCATGGCGGCCAGACAATCGGCATGCGCGCGTGGAAAATTCGGGTTGTCAGCCATTCCGGAGGATCGATGACCTGGTTCCAGGCCCTGCTTCGCTTTTGCTGCGCTATCCTGTCCTGGAGCGCCGCCGGAATCGGATATTGGTGGATCGCATTCAGCAAGGATAATAACGGATGGCATGACCTGTTGTCGCGCAGCCGGATTATCTGGATGGACTCATCCATTTAAGGAAACACTGAATAAATCCATTCTTCGATTTCTGCGCTGTCCGCAACACTAAATCCGATTCGGTGTTGCGGCACCTCCAGTCGCTCGGCAGCGCAATCAACAAGCTTATCCGAGACAATCGTTGCTTCCTGATCAACCATAGAAGTGTCCGTCTGCGGCTTCCGATTGAATTCAATTAACGTGTCGCGTAAAGAATTGCCACTGAAAACTAACTTGTAATACCGGCCGGATTCTCATTCTGGACAGATATCCGCGAGCCGCGCTAGACTATGCTGATCCGGAAACACCCATCCATGGGATGTTTCCTCTACGGAATCGGAAAATATAGTTTTCCGATTCCGTACATTTTCAATAGCGAAAGCCATTGAAAATGCCGGCTCGTCGTGAGCCGGACCAGTTTTCGTTCGTTTCCGAACGGAAACTGGACGCTGCAATATCGACTCGGGCGAGAAATCGAAATATGACCGTGTTAAAAATCCTCATTTTTATCGCGCTGGTTTTGACAATACTCAGCATGGTCGCCGGAATCGGGGTGATGGGTGAAGGCGGTCCGCTGGACAAGAAGTTCTCGAACCTGCTCATGAGATGGCGGGTCTGGTTGCAGGGCGTGACCGTGGTCCTGTTGCTGATTGCGATCATTCTCCATTGATCGTCCGACTGGAATCCGGCTGGATTGAAAAATAACCGGCCAGAAATTCAATAAACGATTTGATTTTGATCGGAACGGTTCGCCTCGATAAATACATGGCGTAAATCGGCAGCGACGGAACCCGGTACGGACGCAGGATTTCTTTGAGCGCGCCCGAATGCAAATAGGGTGCCACTGTAATGTCAGGGGCCTGGAAGATCCCCATGCCTTTCGCCGCGGCTTGACACAGCACGCTGCCATTGTTCGAAGCAAAACACCAACGCGGCATTACGCTCCGGATGGATTTTCCGTTCTGGAAAATCCAGCTTTCACCGTGCGGATTTCCGAGGAATTGCAGGCATCGATGCACTTTTAACGCGTCGACCGAGCGTGGTTCACCGTATTGTTCGAGATAGCCCGGCGAAGCGTAGGTGCACAATTCGGTCGTTCTAATGATCTTGCCCACCAGGTCGATATCCGGTTCATCGGTAATCCGAATTGCGATATCGTAGATACCGTCAACGAGGTCGACATGCCGGTTATCCAGGACCAGATGAATATCGACATCGGCGTAATCCTTTCGATACTGGTCTACCGCCGCGACCATGTGCATCATCCCGAAGTCGATCGGAGCATTGATTCTCAAGAGACCTTTGGGAAGATGGTCGATTTGATTGGTCAACTCCTCCAGCTCGGTCAAATCATTCAATAGCTGCCGGCAACGCGGATAAAACTGGCGTCCGGCTTCGGTCAGGCTGACTTTTCGGGTGGTACGGTTCAACAGGCAGACTCCCAAATGCCGCTCCAGCTGAGCAATGTGTTTGCTGACCATCGGCCCCGAAAGCTTTAATCTTTCCGCGGCGGCCGCAAAGCTCCCCGATTCCGTAACCAGGCAGAAAGCGCCCATGCTTTTTAATTTGTCCATCCGAATAGTAACTCTCAGTTACTAGAAAGATAATAAATAGGCTATTTATTGTAATGGAAGTACTTATTAAAATATAAGAACGGGAATCACTGTTTCGTATTGCGTTGCCTGCCGTGTAACCCGACCTCATATTTACAAACAAAACGATCAGGAGAAAAAGCGATGGGTCAGATTCTGGACGAAGTGCTGAAAGCCAATCAGGCTTACGTAGCTGATTTTGGAACGAAAGGTAAATTACCGATGCCGCCGGGACGGCGTTTTGCGATCCTCACGTGCATGGATGCGCGATTGGACCCCGCGAAATATGCCGGGCTCGCCGAAGGTGACGCACATGTCATCCGTAACGCGGGCGGCCGGGCCAGCAATGATGCTATCCGTTCGCTGATAATTTCCTACAAACTATTGGGCACGCACGAGTGGTTTGTGATTCATCACACCGATTGCGGAATGGAAACATTTACCGATGAAATCATGCGCGACCTGCTCAGCAGCAGTTTGAAAACCGCGAGCATCGATGCCAGCGGGTGGCACGATTCGGGTGAAGGCCCGGGTTCAGCGGAAGGTCAATTCATCGACTGGCTGACCATTAAAGATCAGGCGACCAGCATCCGCGAAGATGTCAACCGGATCAAGTCCCATCCCCTGGTTCCGGCGGATATTCCGGTGTACGGTTATCTTTACGACGTCAAAACCGGCACGCTGAACAATGTGCCGACCTGATGCGGGCTGAATAAAAACTGACCGAAGGCGTTCCATATTTCTTCGAAGAATCTGGAGTTTTTGCTTTGGGTAAAAATAGGGTATTCTTTATCCGTTTCATTGTTTTGTGACCAGGACAATTACTGCCAAGGCTATTCAAGTTAGGTATTATGCTCCTTAAAACTGTCATCGCGACCGCATTGTTCGCAGTCGTCGTCTTGCCGCAGTCCCTGGCTGCACAGACCGGTTTTACCGCGACACCGGTATTGGCCGAGTCACGAACCATCACCGGTCAGGCGCTTCGCTACCCGGAGACGCGGTCACCGGAAGTTTCATCGGTACTGGTGGAAATTGCACCCGGCGGCGAAAGTGGCCGCCATAAACATCCGGTTGCGCCGCAGATCTATGTGATCGAAGGTGAAGTCACGATCGAATTCGATGGTGGAAACCAGAAGAAATTTCCTGCCGGAGAAGCCTTTTTGGAAGCCGTGAATACCTGGCACAACGCGAAAAACCTCGGCAGTAAACCCGTGAAAATGCTGGTTGTGTTCTTCGGAGAAAAGGGAAAGAAGAATATGATCCGTCCGTGATCAGTGTTCGGCCGGAAACACGCTCCCGGGGAAGGTTCCAAGGCTTTTTAACGGGGTGCCTGCTGCGTCAGCGTAACTGTTTCCTCATTTCGAGCACGTTTCCGGATTTGGCCTGATGGTATTGCACGTTGTCCATCAAGGTCTTGATGAAAAACAGTCCGAGTCCGCCGCCGGTGGGATTGTCCAGATCCGGTGGCGGTACCGATTTCAGATCGAACCCTTTGCCTTTATCTTTAACCCGGATCAACAGTTCGTTTTCCTGCACATGGATTGAAATTTTGATACCGCCATTCCGGCGATGGTTTGACCCGTGCGCGATCACATTCGCCATTGCTTCGGTCAGGACCAGATTGAGATTATATCCGAGTACTTCCCGGTCCCCGCTGTAACGATCAATTTCACGGGCTACGTCCTCGCCAATGGAGCCGACCAAGCCCAAAAACCGGGTATTGGTTGGGATCACAACATCGACTTTGACTCGTGATTGGTAATTTGAACCGGTCATGCTCAACCCCTCTCAGTCTTGCCCGAGGGCCTCCTCAAGCGTCGGATAGATTTTGAACACACGGTGGAGGCGAGTCAGTTCGAACATCGATTTTACCTGACTTTGCAGACCGGTGAGAATTAATCCCCCCTTGAGACTGGCTGCATTCTTGAATCCGGATAGCAGAACACCCAGCCCGGAGCTGTCCACAAACCGGACCTCGCTCATTTCGATTATGATATTGACGTTGCCATTTTCGAGAAGCTTCAGCATACGATCCTTGAATTCAGGAGAATTATGCGCATCGAGGCGCTTCTCTTTGATTCGGAGAATGGTCGCGTTTTTGATCTCTTCAAGTTCTAGATTCATCTTAGGAAATTGAATGCGTACCGAGTTGGATAGTGGCAGGACATGTCGCGTGTGATTGGTTGGTCAAGTCGCGCCGGCCGGTCGAGAGTGAAGGCTTCGGTCTAGCCCCGGGCATCAGACCAACCGGCATCACCCGACCATTGTAAGAACAACCCTATCAAAAAAAAAGAATATTATCTATAGGGCCGATGCCGACTCCGGCAGGCGGCGATCCCGGCGGGATTTATTCAGCATTGTCCGTGGCGATATCCAATCGGTTGCCCCATTTTCAGGATGGATTCTGCCTGCAGTCGAGACGACCACGAGATTCTATCCCGCTCGAATAACGCGATGACCGTCGAACCCATATTGAATCGTCCCATCTCCTGCCCCTGTTGCAGGATGACCGGATTGTTGCCGTAGTTCCAGGTCCGCATCGAACGTGACCTCGGCGGCGTAACCACACCATGCCATACGGTTTCGATGCTGGAAACAAAAATTGCGCCGATCAGTACCAGCGCCATCTTCCCGAGAGGAGTTTCAAAGATTGCAACAACGCGCTCGTTTTTTGCGAACAGGTTCGGGACAACTGCCGCGGTTGCATTGTTCACGCTGAATAGCCGTCCCGGAATATGGCGCATCCCGGCCAATATACCTCGGCACGGCATGTGCGCGCGATGGTAATCACGCGGAGACAGATAAATCGTGGCGAAACTTCCGCCGGCGAAAACGCCCGCCAGTTCCTGCTCTCCTCCCAGTAATTCCGACAGACCAAAGCGGCGGCCTTTGGCTTGGATGATGTCGTAGCGGTCGATTGTTCCAATCTGCGAAACTGCGCCGTCCGCCGGACTGACTACGACATTGTCATCTTGACTTACTGGCCGGACGGATTCTTTAAGCTCCCGGGTAAAAAAATGATTAAAGCTCGGGTACGCGGCGTAATCCGCTGACCCGGATTCACCGAGATTGACGCGGTATAGCGATACCACGCTGCGGATTGCAAAGTTTTTCCACCACTTGATTTCGGAACGGGTCAGGTGATGCATGATTCTGGACAGCGCATGCTGGGGCAATAGGTATTGCGGCAGCGAAAAACAGGCGTTTTTTATGGAATGGATCATGGTCTGTCCAAATGTTGAATGGCGCTGTTTTTCCGGAGATCCTTTTTCCATCAAGATCCGGTCGACAATCTTTTTACGGCCAATCCGCATTTTATAAAACTGAAGGTCCAGAATCCATCGGCGTCCGAATTCGGCACCCGCAGATGCGCGGCCGAGCCGGTTAGTGCGGGCTTACCGCTGCGATCCGAATGACCGGTCCAGGGTTCCTGAAGCCGATCAAAAGAGGTCTAACGCCGGCAAAGAACTCATTCACGATTCCGCTCCACAGGCCGCCCGGCCGGCTTTTTTGCGCCGTGTTATATTTGACATTTACTGGTACGGGCGTAAGAATATCTGCCCCATTAAATTTGTACACAATTCTTTCAACAACTATATAACGAGTAAAAACAATGAGTCACACAAGGTACGAACCCGCAACCCCGCGGGTACAGCGTAGTGAACTTGCCGTACCCGGTTCCAATCCGGGAATGTTCGAAAAGGCACTCAAGAGCGGCGTTGATTATGTCTTTCTGGATCTGGAAGACGCGGTCGCGCCGGACGACAAGATTCCCGCACGGAAGAACATCATCGAGGCGCTCAACGATCTGGACTGGAAGGGGCACGGGATCACCATGTCCATCCGGATCAACGGGATTGATACCTATTATATGTACCGGGATGTTGTGGAGGTCGTCGAGCAGGCCGGGAACAATCTGGATACGATTCTGATTCCCAAAGCCGGAACCCCTGGTGATGTCTATATGGTAGACGCGATGTTGACCCAGATCGAAGTGGCCGTTGGCTTGAAGAAAAAGCTTGGCATCGAATGCCTGATCGAAACCGCGCTCGGCATGGCGAATGTGGAAGCGATCGCGACTTCGAGCAAACGGCTCGAAGCGTTGCATTTCGGTGTTGCCGACTATGCGGCGAGCAACCGCGCGAGAACCACCAATATCGGAGGCTTGAATCCCGATTATCCGGGTGACCAGTGGCATGCGGCATTGAGTCGCATGACCGTGGCCTGCCGGGCTTTCGGGCTCCGTCCAATTGACGGACCATTCGGCGATTTCAACGACCCGGAAGGCTACAAGCTGGCAGCCAGACGCGCGGCCGCGCTGGGGCTTGAGGGTAAATGGGCGATTCATCCTTCCCAGGTTGCTCTCGCGAATGACGTGTTCTCCCCGCCACTGGCCGAAGTCGAAAAAGCCAAACGCATTCTGGTTGCGCTGGATGAAGCGGCGAAGCAAGGTAGAGGCGCCGCGTCGCTGGACGGCCGGTTGATTGATGCGGCCTCTGCCCGCATGGCGGAAAATGTGGTGCGTGCCGCCGAGGCGATCGCTGCAAAGACGGCAAGATAACCAATTAAATAAGATTAAGAGGGCAATACGGTGGATATCCATGAGTATCAAGCAAAAGAGATCCTGTCGGGATATGGGGTTCCAATCGGCAAGGGCGGCCTGGCCTACAGCCCGGAACAGGCCGTGTACCGGACCAAAGAGATCGGCGGCAGCGTCTGGGCGGTCAAGGCGCAGATTCATTCCGGCGCGCGCGGCAAGGCCGGCGGAATCAAGATATGCAAGACCGATGACGACATTTTCAATGTAGCCAACGAGCTGCTGGGCAAAAAACTCATTACCCATCAGACCGGTCCGCAAGGCAAAATTTGTTCCCGCCTTTATATAGAAGCCGGCACCGATATTGACCGGGAAATTTATTTCAGCCTGATCGTCGACCGGGTTCATGAACGGGTCGTGATGATCGCTTCTTCGGAAGGCGGCATGGAGATTGAGGAGTTGGCGGAAAACAATCCGGACGCAATTCTGAAGATCTTCGTGGAGCCCGCCGTCGGATTGCAGGATTTCCAGGCACGCGAAATGGCGTTCGGCCTGAAGATTCCTCAGAGCGCGATGAGCCAGGCGATCGCAACCTTCAAGGGCTGCTACCGCGCGTTGCGGGATCTGGACGCGAATATGGTCGAAATCAATCCCCTGGTCATTACCAGGGAGGGCGGCCTGATCGCGCTCGATGCCAAAATGGGATTCGATGACAACGCTTTGTACCGCCAGCAGCGGATCGCGGAGTTGCGCGACAAGTCGCAGGAAGACCCGCGGGAAACCGCCGCATCCGACCGCGGCTTGAATTATGTCGGCCTGGAGGGGGATATCGGTTGCATGATCAACGGAGCGGGCCTGGCGATGGCCAGTCTCGACATGATCAAGCTGGCCGGCGGCGAGCCCGCGAATTTTCTCGATATCGGCGGCGGAGCGACTCCGGACCGCGTCGAGAAAGCATTCCGTCTGGTTCTCGCCGACGACAATGTGGTCGTCATGTTGGTCAATATTTTCGCAGGTATCAACCGTTGCGACTGGGTCGCCGAAGGGGTGGTCCAGGCCGCCAAAAAACTGGATGTCAAGATTCCCTTGATCGTCCGTCTGTCCGGAACCAATGTCGACGAAGGCCGGAGAATCATCGCCGAAAGCGATTTGCCAATCATCACCGCCGATACGCTCGCGGAAGCGGCAAATAAAGCGGTTGAGGCACGGAACAGAGTCGTTGGCAAATAACACAGCAGGGGATCAGAATTCATGGCTATCATGATTGACGAAACAACGCGTGTGATCGTGCAAGGATTCACCGGCAAAATAGGAACGTTTCACGCGCAGGATATGATGAATTACGGAACCAATGTCGTCGGCGGAGTGACGCCCGGGAAAGGCGGAACCACGCATCTCGGCAAACCCGTCTTCAACACGGTCAAGGATGCGGTAAAAGGCACCGGCGCCACCGCGAGTATTTTGTTTGTTCCGCCCCCGTTCGCGGCGGACGGTATCATGGAAGCGGCGGACGCGGGGTTAAAAGTCTGTGTCGCGATCACCGACGGCATTCCAACCCAGGACATGATGCGCGTCAAACGCTATATGCGCCGTTACAAAAAAGAAGATCGCATGCGTTTGACCGGGCCGAACTGCGCGGGCACGATCAGTCCGGGGCGGGCCATGCTCGGTATTATGCCCGGGCATATCTACATGCGCGGCAATGTCGGGATCGTCGGGCGCTCCGGGACGCTCGGTTATGAAGCAGCTTCGCAGATGAAAGCATTGGGGATCGGAATTACGACGTCGGTCGGGATCGGCGGCGATCCGATCAACGGCAGTTCGCACCGGGACATACTGGAGTTGTTCGAGCAGGATCCTGAAACCAGGGCGGTGATGATGATCGGTGAAATCGGCGGACCCCAGGAGGTTGAAGCCGGATATTTCGCCCGTGATCATATGTCCAAGCCGGTCGTAGCCTATATTGCCGGACTGACCGCGCCGAAAGGACGACGGATGGGCCATGCCGGTGCGATCGTCTCCGGCAGCGGCGAAAGCGCCGCGGAAAAGGTTGCGATCCTAAACGAATGCGGGGTAACCATCGCTCCGACGCCTTCGGAACTCGGCAAAACGATGGCCCAGACACTTGCCAAACTCAGCTGAGCCGGAATTCTTTTGCGCGCCTTTTCGATGCGCCGTGACGAATTGCGAATGGATCGCCACCGCGGTCATGATTGAGCCGGTCTCGCGAATAATCCAAGGCGATATTCGGAGTTAAAATCCCGGATGTCGCCTTTATGCTTCTGCCATACCCGAGCCGGTGGAAGCTGGGCTCCAAACTTTTTCCGGGCAGTTGGGTGAAGCGGCAGTCGGAACCGGCTATCCCACCTGAAGTCCTGATCAAGACGCGGAGTCGTTGTGCTGCCTGGACTCAAAGAACGCGATATTCACCTGCCTACCGTGTTGATCGATAACTTAGGGAAACGCTGAATTAATCCATCCTGGATTTCTCAGCGGTCGTCAACCCTGCCAATGCGATTTGGGTTTGCCTCACAAAATCAGACGCTTACAGCGTCCTATTTTGGCAGTGCATCCCTGCACTGCGGGAAGCTCTGATTAAATCAGGGCTTCCTTAGGCGATGTGAGCCGGACGGTCAGGGCAATGCGCGCCGACGTCATCGATTAGTTTGAAAAACCCTGCGGACCCCGGCTATTGCAGGCCGTCAGCGATGTGATCCATTCCCGCATCGAATAGGTCCCGGCCGGACCTTCACCGAATCTCCGAACACCGGTTCCAGAGATCGCCCTGCGCGCGAGTCCAATGATCGAGGCATCGGGTTACCCGAACAATCTTCACGGCAACTCCAACGGCAAAATTCCCTGTTCAAGAATGGACGCATATTCGCCCGACACGAGCTTCCGGCCCCGATTCCGCGTACTGGATTCAATCCGTCTGGACAAACTGGATATCCGCAGGTGATGGATCGCAATTCGTTCCGCGGATCCGTTGCAAAACTGGTCGGCCAGTTCCGTTGCGTGTTCATCCTGGTGCCTTACCGCGCGCAAGCAGGTTACGGCCATCACCGAAAGATCCATTGCGATCTCGGCAAAATAGGCGAGCAGAACCTGGCGCTGTTCGAATGACTGATCGGGTGAAAGCAGTTTATCCGGTGATTTCTTGACCTGAATCGCATTCCACAGCCGCTTGCCGTAATAACTTAGACCTTCCCGCAGGATCTCCCGGTAAACGAGCCGCAACAGACGACTCCGGTTACGTTCAATAAATACAAAATGACGCCGTAGCGCATGCCCGGACAAGTCCGCGGGCAGCTTTTTTCGTCCGTATATTCCGGATAGAAAACGGCCGCCGAATTCAATCAAACGCTTGCAGGTGGCGACAATGCCCCCTCCTCCGCGCGCGAGCGATTGGTAATCGGCGATCAGTGTGTCCAGCAAACAACGAATGGTGTAGAGCAATAGCACATTGGAGCCGCCCTCACCGATGCGCATCATCCGCGCGCTGCGATACAGGCGCTCGACCGGAAGCGCGAATTCGCCCCGGCGTGATTGCGAAGCATAGGTTTCGTAACCGCGCCCGCCGCGGATCTGGAGCGTATCATCCGCGGTCTGGATCAGCGCGTCGGACGAAAAAAGTTTCAGGATCGCGGCTTCGAGGCGGACATCGCTGCCCGGACGGTCCGCGAGCCCCGCGACGAATCGGATATAGGATTCGACCGCATAGATCGAAGCGGCCATGTTCAGCAGAGCCTGGGTATTCAGCGCATGTTCGGCGATCGGTTTACCGCCCTGAATTCGCCGCGCAGCCCACCACCGCGCGCCGCGTTCGAGCTGTTTCATCATGCCCAAACAGATCGCCGCGATATTGATTCGCCCGGAAGCGAGATTTTTGAATGCGATTTTGAGCCCGTCCCCTACCCCGCCGACCATCTGGGTATGTTCGACGCGGACGTCCTCAAGTTGAATCGCGGCGTTCGGAAGTCCGCGCCAGCCGCAGAACTCCAAAGCCTTGGTCGTGATGCCCGGCGTTTCGCGGTCCACCAAAAACGCGGTAATCCGGCCGCGCCGGTCGATCGTTTCCGGGTTCTCGCCCGGATACAGCACCACGGCCAGCATCAGATAACAATCGGCAATCGTGCCCAGGGTCGTGAACAGCTTGCCGCCGCGCTGCCAGGTGCCCGACAGCCGAAAGGAATGCCTGTCGTCACTGGCGTGGGCGAACGTTTGCAGCCGGCCCGGATCGGAACCGGCTTCCGCAGTGGTCAGACAAAACGCCCCCAACGCGCTTTCGGCAAGCCACGGAAGATATTTCCTGCGTAAAGTTTCGCCGGCCGATTGACGTTCCACCGATTGGCCCAGATCAAGGTCGCGGCCCGACAACAGGCTTTGAATCACGCCGAGCTGCTGCACGGACACCACCAGGGCCAGCACTTCGCTGCGGCTCGCGATCAATTCGAGCAGGCGGACAAAAACGCTCTGCGGCAATCCCAGGCCGCCATATTCCTTGGGGATTCTGGCGCGAAAGCAGCCCAGCTTGCGCAGGCCGTCGAGGTATTCCGCCGGAATTTTTCCGTCCGTTTCAATCCTTTCCGGATCGACAAAATCGGCAAGCCATTTTTCGACCGCGGCCAGCATCGAGTCCCCGGAAGTCTCGGATTCAGTAACAGCAATGGATTCATAATCGATCCCGTGATCCAGAAAACCCGAGAATGGTGAAGGCCGCATTTTCTCATGGGAATCTTCAAGAATCTGCCGATATTGAGAATATTCTGAACGCATTACGCCTCCTGACTTCATCGGTACCGCGCCGTGCGCGCTCGCGCGAAGCCGCGACCGTCGTCGAAACCAGGCGAGGCCGCCAAAACAATCCGGTCTTTCCGGCTACGCGTCTCCCGAATCTGCGGATTCCGGCGAATCCGGCTGGCGTTCCGGCGCCGCCCTGCGAAACGCGTCAATCCGGGTACAGTTCCGGTGTATTCCCTGAATCAAGGGATAGCGTTCGATCCGATGATCGAAGCGGAGCGCGTTATACACTTGCGGGATCAGAAACAGATCCGCGAGCCCGGGCGCGTCACCGAAACAGAAAAGGCCTTTCGACCCTGACCGTTCGAGCCGGATTTCGAATGCGCTCAGACCCTTCTCGAGCCAGTGATGATACCAGCGCTGTTTCTGTTCGGTCGTGGTGCTTTCGGGCCATAAATAAGTCAGAACCCTAAGATTGTTCAATGGATGAATGTCACAGGCAATCATCTGGGCCAGCGACCGGACCAACGCGCGGTCGCCGAGGTTCTCAGGAAGCAGAGGGCGCAATGGATAACGCTCTTCGAGGTATTCGATAATCGCGGCCGACTCGGTCAGCAAACCGTCTTCGGTGTTCAGCGCCGGAACAAGCCCCTGCGGATTGATTTCGAGATAGTCCCTGTGCTGGTGTTCCCCGCCGTTTTTAAGCAGATGCACGGGATAAATCGTATAGTCGAGGTCTTTCAGGTTCAATGCGATGCGCACCCGGTAGGCCGCGGAACTACGGTGATAGCTGTACAGACCTAAGGCCATGATTCAACCATCTGATCGATCGCGCCGAAAATCGATTCGTCCCGCTCGTTGGTCATTTCGATACGAACCCGATCGCCGAATCGCATGAATGGGGTCGTGGCTTCTTTTTTCTCGATCACTTCGACAACCCTTTTTTCCGCTATGCACGAAAAACCTCTGCCAAGATCCCGGTTACTGACCGTGCCGCTGCCGATGATGGTTCCCGCCTGCAAGCGGCGGGTTTTCGCGGCATGGCTGATCAGCCGGGCAAAATCGAATTGCATATCCGCCCCGGTATCGGCATGGCCGAAGCAATCACCGTTCCAGAACACCTGCAGAGAACCGTGGAGCCGCGTTCCATCCCATCCCTCGCCGAGTTCATCCGGGGTGACCGCGACCGGAGAAAATGCACTCGAAGGTTTTCCATTCAGAAATCCGAAACCTTTCAAGAGTTCCGCGGGAATCAGGTTCCGCAGCGAAACGTCATTGACCAGAACCAACAAGCGGATGTGATCGGCTGCGACGTCCGGCGACACACCCATCGGCACGTCACCGGTAATCACCGCGACTTCGGCCTCGAAATCGATACCCCACGATTCGTTTTGCACGGCAATCGAATCGCGCGCGCCGAGCAGTGTATCGGATCCGCCCTGATACATCAGCGGGTCGTCCAGAAAACTCGGCGGCATGGCCACGCCGCGCGCCTTGCGGACCCTTTCCACATGGCTCAGATAGGCGCTGCCGTCCAGCCACTGATAAGCCCGCGGCAGCGGGGCCGCGAGTTCCGTCCAGTCGAACGTCCGGCCGATCGATCCGCCGCGGTTCAGCGATTCATAAATGCGTTCCATTTCCGGCGCGGCCCGTTCCCAATTGTCCAGCACCTCCTGCAGGGCGCCGCCCCATTCCCGGACTTCCGCCAACCGGTCGAGGCTGCGATTAAAGACCGCGAGTTGCCCATCCCGGCGGTCAGGCCATTTCAGCGTTCCGAGCTTCATTTCCAGGAATCCACATACCCTTTCCATTCGGCCGCATCGGCCGCTTCGGCGACATCCAGATTATCGCGGGCATCAATCATCACCGCGACTTCCCTGGTTTCCCTGCCCCGGTTCGAGGCCGCGTTTCTGAGCGCCTTCGGATGTGGGCCGTGCGGGATTCCACGCGGATGCAGGGTCATCATGCCCGGATAAATATGATCACGGGAGAAAAATTCGCCGGCATGATAAAAAATCAGTTCATCGTAATCGTCGTTGCTGTGAAAAAAAGGCACGTTCAAGGCGCCGGGATCACTCTCGAACGGCCTCGGCACAAACGTACAAACCACAAAATGGGCCGCGACGAATGTCGAATGAGCCGACGGCGGAACATGGTAACGGTGACTCATTAACGGACGGATATCGCGCCAGTTCAGGCGCACCGGCATTAATGCGCCGTGCCAGCCGACCGCATCCAACGGATTGAACGGATAGACGATCGTGCTGAGCCGATTGCGACTCTTGACCACGACCCGCCATTCATTGTCATTCTGTTGCGCGATAAAGGCCTCGTCGATCGACGGCGCATCCAGTACCGCAGGGTCGAATATCGCGTGATTACCGACCAGTCCCTTGTCCGGAAGACGAAAGCTGTCATTCGTCGCTTCGATCAGCAATAAACTGACCGGCTCCTCAATGGACATGCGCCACAAGGTGCCGCGCGGCAACATCAGATAGTCGCCCTCGCGGAACACAAGCCGGCCGTAGTCGCAAAACAGTTCCCCGGCGCCTTCATGCACGAAAATCAATTCATCGCCATCCGCGTTCCTGACCAGAAGATCCATGCTATGATCGATCCGGACAAAACGAATCCGCACGCCGGAATTGCTGAACAGCATTCCCGCGTCCCAAGGGGACTTTGCGCTGATTTCCATTTGCCGTGTATCGAACGCGCGCGGCCGCATCGGTCCCTCGACGCTCGACCAGGCGGTCGGCGGATGGCGGTGGTACATTTGAGTGGCCGGGCCGTAGAAACCTTCTTTGCCGAGCTCGCGCTCGTAGGTATCGCGGGGCAAATCGGTGTGCGCTTGGCGCGATGACGCGCCTTCGATCCGGGGAAGATGAATCCACGCCATACTAAAGGACTCCGCGTTGCATCTGATCGCGCTCTATGGACTGAAACAGCGCATTGAAATTTCCTTCCCCGAAACCCTGGTTTCCTTTACGCTGGATCACTTCGAAAAAGATCGGACCGATTACCGTGGACGTGAAAATTTGCAGCAGTAATCCATGGTCCTGGGCGGTTCCTCCATCGATCAGAATTCGATTTTCCCGTAGTCTTGCGATATCTTCGCCGTGTTCAGTAATCCGTTCATCGAGATGCTCGTAATAGGTGTCGAGTACGTCCATGAACTTGATGCCGTTGGACCGCATTGCTTCAACCGTGGAATAGATATCGTCGGTCGCCATCGCAATGTGCTGGATACCCTCGCCCCGATAAGCGTCCAGGTATTCCTGGATCTGTGATTTTGCGTCGGAAGGCTCGTTGATCGGAATCCGGATTTTGCCGCACGGACTGGTCATCGCGCGCGACTTCAGGCCGGTGGTCTCGCCATGAATATCGAAATAGCGGATCTCATGGAAATTGAACAGTCGTTTATAAAACTGGGCCCAGTCATTCATCCTTCCTTTGCGGACATTATGGGTCAGATGGTCGATTTCCTTGAGGCCCACTCCGGCCGGTCTCAGTTCGACGCCTTCGAACGGGATAAAATCGACATCGTAAATGGAGCGATCACCGTAACGATCGATCAGATAAATCAGACTGCGGCCGATTCCACGGATCGCCGGTATATTGAGCTCCATCGGCCGGGCATCGCCGAGATGCGGCTCCCCGCCGAGCTTCAGCGCGCGTTCATAGCTCTCGGCTGCATTCTTGACCCGAATTCCGAAGGCGCAAATCGACGCGCCGTGGACCTTCGCGAAAGCCTGGGCGAAACTGCTGGGTTCATGGTTGATTACGAAATTGATCCCGCCCTGGCGATACAAGACGACATCTTTCGAACGGTGGCGCGCGATCGCGACAAACCCGAGTTGTGAAAACAACTGTTCCAGGGCCCTCGTATCCGGAGCGGTGTACTCGACGAACTCGAATCCGTCGGTTCCCATTGGATTCGGGATGTTTACCATACTGATACTCCATCCATATTCATTAACGGCGCTTCACGGAACGAAGCGCGCCCACAGTCCCGGTGACTGTAAGATTGCACACTGCAAGTGATCGGTATTGGACGCTCACGGAAATCGCTTTCAATCCGCAGTTTCGAATGTTACCCGAAGCGATGGGATAAGTTCATTCTGCCATAGACCTTCGTCGGGGCATGAAGGTTCAGATACGGCGCAACGGACAAGACCGCCCGGCTCCAGCAGCGACACTGCTGTACCGCGGTTTCGAGCCAATCAGGTTTGGACGCGCGCCGCGCGACGCCGGGGTCATCACGTCCAGGATTTGCGGCATTTGCGGTTCGGCCCACCTTTATTCCTTCGCGCGGCTGCGCCGGGCATCCAGGTTGCTTCGGCTAATGCGCGCGACCCTGGGCGAACTCATCGGACGGGTCGATGAACCGGTCTTCCGGTCCGTCAACAGGGAACGACGGACGGCGAAGGGTATGGATTGGTCACGGCGGCGCGCGGCGCATTGCGACATTGGGTTCGACTGCGCGACGGTGTTATCGAACAATGTCAGGTCGTCACGCCGACGGCATACCGGCGAGCCAAACGGATTATTCGAAAGTGCGAATAATCCGCACCGGTTTCGTACGGCCGCGTGCGCTGGCCGGAAATTTTGCCGTTCCGGGACGAAATTGCTTAACCGCGTTTACTTCAAATATAATCCAGAGTTTATACAATGTAACTATATCGATGGTGTTTTGGGTCCTGCAGCGAGTCGTCGCCTGTTACTCCCTGCTCTTATACTCAGCCGTATTTATCGGGATCGATTACGGTGCAGCCGTAAAGCTGATTTCCGGGCCTCTGCTATGGGTGTTGATCATCCTGCAGATCGCGCGGCATGCGGCTCTCGGCATGACCTTGGGTTTCCACCGCTTTTATTCGCATGCAGCGTATAAGACATCCCGCCTTTACGAGTTGTTTATTGCCTATTGCTGTGCGGCTTCAAACCAGGCCGCGATGACCTGGTGGGCCGGCACGCATCGATATCATCACGTCCATTGCGACGACGATCAGGATCCGCATTCGCCGGTAACCCATTCCTTTCTTTATGCCTGGCTCGGCTGGGGATACGATCCGAAACATGCGGACAAGGTAATTCAGCTCCGTTACCCTGAAATCCGCTGGCTGGATCGGTGGTGTTTCCTGATACCCTGGACGGAGTGGATCCTTTTTTGGCTATTCTCCGGATCGCTCGCATTCGCAACCCTCGCGTCCATGATCCCGGCCGGGTTATCACCGGTCGGCACGCTGTTTTTCAATTGTATCTCGCATGGCGGCAAACCGGATGAAAAAGGCTGCACGGCGCGGCGATATTATCAGCTTTCGGCCATTCTGCTGGGCGAACACGATCACCGGGATCATCATGTCTATCCGAACAAAGCCAAGCGTCCGGGCCCTGATTTACCCTACTGGCTGATATTATGGCCTATGGCAAGACTCGGATTGATTTGGGATCTGAAAAATGATCATACCGATACGCGGCGCGGGTAAATCCGGCGCTGACCACCCTGCCCTTGACCAGGCAAACCTGAATAAGTCCATCCTGGATTTCTCAACGGCCAGCAACCTCAACAACGATTTGGGAGTGCCTTACAAACTCATATGAAAGCGTAGATTTTGGCAGCGCATCCCTTACCTGCCGGAAGCTCTAATTTAATAAGAGCTTCCCTGGAGCCTTCCGCACATCCTGAAGGAATCAGACTGGAGGAAAATAGGCCAAGGTATTGCCAAAATGCCGGGATATCCGATAACCACGGTCCCTGAGTGTCATCTCCCACTCCCCCCGCCACCGTTTGTCGATATATTGATGTTCATAAAGCAGGATCGCAGGGGCCATGGTCTCAAAATCGATCTGTTCCAGAATTTCATAATCGTAGCCCTCCGTATCCACGAGCAGCAGGTCAAGTTTTTTGATGTGGTGCATTTCAAGCAGATCAGTCAGCGATATGCACTCCATTTGCTCCTTCACGACATAGCGCGCAAGATCGGGTACTGCCCATGTGTGGGTCATCAAAATATCAAGATCAAAGGTTCCGAGGCCTTTACACCACTCTGGCAGGAACGGAATATTATCCCGGATTCGATAAAAATCGCGAACTTCCCTGCGATCCGAGATCGCGACATTTTCAAATATCAGTCGATCATTGGCGTTGTAATTCTGTTTCAAGCGTTCAAAACAGGTCCGAACCGGCTCCACCAGCACCCCGCGCCAGTTCGATTGCTGTACAAACGGATAAATTGGATCATAAATGACGCCGTCGTTGGCGCCAATCTGTACAAAGAACAAATCGGTTCCTGCTGCAACCGCCTGCGAAAGCACGCGCTCCAGGGTGAACCATTTCGGCATGCGGCACAAGCGGTCGAAAGCCTTAACGAAAACCATTCGGAGTCTATAAGCGGGACTGGGAAATTGATCCATGGCGCATTTTTTTTTACGGGTGCACGGCAGGTTTACACTATCACAGATTACAGCGATCGGCGGAACAAACAGACACCTTCCGTCCCGCAATCTTATTCGCGCATGAGATGGATGCATCATTGAACCGGCAGAAGTCCGCGGAAAATGCGAGTGAGCGCAGCATACCGATTGAAATAGTACACTGAATTTCCTATCCTAGTGGCTGACCGGAAAGCGCGATTTCCCGGTTCCTCGCAATTTCAATGATCTAATCTATTGAAATGCCGGCTCGTCCTGAGCCGGAATAGTTTTCGCTCGTTTCCGAAAGAAAACTATCCTAGCTTCACAGGAACACCAGGATACTGGACCCCAATATGTCTAACCAGCTCGGCAAAAAACTGATCGCTTATATCGGGACTTTCTTGAGCGTCGTGATCGTTTGCATCGCACTTTGGGTCATGTACGACACACTGCACGCGATCAGGCTTTCCGATGTTATTGCAAGTCTTCAGAAGCTTTCTTCTTTTTACATCCTGCTCGGCTTCGCAATCACCGCGTTAAGTTATCTCACGGTGACCGGTTACGATGTTGTTGCGCTGCACCACATCAAGCGCCGGGTTCCGTACTCGCGCGCTGCGCTCTCGGCGTTTCTGGCGTCCACTTTCGGCAACAACATCGGTTTCGCGATTCTAACCGGAACTTCGATTCGCTACCGAATCTACTCGTATGCCGGCTTGTCCGCGCTGGATGTCGCAGGAGTCAGTTCGATGTGCGCATTGACGACGATTCTCGGGATGAGTTTTGTGTTTGCGACGTCCATGCTCCTGCAATCGGCTGATATCCCAAGCACCGGCATCAAGATTCCGATTGGACTGATGAAAACCATCGGAGCCTTGCTCCTGTTTGCGATCGGCGCGTATATCCTGGTCGCGGCCTACAAACCCTTGACTTTAAGAACCGCCAACTGGTCACTCAAACTACCATCAGCCAAAACCACGTTAGCTCAAATCCTGCTCGCAACCACCAACCTGACCCTGATCGCTACACTGATCTATGTTCTGCTTCCAGCGGAAACCAACACCAGTTATATCGCGTTCCTGAGCGTCTTCGCAATCGCATTGATCGCCGGAAGCGCCAGTAATGTCCCCGGAGGAATCGGCGTATTCGAATCGGTCATTTTGATCGGACTTCCCGAAATTCCTCCGGCGGCGTTACTCGGATCCATTCTGTTGTTCCGCTGTATTTACTATTTGAGCCCTCTCGGGATTGCGGCCACCCTGCTTCTCTACCACGAATCCAACCGACAAAGAAAACGGATCGAGGAACTTCACGTCTCGGTTCTGGATGTTCTCGACGAGATTGGTCCGCATGTGATGGCCATGATCATCATGCTCGCGGGAGTGATCCTGCTGTTTTCCAGTTCGATTCCGGTCGGCTTTAATCGCAATCTGTCTCCGGTCTGGGTCCCGCTGTTTCTGGTCGAAGTTTCCCATTTAACCGGGGCCGCCGCGGGCATCGGACTGTTACTACTGGCACGCGGAATTTCGCGGCGCCTGGCTTCTTGCTTTGATCTGGCGGTTAACCTTCTGATCCTCGGCATGGTGACTTCGCTGCTGAAAGGGTTCGGCTTTCGCGAAGCAATTGTTCTGGGATCGATTCTCGGCCTGCTCTGGTCCACTAGACACGAATTTTACCGGAAAGCCTCTTTGTTCGACGAAGGTCTCCCCGCCGAATGGGTTTCGTTGTTATCGATCATCCTCGCCGTAACCATCTGGCTCGGCCTCTTTTCCTTCAAAGACACGCCTTATTCAGCATCCCTCTGGTGGGACTTTTCATACGAAAACGACTATTCACGATTCCTGCGTTCATTGGTGGTCGTATTCGGCATCAGCGGCATCGCAACTTATATCAATTTGTTACGGCCGGACCCGCTCCCCGGCCTTCCAGAAGATTTGATTTTGTCCAAAATTCGCAAAATTCTGGCATCGGAGCCGAACCCAAGGGCCAACCTGGTTCTGTTCGGTGACAAACGCATCTTGTTCAACCGGTCCGAGACCGCGTTCATTATGTATCAGATCCAGAGCAAAAGCTGGGTCGTACTCGGAGACCCGGTCGGTCCGAAAGAGGAGCATCGGGACTTAATCTGGTCATTCCGGGGACTCTGCGACCGTTACGGCGCCTGGCCGGTATTCTATATGGTCGATGAAAGTGAACTGCCGTTCTTTAACGATCTCGAACTTTCGATTGAACGTATGGGCGACGAAGCCGTGATGCCTCTGGAAAACTTCTCACTGGACGGCGCGCTCCGAACGGCACTGCTCAGCGAATATAACCAAGTCAAAACGCTCGGGGCCCGTCTCGATGTCGTGGAAGGAGATGCGCTTGACCGGATCATGCCGGAATTAAAGGCGATCTCAGATAATTGGCTGAACGCCCACAATACTGAGGAAATGGGTTTTTCGCGAGGTTTTTTCGACCAGTATTTGATCCGGAATTTTCCATGCGCCGTGATCAGAATGAACGACCGGATTGTCGCGTTCGCAGTGATCTGGACAACTCCCAGCCGGATAGAGGTGGGATTGGATCTGATACGGTATCATCAGGACGCGCCCAAACTGGTGACGGATTATCTGATGATCGAAACCATGTGGTGGGGAAAAAAGATGGGGTATCGCTGGTTCAACCTCGGCATCGCGCCGCTTCCGGGGCTCAAAGATCATCCGCTCGCCCCACTCTGGCACCGGATCGGAGTATTGATGTACCGGCCCAGCGATACGAACCATTCGCTTGACGAAATCCGTACGGAAGAAGAAAAATACAATCCGGTCTGGCGCCCGAAATATATCATAGGGCCGAGCGGGATCAGAACGCCTCGAATAATCCGTGATATCAGCCGGCTGATTTCGCGACGTAACGTTCACTTACGGGCCAACGATTCCGGCAACACCTGACCAGAGGGTGGTTGGTTGAAGACTCGTTTACCCCCCTCTTACGGCCGGAACGCGGTCCTGGTCTGCTGCGCTCCCGCGCCATCCGCAGGAAACCGGATAAATCTTTTAGAATTACTCTAATTTTGTTACATTGCATGTAAATAATATTGAATAAATGTGTCGACAATGAAAAAAATAAAAATCGCGATCATCGGGATAGGCAACTGTGCAAGTTCGTTGATTCAAGGTATTCATTACTACCGGAACAAGGACAAGAGGAGCGCAACCGGATTGATGCATTGGACCATCAACGGTTACACACCATCGGACATTGAGGTCGTCGCGGCGTTTGATATCGACGCGCGCAAGGCCGGCAGGGATGTATCGAAAGCGATGTTCGCGAAACCCAACTGCACGACGGTGTTTTGCGCGGATATTCCGGACTCCGGCGTAACCGTACAGATGGGAAGAATACTCGACGGTTTTTCGGAACACATGAAAGAATTTGAGGATAATTCCACGTTCCTCGTATCGAGTCTTGCGGAACCCGAAAAAATTCATGTCGTCGACGTTCTCAAGAATTCCGGCGCGGAAATCCTGCTGAATTACCTGCCGGTAGGCTCCGAACAGGCAACCCGCTTTTATGCGGAGTGCGCGCTCGAAGCCGGGGTTGGATTCATCAACAACATACCGGTATTTATTGCGAGTGACCCGATCTGGGCAAAACGATTCGAGCAGGCGGGCTTGCCGGTGATCGGCGACGACATTAAAGCGCAGTTGGGCGCCACGATTACCCACCGCATGCTTACCGATTTATTCAAAAAGCGCGGGGTGACTCTGGAACGAACCTATCAACTGAATACCGGTGGTAATACCGATTTCTTGAACATGCTGAACCGGCACCGGCTCGCCTCGAAAAAAACGTCCAAAACCGAGGCCGTGCAATCCGTGGCATCGGAGCGGCTGGACCAAAACAACATTCACGTCGGCCCCAGCGATTATGTTCCGTGGCAGAAAGATAATAAGGTATGCTTTATCCGCATGGAGGGGAACTTATTCGGGAATGTTCCGATGAATTTGGAACTCCGGCTTTCCGTCGAAGACTCGCCGAATTCGGCCGGGGTCGCGATCGACGCGATCCGCTGCGCGAAACTTGCGCTGGACCGGCATATTGGCGGTCCCCTGGTCGGCCCCGCGGCATATTTCTGCAAGCACCCGCCCAAACAATTTACGGATGAAGAAGCGTTGAAATTGCTCGAAGATTACATCGGGGAGGAAGCGCCAACCAATGTATCGTCGTTATTTCCGGATCGAAAACACACCGTATGAACCAATTCATACTTCGCGCATACCGCACCCAATCGTTCCACCGAAGCCTGTGAGCGCTTAAGCTTGATCAGGCGATTCATTCAGGAAACCTGAATCCGGACCGGACTGCCGCCCGTAAAGTGTCGCTCTGCCGGAAAGCATTAATCGGTACTCGTCCATGCCCGGCAATTCGATAGTGAAAGTACCGATCTTCTATTACCATTCCATAGGTAATCACGGCCCGGAGACTTTAGCGGTACGTGAATTCCGGCGTCACCTGGAACTGATCCGCGCACATTATTTCAAGCCAATCACTTTTTCCGAATTGCTTTCGCTGGACCCGGACGATCGCGGCCGATACGTTGTACTATCCTTCGATGACGGACTGCTCGACAACTTCGAGAATGCCGCGCCGATTCTGAACGACTTCGGTTACCGGGCTACTTTTTTTGTAATTCCCGGTTTCGATCACATCATCCGCTGGGTCAACCCGAAAACCCGCGCGTGGAGCGAATCCCGGAACGCAGGTTTCACCCTCCCTTTTCCTGGTATGCAGAATCATCATCGCCGGCAACTGCTCGACTCCGGAATGGAAATCGGTTGCCACACCATGAATCATCCGAAATTGACCGAGGTCCACGCACATCAGTTACGCGTCGAAATTACGGATTCAAAAGCTTTGCTCGAAGATCAACTGGGTTCGCCGGTCACGACATTCTGCTATCCGAAAGGCCGGTACAACAAAAATGTTCTCGATCACCTCAGAAATGCCGGCTATTCGGGTGCGTGTACGACCATGCCGGCCTATTATGACCGCGCTACTCCTAAATACGAATGCGGCCGGTTTCTAATTGAGAACCCCGTCTTGTTTAATAAAATACTCGAGTGGGCCTCACCTTCAAGTCAATGGACCGGGCCGCTGTGCCAACTGCTGCGTATCCCCTTAAAGCTGAAAAATACTTATTTTTAACGCCCCCGGCCGGTTCAGCCCCGAGTGGTTGGCCTTCCTGCGTTGATATATACTCATTACACCCCCGATGGGGGTATTCCGGTAGTTGCCGAAGGGCCGTAAAATGATTGATAGCAACAACTTATCAGCGTACCGGCCAAATCCTCGGCCAGTGGCCAAGGCATTTTGCAGGCTCCGAAATACAAAAAACGAAAAACACATATAGATAAATGTCTTATCAGGGGGACCGAATGCAAAAGATTTGGTTACGGCAGTATCCTGCGGGTACACCCGATGAAATCAGTCCCGATGTCTACCCGTCACTGATCGCGTTGTTCGAAGAAAGTGTTGCCAGGTTCGGCGTTCTTCCCGCGTTCACTCAAGGAAAAACCACTCTCTCCTATTCCGATCTTGACCGTCTTTCGCGGAATTTCGCGGCCTTTATGCAAAAAAAAGGAAACATCAAAGCCCGGGATTGCGTGGCTATCATGCTGCCGAATTGCCTGTATATACCCTTGGCGCTCTTCGGCGCGCTACGGGCAGGCGCGCGAATTACCAATGTCAACCCACTTTACACTTCGGGCGAACTACGACAACAACTTTCTGACGCGAAGGCGAAGGCGATCATTATAGATGCCGATTCCCTGCCGGCGTTGTTGCCGATTTTGCCGGATACCGAGATCCGGATCGTGGTGACCGCCTGCTCCGGTGATGCCGCCGTGGCGAGTGTCCTCGCAACGTCACCGGTCGCGGATTCGAAACAACCGGTGGACTTCGATACCGCGCTCGCACTCGGCGGAGATCTTGAACTTGAACCCGCAGCAACGGCTGGCAAAGACATCGCCTTCCTTCAATATACGGGCGGGACAACCGGTGTTTCAAAAGGCGCGGCGCTGACGCACCGCAATCTGATCGCCAATATCATTCAGTTTTCCGCGATGATGGGTCCCAAGATTTCTGCCGGCCGGGAAATCGTGGTTACAGCCTTACCTCTGCACCATATCTTTGCACTGACGATCAACTGCCTGACTTTTTTTTGCCACGGCGGCCGCAATGTATTCATTAGGGACCCACGGAATTTAGCAGGCTTGATTGCCGGCCTGGGCCAATGGCCGTTCTCGGTATTCACCGGGGTCAATACTCTTTTTAATAACCTGCTGAATCATACTGAATTTAACAAGCTGGATTTTTCGGAGCTCAAAATATGCATCGGCGGCGGCGCCGCGGTTCAGGAGTCCGTCGGCCGACGGTGGCACGAGGTCACGGGCTGCCGTCTGTTACAGGGGTACGGTCTGTCGGAAACCTCGCCGCTCCTCACCATCACCCCAGGTGACTCCGACACATTCTCCGGGAGCATCGGCGTGCCCGTTCCGTCCACTGAAATTTCGATCCGCGATGAAACCGGCGGCGAGGTTCCGGTTGGAAAAGTCGGGGAATTGTGCGCCCGTGGGCCGCAAGTCATGCAGGGTTATTGGCGGAATAACTCCGCCAGCCGCAATGCGATGACCCACGATGGTTATTTCAAAACCGGTGACATCGCCAGAATGGATGAAAACGGATGTTTTTATATCGTCGACAGGAAAAAAGACATGATCCTGGTCTCCGGGTTTAATGTCTTTCCGAACGAAATCGAAGAAGTCCTATCCAGGCATGAAGGGATATTCGAATGCGCCTGTATCGGCGTGACCGATAAACATTCCGGGGAAGCCGTCAAGCTGTTCGTGGTCGCAAAAGCCGGTGTTCAAGTGACTTGCGCGGACATCCGGGATTACTGTCGCCAGCGCTTGGCCGCCTACAAAATTCCCAGGCATGTGGAATTCGTCGATGAATTGCCGAAAACGGCGGTGGGCAAAATCTTGCGCCGGGAACTGCGGAAGCGGGCCGGCCATTAGTCCGCCGCCGAAAACCAACAATCACTACTCAGGTCTCCTCAACCACGGTCCGATCCAATTTCCAGGAATCGGCGCCAGCCGGTCCTCGAATCGAACGGTTCCGTTATTCTCGTGCCGGCGCCGGCGTCTCATCCTGTAAACGAGCTCCGGCGACCGGCAGAAATCGGCGCTGCAATCGGCTAAATGATTCACGGAAAGGCGACTGGACGCCCTTTCCGTAGGATTGATATAATTACGCTTTTTACTAATCTTTTGCGCAACAGTTTAATCGGCGGGAAGCAGGGACGTTCCGGAAATGTCGCACCCGGAAACCGGCAGCCTCTGAAATTAGAGTGTTTTATCCGGAACTCGGACTGGCCTTGCAATCTGGCCACTCAAGATCGATTCCCGGAACCCAGCCCCAGATCACCGGAAACGCGCCGGTTGCGGCAATTAAAATTTTACACTGGAGGAAAAATACAATGACGATAAAAGTTGCGATCAACGGCTACGGACGCATCGGACGCAATGTCCTAAGAGCGGTCTACGAAGGAGGCCGAACCGGCGAAGTTCAAATAGTCGCAGTCAATGATCTGGGCGACACTGCCACGAACGCGCATTTAACGCAATACGATTCCGCGCACGGTAAATTTCCGGGAGAAATCGCCGTCGACGGCGATTACCTGCTCGTCAACGGTGACCGCATTCGAGTATTCGCGGAACGCGACCCCGCCAAATTACCCTGGTCGGCTCTGAATATCGATGTCGTACACGAATGTACCGGCTTATTCGCCTCGAAGGCAAAGGCCAGCGCGCACCTGCACGGGGGCGCGAAAAAAGTGATCATCTCCGCTCCCGGCGGCAATGACGTTGACGCGACGATTGTCTATGGAGTCAACCATCAGGTGCTGAAATCCACGGACACGGTGATTTCGAATGCATCCTGCACGACTAACTGCCTGACTCCGCTGGTCAAGCCTCTGATGGATTCCGTTGGTGTCGAACATGGCCTCATGACCACGATTCACGCCTATACCAACGACCAGGTGCTTACCGATGTTTACCATTCCGATCTGCGGCGGGCGCGGTCCGCGACGATGTCGATGATCCCGACAAAGACCGGCGCCGCGGCCGCCGTTGGACTCGTGTTGCCTGAACTCGCTGGGAAACTGGACGGTTTCGCGATGCGAGTTCCGACAATTAATGTATCGATAGTCGACCTCACATTCCAGGCCAGCCGTGCGACCAGCAAGAATGAAATCGACGCTATCTTGAAGGACGCTTCCGAAACCACGCTGAAAGGCATTCTGGAATACAACGACAAACCGCTGGTTTCGGTTGATTTTAACCATAATCCCGCCTCTTCGATTTATGAGTCCACCCTGACCAAGGTGATGGAAGGCCAGTTCGTCAAGGTTCTGGCCTGGTATGACAACGAATGGGGCTTTTCGAATCGAATGATCGACACCACGATCGCGCTTATGAAGGCCAAATAAAGGAAGTCGTTGATGTTAAGAAGAACCAAAATCGTTGCCACGCTGGGTCCGTCTACGGACCGACCGGGCGTTCTGGAACAATTGTGCAAAGCCGGAACCGACGTATTCCGGATCAATTTTTCTCATGGAACCGTCAACGATCATTTGCAACGCGCGAAGAGAATCAAGGAGGTATTGGAAAAAACCCGTCGCCATATCGGGATTTTGGCCGACCTTCAAGGTCCCAAGATCCGCATAGCGCGCTTCAAGGAAGGTAAAATCGTACTCGAAAAAGACGCCCGGTTCGTGCTTGATGTTTCATTCGATCCCGACGCCGGCGACCAGAACCAGGTCGGTTGTCTGTACACCGCGTTACCAGGCGATCTCAAACCGGGGAACGTGTTGATGCTGGATGATGGACGCATCTTACTCGGTGTCGATAAAATCGACGGTCCGCGGGTTATCTGCCATGTCATCGCCGGCGGCGATCTTTCCAACAACAAGGGCCTGAATCTGCAAGGCGGCGGACTTTCCGCTCCGGTACTGTCCGACAAGGATAAAAAGGACATTAAAACCGCGGCCGAGATCGATGCGGATTATGTCGCAGTGTCTTTTCCGCGTTGCGCGGCCGATATCCACCAGGCGCGCCGATTATTGCGCGCGGCCGGCAGCGAAGCCGGGTTGATCGCTAAGATCGAGCGCGCGGAAGCGCTCGATGTCATCGAAGAAATCATCGAAGCTTCCGACGGAATCATGGTCGCGCGCGGCGACCTCGGGGTTGAAATCGGCGACGCGGTCCTGCCGGCGGTTCAGAAACAATTGATCGAACTGGCCAGAAAAATGGATACCGCGGTCATTATCGCCACGCAGATGATGGAATCCATGATTCATAATCCGTTTCCGACCCGAGCGGAAGTTTTCGATGTCGCGAACGCGATTTTCGATGGTACCGATGCGGTCATGCTTTCTGCGGAAACCGCGACCGGCGAATACCCGGTCAAGGCCGTCGAGGCAATGCGACGGATTTGTCTGGAAACAGAAAAACAACCCGGACTTCAAGTCCAACCCGCCGATCATTTGCACTTTTCCCGGGTCGACGAAGCCATCGCGAAATCGGCCATGTATGTCGCTAATCACACGGATACCAAGGCCATCATCGCACTCACCGAGTCAGGCGCCACGCCAATCTGGATGTCCAGGCTGAATTCGTCGATTCCGATTTTCGCGATGACGTCGCACGTCAAAACCTGCCAAAAGGTGACTTTGCTCAGGGGCATCTATCCGTTGAACTTCAAGGTTGACACGCGCAGCCATGCCGTGTTGAACAAAGCAGCCATTGAGGAACTGGAGGCTCGCGGCATGCTTTCCAAAGGCGACCTCGTGATCCTGACCAAAGGTGACCTTACCGGAGTCCAGGGCGGCACCAACGCGATGAAAATAATCCGTGTCGGCGACGAACTGATTCCCGAATAACCGATCGCGCGATCGATCAAGCCCGGCGGACTTGGTGAATGGACGGAATCATTCAACGTCGCCGGCTAAGAACAAGTTTTCGAAATACCAGGACAATACGCTTTTATTCCTACATCAGTATTATTTTTCTGTCAATATTGATTCTTTTCGGTATACTCATCGGCCTGAGATAATTTCGGCCGGATCATCGTGGCTCGAGGCTGATTCCGCTTCTCAGGTAAACAATCTGAAAAAAATGGCGCCAATCCAAGCGTACCGAAAAATGCATCCGGTGGGGGGATGATAGGTTAAGAAAGCAGTTTCACCATTCAGTCTATCCTGGTTGATTCCATGGCAACGTAAATTGCCTGCTCGCCCGCGCGGCGCGCCCTTCCGTCGTGAAAAAACGAAATTGCGGCTAACGCACCGGCGGGCGTCTGGGGTCCAACACAAGTAGCGAAATTTCTGTGCGTTTTCGTTGCTTTAATAACCTACGAGCGCCCTGACAGGGTTGATTCGGAACATGCGGCCGGAGCGTCGGTAACGATCTATACGAGGAGGAAATAATGACATTCAAAGAACTACAAGCAATAATCAACGAGAGGATTCAGAACCTGCGCGAGAAGATTCAGAACCTGCGACAGTTAAGTTCGCAGTTAAGGAAGGAACATTCTGAATCGCCTAATACGATCGCTTTCGTCAAAGCGGCCTTCACCCGCGAAATCCTGGAAAAGAAGGAACGCATTCCCGGCGCGATCATCGCTGCTTGGATATTGATCCTTATGATCGCCAGTTATGACTGGACTTTTGGCATGAACTGGTCGGTGGTTTTCTATTTCGGAGTGCTGCCATTTATTGTCTTTTTCATTGTGCGCAGCATAAGACAAGCGCCGTCAAACTAGTTGACCCCACAGGCTCGCTTTCTGGAGCCATCAATCTTCCGGAAAAATTCCCGACCGCCGAAAACTTGGGCCGCTCGCCGGAATGCGGGCGGTTCCGCCCATTGCGATCATGGATCCTGTTATTTATGGTTCCCCGCCGCGGCGAAAACGACGAACCATAGCGTGATTTCCGCTCGCTGTTTCCGGATTTTCTGTCCGGGCAGCAGGTGTTCAAAAAATATCGGCTGGAATTTTTTGAAACCTGTGAACCCCAGGACTGACAAGGTTCTGAAATTGCCGTCTTATTTGGTCGGATTCAGTTTTATTCTTTACTTTTGTATCAAGGCGTTGCAGACTAACGTGGTCTAATAATCATAAAATTTGCCTGGGATCCGTAAGGACGCCCTGACTAGTTCAGAGCTTCCCGTAGCGCAGCGATGCGCTGTCAAAGTCGATCGATATAAGCGGTTGATTTTGTACGGCAGCACCAAATCGCATTGGGTGCTGCCGACTGAGAAATCCACGATGGATTTATTCAAATTAATGGATAGGGCGAATGCACGGCGAGATCAACAGTTTCAGACGGGCCGGTCTGTTTCGTGCCATTCCTGGATTGACTGCCAGATTCTGACAACAGATTTGTCTGAAAAGAACTTAGAGTCGTAATCGGATTCCATGACCTCTAGTCCAAGATCTCACCGCAGTGTGCCGCCGTCGGACGGCCAGGGATAAATAACAACTGAAAATAATTCCGGTCTGCCTATCCCGGCAGATTGACAAGAGGCGAGACTACTATGCAATACCTTGAAATATTTACCGCAGATCTGAATAATCTGATTGCTGCAATTTTGAATAACCCCATTTTAACCATGGTTGCCGGCGCTGTACTTGGAGCTCTTATCGTCCTGGTCCTTGCTGTGATTCTGCAACTAAGAACGTCAACAAAGTACCGGAGGCTCCAGGAAGAAAGGGATCGCAAATTCCAATCGCTACAGGAAACCCTGTCGCAGAAAACCAGAAATATCGCGACATTGGAGCAGATTTGCCTGGAACAGAAGGAGGAACTGGCAAGTACCGGGGAACAGATTGCCAGGCTCGAGGCAGCGGCAAGAAATGCGCCTATGCTGGAAAGTAAGTTTGAACAACAGTTGCGACAAATCGAAGCGCTGACCGATACCATCGTGAGCGAGCTAAATCCGGGCCATCCGTCGGCGCCAAATCCTGCATCCAATCCGTCCGCAGAAACCAGGGCGCCATTAACCAATGAAGAGGTGATAGATCATCTCAGCTCTCGTCTTTATTTGCAGTTGTCAAATCTACATCAACAGATCTCGGACCAAAGCCAATTGATCGGCGCAATGCAGAGCGAACTGAACGCAACGAGGAAAGCTGCCGCCAAGCAGGCCATTACCGATCACCCACAACAGCCGCGTATCGTCAAAGCGCGGTTTGGCGATCGCGTTCTCGAACCTATCCAACTGCGAATCGATGGGTTCAGGCAAACCGTACATGAAATTCCGAACCAGACCAGAGCAAAAATTGATCGGCTGCTGATCGAGCCGATATCGCAAAAAGTCGCCGAAATCAAAACGGGATTGAACCAGATCCCCGAACTTAGTTCGGCTCAATTACACAGAGTCGTGCTGGATCCGCTCAATAATTTTATTCATCAGGTCAACCAGGCGGCTAAACGCGTACCGGAATTCTCGCACGAAAAATTCAACCGCTTGGTCACCACGCAACTGCAGGATCTGGTCGGCCAACTCAAGATGAGCAGTCGCAGCCTGTCCACGGAAACCCGTGAAAACTTTGCCCGCGTTATCGTTCGGCCCCTTGAAAAACTGCTCGCTGAAATTAAGCAAATATTGACTTCGCTGCCGGAACAAGGCAGCGCCCGGATTAAAGAACGCGTGGTCGGGCCGGCAATGCAAAAACTGAAGGCACTATCGGAAACGGGTACGCAAAGTTCAATCCAGGGGTTGAAAAATGCCGGGAACTGGGTAATCGAAGTGACTCGGGGCGGCGCACCCGCCTCGGCCGCCACGTAGGGTTCCCATCCACCCCGTCCCGGTTGCGTCCGCCTTCGAGCACTTGGCGCCTTTGGTAGGCCGGCAACCGCTGGCGGTCGGACGTTCCAACCCGGATCCGACCGACCTGGATCTGGTTCTTTCCAGGATTAGACAGGGCGATCGACTGGGTCGAATGCCTGGACGGGAAAATTCATAAAACATCTCGTCCAGGCGGAAACCTCGTTGTCCGCTTATTGATTCGCGAATGCCAGGGCTCCGATTTTCCCGGCGACGCCGGTGCGTGATCGCGATTCGACCAAGGTCAAAATCTGTTAAGCTACCGCGTTTTTGTGCAAGTGCTTGTTTCCAGCTTGCCGGGCAGCGTTCTCGCTACCGGTCAATTTGTTCTGGTCTGAAGAACCTTAAGGAGAAACCTATGATGCCCTCGCGCAAAGATCTCGCGAACGCCATACGCGCGCTGAGCATGGATGCCGTCCAGAAAGCGGCTAGCGGACATCCCGGCGCACCGATGGGAATGGCGGACATCGCCGAAGTCTTGTGGAATGATTATCTATCCCATAATCCGTCGAATCCTGCATGGCCGAACCGCGACCGCTTCGTCTTATCGAACGGACACGGCTCCATGCTCCTTTATTCCTTGCTCTATCTGACGGGCTATGACCTGTCGATTGACGAAATCAAAAACTTCCGCCAACTGCATTCCCGAACCCCCGGACACCCTGAATACGGTTGTGCTCCCGGTATCGAAACCACGACTGGCCCTCTCGGGCAGGGACTTGCGAACGCCGTCGGCATGGCGCTCGGTGAACGGACCCTCGCGGCCCAGTTCAACCGGCCCGGTTACTCGCTCATCGACCACTTCACCTATGTATTCGCGGGCGACGGATGTCTGATGGAAGGCATCTCCCATGAAGTCTGCTCGCTCGCGGGAACGCTTGGTCTTGGAAAACTGATTGCATTCTATGACGATAACGGCATTTCCATCGACGGAGAGGTCGAGGGCTGGTTTACGGACGATACTCCGAAGCGATTCGAAGCGTACGGCTGGCACGTGATACCGGCGGTTGATGGTCATGATTCCGATGCGGTCCGGCGCGCGATGGGCGAGGCTCGTCTGCGGACCGACAAACCCTCGCTGATCTGCTGCAAAACCATTATCGGCTGGGGATCGCCGAATAAACAGGGAACGGAAAGTTCTCATGGCACCGCGCTTGGCGAGGACGAAGTCCAACTGGTCCGAAAAACAATCAACTGGCCTTACCCTGCATTCGAAATCCCCGATGAAATCATGCAGGCTTGGAACGCAACGGCGAAAGGCGAAATCCGCGAAGAGCAGTGGATCCGGTTGCTGGAGCAGTACCGGCAGCAATATCCAGATCGTGCCGCAGAATTCCAGCGGCGCCTGGCCCGGGAGCTGCCGGATACCTGGCGGACAACCTGCAGCGAGGTTATCGCCGAGGCCCATGCGAAAGCCGAAAAGATCGCAAGCCGGAAAGCCTCGCAGAACTGTATCAGCGCGTACGCTCCAATCTTGCCCGAATTGATCGGCGGCTCGGCCGATCTCGCGGGGTCGAATTTGACTCTATGGCCGCAAGCCAAAGACGTCAATCAGGACGACCGGTCCGGAAACTACATCTTTTTCGGGGTGCGTGAATTTGGCATGGCGGCAATTCTGAACGGGTTGAGCGTATATGGCGGTTTTATTCCGTTTGGAGCTACTTTCCTGACCTTTTCGGACTATGGGCGCAACGCGTTGCGGTTGGCCGCACTGATGAAAACCCGGGTAATCTATGTATTTACGCACGATTCCATCGGCCTCGGCGAGGACGGTCCGACTCATCAACCGGTCGAACATTTGGGTTCACTGCGGCTGATCCCGAACATGCAGGTCTGGAGGCCTTGTGACACGGTGGAAACCGCGGTCGCGTGGCAAATTGCAATTGAACATGTCGATGGCCCGACCTGCCTGGTGTTCTCCCGCCAGGGGCTGCCCCACCAGAAACGCTCCGCCGGGCAGATTCGAGATATTCAGCGGGGAGGATACATTCTGGCCGACTGCGACGGCCGGCCCGATGCGATATTGATCGCGACCGGTTCGGAAGTCGGCCTCGCGATGGAAGCCGCCGCTATCCTGAGCGGCCAGGGTAAAAGGATCCGTGTGGTATCCATGCCCAGCACCAACACCTTTGACCAGCAGGATCGGGACTACAGGGAATCGGTGCTGCCGCCATTCATACCCACGCGAATCTCGATAGAGGCCGGTAGCACCGGTCTCTGGTACAAATACGTGGGATTCTCTGGAAGAACAATCGGTATCGACCGGTTCGGCGAATCCGCTCCCGGTGACGCTCTGTTCAAGGAATTCAAGCTGACCCCTGAACGCATCGTCGAATCGGTCCGGGAAATCCTCTGAACGCGGCGGCATGCTGGCGGCGCTGAAATTGGAAGTCGACGGTTCTCGGGCGGGTACCGAAGCCGAAGGCCACCGCGTCGCTTATAAACAGGCATTCAGCGAGACCGGTCTGCACCGGCATTGGAGCAAACCAGACTTCGGCCGGTTAACGATCTCTGGAGACAGGGAACGCCTCCGCCATCATTTCGAACCCCGGATCCGAAACAATGACTTGCTGCTCCCACGTAATCCGGCTCAATTCATCGAAAATCTGTATCAGAGAAATACCCGATATTTCGCATCGCTTGCCGAAACGGGCCGGCTCTTGCCACGGCCTGGCATATCCAGAATAATAACCGAGGCTAAAAAGGCCGATTTGATTCTGGCAATCCCTCATCGACAGACAAAAAAACGTAAGTGCAATATTTCGCTCTTCGTTTAACGAAAACCTCGAACCTCGGTTCGAAACCATCGCAGCGGGAGAGACAGTGGACAAAAGAAATCCAGCGCCGGACATGTATAGCCAGGTATTGAAAACACTTCGACTCGACGTGGCGCATTGCCTGTCTGTCGAAGATTCCGCGGACGACTGGCGCGTGGCCCGCGCCGCCGGAATACGCGCCATCGTAACCCGGAACGCCCACCCCGGGATCGATGGTTTCTCAGAGGCGGCCGTCCAGAACGAAGATGAAGATTCGGATAAGCCCTGCATTTCATCGGGAGTCGAATCCCGAAACGTAATTATCGCGTTGCCGAAGCCTATCGATCGGATTGCGCGATCCCGCATTCACGCCGATGCGCCGGCGCGCCGATAAGACACTGTACCGGATCGAGCGCCTCCCATGTCAAAACAACATCCGATTATCGTCGTTACCGGTTCGTCGGGCGCGGGAACCACTTCGGTCAAATATGCTTTCGAGCATATTTTCACGCGGCTGAAGATCAAAGCGGCCATCGTCGAAGGCGATAGTTTTCATCGCTATGAGCGTGAGGAAATGCAAAAGCAGACCCAGGAGCATGACGAAAAAGGGCTGCCCTTTAGCCATTTTTCCGCGGAAGCGAATCTACTGCAGGAACTCGAAGCATTGTTCCGCCAGTATGGCCAAACCGGAACCGGTTCCTATCGTCACTATATCCACAATGAAGAAGAAGCCAAAATCCACGACTATCCTTCCGGCACCTTTACCCCTTGGCATCCCTACCCGGACAACACCGATCTGATGTTTTACGAAGGTCTTCACGGAGCCGCGGTCGGCGACGGCATCGATATCGGCCAGCATGTTGATATGACTATTGGCGCGGTCCCGGTCATCAACCTGGAATGGATCCAGAAGCTGCATCGCGACACGCAGGAGCGGGGCTACCGGCGTGATACGGTGACCGACACGATACTTCGGCGTATGTACGACTACGTGCATATGATTACACCACAGTTTTCGCGCACCGATATCAATTTTCAACGAGTTGCGACCGTAGATACCTCGAATCCGTTCATCGCGCGGGATGTACCCACTCCGGATGAAAGCCTTGTCATCATAAGGGTCAACGATCCCAGAAAATTCGACATCGACTTTCCCTACCTGCTGGCCATGGTTCAGAATTCCTTTATGTCAAGACGCAACACCCTGGTCATTCCCGGCGGCAAGATGGGCCTGGCGATGGAAATTATCTTCACGCCGATCATCGAGAAGATCATGACCGCGAAAAAGCAGATGTATCGACTGGGACGGGACGTCAATCGTTGATTACCATAACCGCCACGGATTCCGCTGAAATCCCCGAGCCTAATTGTATAATCGGCGCCGAACATCCGGTTTCACGAAAAGTCCCGGCCATCCTTCCAGCGGGTTTTACGCGTGGCGCCCGTTGGCCTTACAGACGCGGGCGTATTAAACGATGTTCAGCGCAGGTGGAACACGAACTTCCCTGTATTTGACGGAGAATTATTATGGCCTTACTATCAATGAGACAGCTTCTCGATTATGCCGCGGAAAACGATTTCGGACTGCCGGCGTTCAACGTGAACAATATGGAACAGGTGCACGCGATCATGCAGGCGGCCGACGCGACCGATAGTCCGGTGATCATGCAGGGTTCGGCCGGTGCGCGATCCTATGCGGGCGAGCCATTTTTACGGCATCTGATTCTTGCCGCGGTGGAGCAGTATCCTCACATTCCAATAGCGATGCATCAGGATCACGGCGCCGAACCGGCCGTCTGCGTGCGTTCCATTCAGTCCGGCTTCACATCGGTCATGATGGACGGCTCGCTGATGCCGGATATGAAGACCCCTGCATCCATTGAATACAACATCCGAACCACTGCGGAAGTCGTTCGATTTGCACATGCCTGCGGGGTTTCCGTGGAGGGTGAACTGGGTTGTCTGGGCTCTCTCGAAACCCGGGAGATGGGCGAGGAAGACGGCCACGGGGCCGCCGGCAAGCTCAGCAAGGACATGCTGCTGACCGATCCCGATGAAGCCGCCGAATTCGTTCAGCGAACCGGGGTCGACGCGCTGGCCATCGCGATTGGAACCAGCCACGGCGCCTATAAATTTTCCCGCCCGCCGACCGGAGACATTCTCGCGATCGACCGAATCAAGGAAATCCACGGCCGGATTCCGAACACCCACCTGGTCATGCACGGCTCGTCCTCGGTACCGCAGGAATGGCTGGAAATCATCAACGAATATGGAGGCAATATGGGCGAAACCTACGGGGTTCCGGTCGAAGAAATTCAGGAAGGGATCCGGCACGGGGTCCGGAAGGTCAATATTGATACCGATCTTCGCATGGCCTCGACCGGCGCCGTCCGTAAATACCTGTCCGAAAACCGATCCGTGTTCGATCCGCGCAAGTTTCTGAAAACATCGACCGACGCGATGCGAAGCATCTGCGCGGCGCGCTACCAAGCCTTCGGCTGCGCGGGGCATGCCTCCAAAATTAAACCGGTATCCCTTTCGGTCATGGGAACACGCTATGCGCGCAGTGGGCTTTGATCGGGCGCGTTCCCGTGCTCTCACGATTCCCACCGCAGCCGAATGGTTGAATGCCGGACCGGTCTTTAAAAAGCCGCACCACAGGAATTCGCTGCCGAAACCGCACGCTGAAAACGTTTGATTTATAAGGCAGGACCAAATCGCGTCGGGTACCGCCGGCCGCTGAGAAATCCCAGGACAGATTGATTTGGCGTTTTCCAGCGGAGCAATTAAAGCGAATCCTTAATCGCTCCCTCGGAGTTTAGTCCGGCTTGGCGGCGGGCGCCATGGCTTGTAAAAAAATCGATGACCGTGGAATTCAGATCCGGCCATTCGCCATGTGGAGCCTTGCCTTCGCAATACCAGGTCTTGACCTCCAAATTGCAGTCCGGATATTCCAGGCATCCTGCTACTTTCATTGGGCGCGGCTTATTATCACACTGGTTACAGGCCGCCCACCATTGCGCCGCTTCGTTGCCAAATTCGGGGAACAAGCGATCCAATTTGCTGTGCATGATCAGCACTGAAATCGGCTCCGGGCAGGGGTAGGCGGCGAGATCACTGCCGCGGATACCGGCTGCACTGGGCGCAATGGCATCCGGAATATGCCGGGTGTCCTCCAGAAATGCGAGTCCCATTGCAACGGTGCCTCCGTCCGAATGCCCGGTCAAAAAGATCCTGTTGTCATCGACGCACCATTTACCCGAGATTTGATCGGGGATTCCTGCGAATTCGATCAAAGCCTTGCCCGACATTCGTTTGTGATTAGGATAGGCGATAATGAAACCGGCCCGGGTTGCGGCGAGCGTGAGATTCGTCATGCGTTCGTTGCTGAAGCGGCTTTTTCCTGCGGGCGCATACACAACAATCAAGGGGTGCGGGAACGATGCATCATAATTCGACGGTGTCCGAACGTTGAATTTGACGCCATTCGGCGTGATTTCGTCGTTGGTGATGCCCGCTTTTCCGGTACGGAATCCCGGTTTACAGTCGAACGAACCCGCCGATTTTTGATATTCCGTTCTGCCGAGTTCGGCCGGATCAGGTTCGCAGCCATAAAGCTGCGGTCCAACGACTGTCGCGACCAGAATCCATGTGAAGCCATTCAGGCGGTAGCGCATCTCATGAATTTGCAGAGAGTTGGACGGAAACGTCCGCTGAAGATATCCGAAACCGATCCAATACTACGACATTCGACGGTCAGGATAAATATCTTTTTTCGAGAATCTCGACCGCGGGCAGCGTCTTGCCTTCCAGATACTCGAGAAATGCCCCGCCGCCGGTAGAAGCGTAGGAAATCCGGTCGCCGACTCCGTATCGATCGATCGCGGCGAGCGTATCGCCGCCGCCCGCAATCGAAAATGCCCGGCTTCCAGCGATCGCTGTCGCCAACGCCCTGGTGCCTTCGCCAAATTGATCGAACTCGAAAACGCCGACCGGCCCGTTCCAGACGATTGTTCCCGCGGAACGGATCATGGCTGCATAAACTGCTACCGTTTTGGGCCCGATATCGAGAATCAAATCGTCATCACCGACATCCGCAACCGGTTTGATCACGGCAGCCGCAGCGGCCGAAATTTTCTTTGCGCATACGACGTCTTCGGGAATCGGTATTTCCGCGCCGCGAGACTTCGCAGTCTCGATCAAACGCTTTGCCGCCGGAATCAGATCCTTTTCGATCAGCGATTGTCCGACCGGAAATCCCGCGGCAGCGATGAACGCATTCGCAATTCCGCCTCCGGTGATCAATTGGTCGACCTTGGCCGAAAGTGACTCCAGTATCGTGAGTTTGGTCGAGACTTTTGAACCGCCGACGATAGCCAAAAGCGGTTTGACCGGATTGGTCAGAGCGTTTCCGAGCGCATCGAGTTCCTTCGCCAGCAAGGGCCCTGCGCAGGCAATCGGTGCGAATTTGGCAATCCCGTGCGTGGAAGCCTCGGCGCGATGGGCGGCGCCGAAGGCATCCATGACGTAGATATCGCACAGAGCGGCCATTTTCTTAGCGAGTCCGGCATCATTTCTCTTTTCGCCTTTGTTGAAGCGGACATTCTCACACAGGACGACCTCGCCGGGTTCGATCTGGATTCCGTGCAGCCAGTCCGTTTCGAAACGAACCGGTGTCCCGAGTAGCTCACCAAGTCTTGCGGCAACCGGTCGCAGTGAGAACTGCGCGTCATAAACGCCTTCGCTCGGACGTCCGAGGTGGGAGAGCAGCATCACTTTGGCGCCGGACTTCTGGGCGAGGCGAATGGTCGGCAAGCTGGCCCGGATCCGGGTATCGCTGGTTACCGCCTGGTTTTGCACGGGCACATTGAGATCTTCGCGGATCAGTACGCGCTTCCCGTCGAGATCGAGGTCTTGCAGGTGTTTAATCGGCATGAATTACTCCCCTAATCGTAATTGGATCAGGGTGCGCCGTGCGTACTATTCAGGCCACAGGGTGCGCACGGCGCACCCTGCATGGGGGTCAATCGGCTTTCCATTTGATCGAACAACCCATGCTCGGGACCTGTTCTCCGGGCCCTTTCCCGGTACGAGCGACCAGGTTCATTGCCTCGAACAGATCACGTCGCGCGCCGTCAGGCGCCGGACTCATGCCGCTGGCATCCAATCGACCCCGGTATTGAAGCTCCAGATCCTTGTTAAATCCAAAAAAATCCGGCGTGCAGACTGCGCCGTAGGCTTTCGCGGTTTCCTGCGATTCATCGATCAGATAAGGAAACGGGAAACCGAATTCGGCGGCGATCCGGCGCATGTTTTCCAGGGAATCCTCGGGGTACATGTCCGTATCATTCGCCATGATGCCGACCGACCCGATGCCATATTCCTTCAGTTCGCGCGTATCCCGGACCAGGCGTTCGCGAATTGCCTTCACATAGGGGCAGTGATTGCAGATAAACAGGATCAGCAATCCATTTTCACCCCGACAGGAATCCAGGGATCGGACGATTCCGTCCGTGTCGGGAAGTGAAAAATCGATGGCTTTGCGGCCGAATTCGCAGACTGGGGTTTCCGTTCGTGCCATGTGAGCACCTTGCTTGAGTTTAATTTTTTGCGCGAGCGACTATAGTTTGATCTATCGAAAAAAGGTTTGATTGGCTCGAATTTTTACTTTTCAAAGAACAAAATTTCATCCTGGCTTCAAACCAGGGCCGGCAAAATTGGGGAAACAACCAAAAAAAAATGAATCAATGATGCGCGTAGATGATACCAGAGAATCCGCGAACCGTCTCCGGATCGGCGGTTGATTGCGAGAGGCTTGAAACGCCAAGACGCCGTGCTCGACTATTTAAAGATTAAAGCCCTGACCGTTTGCATTCTGCTTCTTGGAGGAGTCGCTGACGGACCTATGGCGTCCGGCAATACCGATCCAGAATCGCTTAGCGACGTCCGGATATTGATTGATGTTTCGGGCAGCATGCAATTGAATGATCCGGGCAATCTCCGGATTCCCGCGCTCAGGTTGCTGGTCAATTTGTTACCTCCGGGTTCCCGTGCCGGTGTCTGGTTGTTTGCGGCTGAATCGACTCCGTTGGCGCCTGTCGGCAACGTGGACGATGAATGGACCGCCAGGGCGTTGGAATCAGCTTCCGGTATTCATTCACATGGATTGCTTACGAATATAGAAGACGTACTGAAAGTGGCCGCGGAAGGTTGGAACGCCACACCGGAAAACGGCCGGAAAAACATCCTTCTTCTGACCGACGGCGTCGTCGATATATCGAAAGATCCAGAAGCCAATAAGTCCTCCCGGACTGCAATTCTCACGCGGGTCATTCCCGAATTGCAGCGTCTTTCCGTCCGGGTACACACAATTGCCTTGTCGGAAAACGCCGATCACGACCTGCTGAAAAAACTGTCTTTCGATACCGGCGGCGGATATCAATCCGTGCGGTCGGCCCAGCAGTTGGAACGGGCTTTTCTGGCCCTGTTCAAAAAGGCGGTTCCGACCGACAGTGTTCCTTTGGCCGGAGATAAATTCTCGATCGATTCCGGTATCGATGAGTTCTCCGTGCTGGTCTTTCGAGAACCCGGAGCACAGCCGACTCGGGTGATCAATCCGAAAAGGACGGAAATCGCTGAGGACGATCATGGCGAAAACATCCGCTGGCGCCATGAAGCAGGCCACGATCTAATCACGATAAAACAGCCGGAAACCGGCGAATGGCGTTTACTGGCGAACCTCGACCCCGACAATCAAGTCATGATCGTCACCGATCTCAAACTGCAATTGAACGAATTGCCGAACTATATAAGCGAACACGAAGCCGTTGAATTTCTGGCCAGGATCACCGAGAAGGGTGAAACCATTGTCAATCCCGATTTTTTAAGTCTGATCGAGGTTCGTCTGGAGCAAACCGACGGCCTTGGGCGCAAAACGGATTGGATCTTCAAAAAAGATCCGGCCGATATCGGTTCGTTTAGGCAATCCGTCGAAGAAACACTGACGGCCGGCGAGCATACGTTCAGGATCGTTGTGAACGGCCGGACCTTTCAACGTGAAACGGAACATCGGATCCCGGTGGTTGAAAAATTCATGGACGTCGAAATCTCAAGGACCAGTGACCCGGAAATCAATTCGATCCGGATCCGGCTGATTCCGGACCCGGCTATTATCGAATTGGATTCCCTAACCGCCGACGCCGCGGTCATTCATCCTTCGGGTGAAGCAGAAAGAATTGCTCTAGCGCAGGGTAACGGCGCGCGCGAAATGGTAATCGGCATTCCGTCGGCCGGTGAACGCATCCTCATCAATTTCACGGTGAGCGCAAAAACGCGACGCGGAGACACTGTGCATCCCCCGATTAGGCCCATTGTCGTCGATCAGCACCTGCTCGATGCCTTGGACAAAGGGGACGAAGGCGCGGCCAAGCGCGAGCCGGACAAAGATCACCCGGAGACGAAGCCGGTAATCCAGCAACCGGATTGGATGATGACCGGTATTATCGCCGGCACGGTCAATTTAGTTTTTCTGATCGCCGGGTTCTTTATATACCGGTTCGTACAAAAGCGATCGGCGAAGCAACAAACACGGCTTATCGACAGGTTGGCGGCATGATTGAAGTAAGTTCGTTGGCAGCAGTATTCATGGTGGAAGGACTGACCGGAGCGGTGCTATTCATCGCCGGGATTACCGGATTTATCCTGCGCCGGCGCGCCATGGAACGGAATGCCGCCAGCCGGTTTATCAGACTGATCAAGAAAAGTGAGGCCGGGCGATCGGAACGGCTCGCAATAGCGATCTCCGAATCGTGCGTGTTGGATCAAGTCCAGCTCGACGCAGTGCTTTTCGAAATCAACTCCTGTGAAAAATCGCTTTATCAAAAAATCATACAAATGTTTCTGAACCGGGATGTGGTCCTGTTGAACGGTATCGATCAGGGTATTCAAGCCCTGACAACGCCCTTTTGCAGACTACTGTCGGAGGTCTCCGGAAACAACAGGGACGAGCCCAAACTCGCCGCGGCCATAGAATCTGCGCGGGCCGAAATCGAGCGGCTGAAAAAAGACCGCGAGCGTATTTCGAAACAGCTTGCGATGGCCATGGAATCCATGGATGAAATTTCCGCAGAGTACACCAAATTATTTGGCTCATCGAAGGAGGCGGAAGAGCTGGATATGAGCCGGAAACGCATGTTGAATACCTTTATCCGCGCTGAGCAGCGGATCAATAAAGCCTTCAGCGAAGATTGACTTTACCGGTCCGCAAATGCAAAGGGTTACGCGTCGCTTGTATCCGGCCGGTTTTTCCCCGACCGATGCTTGCCGCCTGAATCGATTCTCTGACCGGCCGATGGGCAAAATCTGTCAATGAACTTCACTTTTTGGTTGTTACTGGGCGAATTGTTGTTCGTATTACTGATAGTCCTCATTTTTCTTGCAATCGCCAACTGGCGTAAAAGAAGGTGGCTAATCGCCGAACTGGCCGACTTATCGGCACGGGTGAATCGCACGGAGCCTGAGCGACAGTCAAGGCTTCAACAGCGTCTGCTGGAATTACTCGGGCTTGAAGAACACGAAGCGGAAAGCCTGAGTCGCGAACTCGTCCGGGCGGAAAGAACGCTATTCAGGACCTTTACTGAAATTCAATTCGGCGCCGACGCCGGCAAGATCGGCGCCTTCGATCAAAGCGTGTATACGTTATTGGAAAGCTATTGGATAGTAGCCGCGATTGAACCGACCCGGAAAAGGTCGGCATCGATAAAAATGGCCGGCCCGGGAGCAGGACCGGAATTCGGCGAGGAATTCGCGGTGGAAGTGGACGGTATTGCCGATTCATCCGAATTCCTGTCCGCCAAATTGGCCTACGCTCAGGAACCAACCGAGTCCGGAGATTATATCGAAACCGGCGACGCAGGCGATGATCTTTCCGAACCGACTTGGGATGACGCGTTCGACGAAGCGGTCGAGCAACAAAAGCAGATTAGTTAAAAAATGTTGGGCGGAACACGTTAGCTCAGAAATTGGCTTTCAGCTTTCTCGAGGTCCTCGGGCGAACCGAATAAAACCACGACATCGCCCGATTCCAGTATCGTTTCCAGAGAGGGCGACAAGGTCCTGAACCCTTTCCGGACCAGCGCCGTTACAACCACCTTGTCGAATTCCAACGCGCCGAGCGGGTTGCCGATTGCCCGACAACCGTTCGTCAGAATCACCGGACGGAGTCTATCCAGGCTCGACTCATGCTTCTCATTGTCATATTCATCGCCACTGCGGAAAAATTCTCGCAGCAAGCGATAGCGGTTAGTTCTTTGATCCCGTATGCTTCTCACCACGCGAATGATCGGGACCTCGAGCAGGATGAGGGCATGAGACGCAATCATGATGGCGACTTCGAGCGATTCCGGTACGACCTCGGTCGCTCCGGCCTTGCGCAACTCCTCCACAGTACTTTCGTCTCGCGCACGCACCATGACCGGGAGGTCCGGACTCAGATAGCGGATGTGGTGCAGAGAGTTAAGCGCCGAAGTCAGGTCATCATGACTGATCACCACCAACCGCGCGGTTTTAATGCCGACCGTCTCCAGAACATCCTGGTCGCTGGAGTCCGCATAATGAACGGGCTGTGCGGCGATGCGTGCTTCGCGGACCCTGGCCGTATCGAGATCGAGCGCGATGTACGGAATTTTTTCGATTTCGAGGAATCGGCCCATACTCTGGACTATGCGGCCGAAACCACAGATCATGACATGATCGATCAGAGGATCTCGGCCCTGCTCCGCCGCTCTCGGATTGCTCTGCGGGAAGCTGGCTGAAGCCGAGAGGAAGTCGGTCAGAAATTCTTGGTAACGGATTAGAAACGGTGCTCCGATCATTGAAACCAGAACGGCCATCAGTACGATCTGGGAGACGTCCGGAGCGATTACGCCGGCTTTTAACGCGATCGCAAGCAGAGCAAAGCCAAACTCCCCGCCGACGGCGAGCAGCAGACCGACGCGTACCGAGGTTCGTTTTTCAATATTCGCGAGGCGGAGGATGGCGGCGACCAGAATAATCTTGACCGCGAGAAGGGCAATGCCCGAAGTCAGAGCCGGCAACCAGATCTCCGGAATCAAGGATGGATCGAACAACATTCCGATACTGACGAAGAACAGCCCCAGCAACACATCTCGAAACGGTCTGATCGTTGCCTCGACCTGATGCCGGAATTCCGTTTCGCCGAGCATCATCCCGATCAGGAATGCGCCGACCGCCATGGAGAGTCCAAGGCTCTTGGTGGCCCAGGCGGCCAATAGAGAGACGAACGGCACCGTTAGCCCGACTTCAGCGATTCAGTCTAAGATTCCCCGGATTTTTACTGAGGGCGTAGCGCAGGTAATTGATCACTAAAGGCAGGATTTCCGAAAATTGCGCAAAAGCGCCTGTAGTGCCTACCTACCCCATTGACTTATTGGAATAATTTGCAAGACTACCGGCATGTTTTTGCGTGCCAAGAAACGGTTGAAAGACGGCAAGGAACATTGTTACTGGAGTATTGTTGAGAATCGCCGGGTTCAGGGTAATCGGGTGGTTC